>REDU01000121.1 GCA_007693335.1 Ilumatobacter sp. | reverse complement strand
CGAGACCGCTCATCGCTCCCTCGAGGATCTGAACCCGTCCGACACCCGCTGACCCTTCCGAACTGTCTGCGGGAAAACGGCAGATCCACCGGATCAGCGCGGACAGAAGCGGGCGACGGCGGCGGCCACCTCGGCATCGGCGCCGCTGAGCTCGTGGCGGGCGCCGTCGATCCACACGTGCGTGACCGGGGCGGGGATCGTGGCGGTCCACCGCTCGAGCTCGTCGGGGGTCCCGAACGGGTCACGGGTGCCCGACACGAACAGGCAGGGCACGGCGATGTCGGGCAGGTGCTCCACCCGGAGCCGATCGGGGCGACCGGGCGGGTGCAGCGGATAGGCGATCAGCACCAGCGCCACCACCTGCGGAGGTGGCGGCTCACCGTCGGCCCCGGCCACCACCATCGAGCAGATCCGACCGCCCATCGACCTGCCGCCGAGCACCACCGGGCGCTCGCCGTCATCGTCGTGGCGGGCCAACTCGGCACGCACCTCCGCCATCAGCTTGGGGGCCCGGTCGGGGGCCCGCCGACCCTGCTGGCGGTAGCCGAAGTCACGCCGCGCGCACTCCATCGGTGCGAGCGCATCGGCGATCGCGACCAGACCGGGATGATCGGCACCCGAACCGGCGCCGGGATAGAGCAGGACCAGACCGTGGTCGGGGACCGGCTGGTCGCTCACGCCGACGCGGTCGACAGGATGCGACGGGCCTCGTTGAGCTCGAGGATGGCGTCGCCGGCTCCAGCGGTGTCGCCGCCGTGGTCGGGATGCACCGAGCGCATCCGCACCCGGTACTGCGCCATCACCTGCTTCTTCGAGGGACGCTCGGTGCCGGGTGGGAAACCGAGCACCTCGAGCGCCCACGCCCGCGGATCGGCCAGTGCCGCGAGGTTGGTCGTGGTGGCGCCGGCGAGGTGGCCGATGAGGCTCGGGCCGAGCGGTCCACGCCACTGCATCGCCTTGTGCAGCACCGGGGCCACGATGCGCCGGCTGTCGAGATCGAGTCGCTCGACGGCGTAGACGGCACCCAGCACCTGGGCCAGATCGGTGCCGACGCTCTCGAAGTCGAACCGGATCTCGTCGCTCTCACCCACCAGCCGGTGGGTGCTGCGTGCGAGCCCGTGCCGATCGACCTGGAACCGGTGGCGGAGGCGGGGTTGTACCACCCGATCACCCCGCTCGACCTGGTCGATCAGGCGGTGTACGTCGGGCAGGACCTCGTCGCTCACACCGGCCACGTGCCCGGCCACGACGGCTCCGAGGAGCAGGCCGCCGAACCCCGGAGCGGGGTCGACCGGGAGCACCAGGTGCCCGAGTGCCACCCGACGGGTCGGCACGGTGGGCCGGGTGTGCCAGACCTCGATCTCGGCCAGCAGCATGGTGCTGACGGTATCGCCCTAGACGTAGGGACGAGTGATCGTCCGCAGTTCCTGGGCGTGACCGATGATGTCGCTGGGGTCGGCGTCGATCTCGAAGTCGCTCGTGAGATCGTTCACCCGGGCGACCACCACGCTCCACGCGCTCACGGCCAGGCCGAACGGCGGGGTGCGGGCGTCGAGCTGGGGAGCGAGCTCGAACAACTCGAACCGTGCCCCCGACTCGGTGGGATCACGGGCCAGGCGGTCACCGATGGTGAACAGGCGCCCCAGGGCGCCGTCGGGCGCACCGCCGTCGGCGTCGGGATCGTACGACGCGATGTCGCCCCGTTCGATGGCGTCGAGGAGGTCGTCCACGACGTCCTCGGCGTCGGTGGCGACGAAGATCGTGTGCCCTTCCCACCGATGGGGGATCTCGGCGTCGACCAGCGCGGTGCGCAGGATCTCGAGATCGGCCGGCGGCCACTCGTCGAGCCCGAACTCGGTGGACCCCTCGTGTTCGCCGAGGCCGATCGGGAACGGGCCGAGCTCGGCATCGAGGCGGGCGAACAGCGCGTCGGCGGCGTCCTCGGCGGCTTCGGGCACCACCAACTCGTGGCCGTCCCACCCGTGGGGCAGACCGGCCTCGGCGAACGCCGCTGCGAGCTCACCCCGCTGATCGAAGTCCCAGCCCGACACGTCGTAGTGCACCTTGACGGTGTCCGGATCGGCGGGATCGAAATCCTCCAGCGGTGGCGCACCCGACGCCGCCTGGGTCTGGCGCTTCTGCTCACCGCCGGATCGGTTGACGAACGACATGACACCCACGCTACTGCCGGCGTCGGCCGCGACGGTGCCGGCGGCGACACGCTGGGGTCAGGCGGAGCCGGTCACGACGCGGTCGAGGAAGCGGCCCACCAGATCGAGTTCGTCGAGTCGGTGCTGCGGGTCGCGGAACCCGTGGCCCTCGCCCTCGAACAGGTGCAGCTCGACGTCACCACCGGCGGATCGGACGCGTTCGGCCAGGCGGATGCTCTGCTCGACGGGCACCACCGGATCGTCCTCGCCGTGCATGACGAGCAGCGGCACGTCGATGAGGTGGGCGTAGGTGAGCGGTGAACGATCGCGATACCGCTCGGTGTGGTCGAGCGGGCCGACGAGCGACAGCGTGTAGTGCGCCTCGAAGCGGTGGCTGCGCTCGGCGAGTTCGGCCAGATCGCACACCGGATAGAGCACCACCCCTCCGGCCGCCAGACCAGGGTGTCGACCCAGCACGCCGAGGGCGGTGAGGCCGCCCGACGATCCGCCCATCACGACGGTGTGCGAGGGGTCCGCCCACCCCGACGCGTGCACGTGGCGGAGCACGGCTGCCGTGTCGTGCACGTCGATCTCGCCCCAGCCACCGTGGAGTGCCTGCTGGTGCGCTCGCCCGTGACCCGTGGTGCCGCGGGGATCGGGCACCACGACGTCCCAGCCTCGCGACCACCAGTAGCTGATACGCGGCATGAACGTGACCTGCCACTGGTCGGTCGGGCCGCCGTGCACCCAGCAGATGGCCCGGCCGCGACCCGCGACGTATCGGCGCGCCGGCACGACCACGTCGTGATGGTGAACCACGAACGGTTCCGGTTCGGGGAGATCGAGGTGATCCCAGGCGTGCGGCGGGCCGACCGCGAGCACGCGCCGTGTCCACCCTGCGCCCCGGCCGGTGTCGCCCTGCGTGCGATACGTGACGATCTGCGTTGGCGTCCGGGCACCCGAGCGCAGCGCCACGAGATGATCACCGCTCCAGCCCAGCTGACCGTGCACCCCCCTGGCGATGGACTCGACCGCGCCGGTGCTCCGGTCGAGCACGCAGAGGCGTCCGAAGCCCCGCTCGTTGCGGGTGAACGCCAGCTGTGACCCGTCGGGCGACTCGGCGTACGACCGCTGTCCCATCCCCCACGACGGTCCGGCGTGCTCGAGCGGTTCGTCCACGAGCGGCGCGTCGTCGAGCCAGACGTTCAGCCAGCCGGTGTCGTCGCGCACGTCGACGGGGGTGCCGTCGCGCAGGGTGCGGGGCTGTTGCACGGCCCCGCGCCCGGTGCGCACGTCACGCGACACCACCCGACCATCGGGACCGAACCGGACGATCTCGGTGCGGGCGGCGTCCCACGGCATGTCGGGGACGTCCCAGGCCTGCCAGCGCACCGAGTCGTGATCGCTGAACGGGTCGAAGCAGAAGTCGGCCCCGGCATCGTCGAGCCGTTCGGCGCCGGGGTCGTCCACAGCGGGGTCATCGGTGACGCGTCGGGCGGTGGGCACTCGCCACACCTCGGCCTGGTCGACCACGTGGGCCACCCACCGGCCGTCGGGCGAGACCGACGGTGCCTCCACCGAGCGGCCCTCACCGTGATCGGTGAGTCGGCGTACCTCCGACCCGTCGAGGGGGTGCAGCCACAGCTCACCGTCGCGGGCTGCGTACACCACCCCCGACCCGTCGGGCATCCAGTCGAAGCAGCCGCCGCCCATGCCACGGCCCCCCGACGGCCGTGGCGCGAGGGTGAGCTGACGTTCGGGCCCGCCGCCGGTCGGGACGAGCATGATGGCCGACTCGGCGCCCCATCGGGCCACGAACGCCACGGTGGAGCCGTCGGGCGAGAGGCGCGGCTCGGTGAGGTCACGACCGGCCAGGCAGAGCTCGGGGGTGATCGGCACCGGCCGTCCCGCCGCACCACTCACGGGGTCGCGTGCCGTGCCGTTCATCGAGCCGCGTCGTGGGCGGTGCGTCCGGATCCGATGAACGGGGTGGCCTCGGCCCACGTCCGCACCTGGTCGACCGACGCCGAGTACCCGGCGTCGGCCACCTCCGCGACCCGATCGAGGTCGAGCAGACCGACCCCGGGCAGCTCGAGCTTCACCAACAGGTCGATGCCGCCCTCGCGCAGTGCCGCCTGATGGTGCAGCGCGGCCCCCGTGAGCATGCTGCGCAGCAGGACGGTCCCCACGCCCGGGTGCACCCGCGACGAGCGCCGGAGCCGCCCGAACAGCTCCTGCCAACCCGACACCCAGAGACCGGGATCGTCGGGCGCCGCGGGTCCCTTGGCCGGCGACACGTCCACGGCGATCACGGTGCCCACCCGTGCATCGTCGCGCATCGACTCGAACGGCATGTTGTTGAGCACGCCCCCGTCCACCAGCAGGTCACCGTGGTACGACACCGGCGGCAGGATGCCGGGGATCGCCACGCTGGCCCGGACCGCCCGCGCCAGGTCGCCGCGACGGTGCACCTCCGACCGCGAGCGTGAGAGGTTGGTGGACGTGCAGTAGAACGGCAGCCACAGGTCCTCGACATCCCAGGTGCCGAACGTCGACTCGATCGACGCCGACATCCGCTTGCCACTGATGACCGACACGATCGGGATCGTGTAGTCGAGCAGACGGTGCATCTGACGACGGCCGACGTCGACCATCTCGCTCGTTCGGTGTCCCAGTGCGATCAAACCCGCGACGGTCGACCCCATCGAGCAGCCGGCCACGTAGTCGATCGGCACACCGGCCTCCATCAGTGCCCGGTGCACCCCGATGTGTCCCAGGCCCCGCCCGCCTCCACCGCTGAGCACGAGGCCGACCCCGTGACCGCTGGCCAGTCGGGCCATCCGGCGCACGTCGGCCTCCACCCCATGGTGCAGGTGCACCACGTCGTGGAAGCCGAAGGTGTCGAGCACCCGGGCGGTGTCGTGCGGGCGGTCGGTACCGGGTGGGTGCACGATCGCCACGGTGCGCGCCACGTCGTGGAGGCCGTCGAGCTCGTCGATGAGGGCGCG
Organism: Ilumatobacter sp.; assembly: GCA_007693335.1. GTDB lineage: Bacteria > Actinomycetota > Acidimicrobiia > Acidimicrobiales > Ilumatobacteraceae > SKSP01. The sequence continues at coordinate 4,799 of REDU01000121.1, read as the reverse complement.
GACGGCGCCCTCCTCGGTGGCCGACGCCTGCGCCGACATCATCACCACGACCCGGTCGGCTTGACTCATGGCCCGCCGGGTCCAGGCCGTGGGCGTCGGATCGGCCAGCAGGACCAGGTGATCGTTCGCGACCTCGGCTTCGTGCAGGAACTCCGACAGGCGCGGCGCGCCGACGTTGTCGGCGTCGGTCTGGGCGATGCCGGGGCGATCCAGGAGCTCGTCGACGCGCCGGGCCGACAGCAGTGCCGCCGTGCGGACGTGCCCGATCTCGTCGTGCACCATCGACGCGACCGCCTCGGGATCGACGGCGTCGGTGGTGACCACCAGGGTGAGGGTCGAGGCCCGGCTGGCACCCCTGCGGGTCGTGGCTCGCATCCGGCGGAGGATGTTGCGGGTGACCTGCAACATCAACGCCGGCGATCGCTGGATCAGCTCCTCGAACATCTCGGCCGGGAACCTGGCCAACGTGGTGTCGCGAACCGCACGGATGGTGGCCGACCGCAGCGCATCGTCGATGAGTCCCAGCTCACCCACCACCTCGCCCCGGCCCAGTTCACCGATCACCACCTCGCCCGGTCCCGTGTCGCCCGGTCCCGTGTCATCGGGGCCAGTGTCATCGGGGCCAGTGTCATCAGCGAGGGGGCCGGCGACGTCGAGCACCGACGCTCGCACGCGGCCACCGACCACGAAGTACGCCGCGTCGGACGGGTCGCCCTGCGCGAACAGCACCTCGCCGGCGGCCAGCCGCCGCCACTCGCAACGGTCGACGACCTCGGCGATCAGCTCGGGCTCGGTGGTCCCGAGCAGATCGGTGAGCATCTCGGCCACCTGGGTGCGATCGATGCGTTCCCGGGCACGGAGCGAGACCTCGTCGGTGATCGCGCCGTGCTCGATCAGCCACCGCTCGAACGGCAACCGGTCGATCGCGCGGACCACGCTCGACTCGGTGGCCCGGAGGGTCGCGGTGCGACGCCCACCGGCGATCACCGTGATCTCACCCAGGATCTCGCCCGGCCCCACCGACCCGACCACCACCGAACCCTGGTCGGTGACCTTCACCGCCTCGAACCGTCCCGTCAGCACCACGAACACCTCATGGGCCACGTCACCTTCGTTCACGAGCACATCGCCGGTGTCGAACCGGAGCTCTCGATCGCGTCCCTCGAATGCCGCCAGCACCAATGACGCCGTGTCGTCGCGCTCCCCCATGCTCGTGACCGTCCCCCACCACTTCTCGATCGTGTCCGGAGCGGATGTCCGTCCGCTCTGGTTGGGAGCGATGGTACCGCACACCAAGATCCCGGCCCGAGGGCCGGGCGACGGCGTCTCATCGGAGACGCGGGCGGTCCGCCCACTACGGTGGGAACCATGACAGGTCCCTCCCATCAACGTCCCGACCGGAACCTCGCCATGGAGTTGGCCCGGGTGACCGAGTCAGCCGCGCTCGCCTCGGCGCGCTGGGTGGGCCGCGGCGAGAAGGAGTCGGCCGACGGTGCGGCGGTGGCCGCCATGCGCACGATCCTCAGCACGGTCCAGATGGACGGCGTGGTGGTGATCGGCGAGGGCGAGAAGGACGACGCTCCGATGCTCTACAACGGCGAGCGCGTGGGCGACGGTAGCCATCCCGAGGTCGACGTGGCGGTCGACCCCATCGACGGCACCACCCTCACCGCGCACGGCAAGACCAACGCACTGTCGGTGATCGCCGTGGGCGAACGGGGCTCGATGTTCGATCCAGGCCCGTCGTTCTACATGGACAAGATCGCCGTGGGCCCCGATGCCGTCGGTGCGATCGACATCACCGCCAGCCCCACGCAGAACCTGCGATGGGTGGCCAAGGCCAAGCGCGAGAGCGTGCGCGACCTCACCGTGGTGATCCTCGATCGGCCGCGCCACGCCGACCTCATCGCCGAGGTGCGGTCCACCGGCGCACGCATCCGGCTGATCTCCGACGGCGACGTGTACGGCGGCATCGCCACCGCGTGGCCCGACGCCGGCGTCGACGTGCTGCTCGGCATCGGCGGCACCCCCGAGGCCGTCATCACCGCGGCCGCACTCAAGAGCATGGGTGGTGAGATGCAGTGCCAGCTGCTGCCACAGAGCGACAGCGAGCGCACGGCGATGCTCGACGCCGGCTACGACCTCGATCAGATCCTCACCAACGACGACCTGATCCAGGGCGACAACTGCTTCTTCGCCGCCACCGGCATCACCGACGGTCAGCTCCTCCGCGGTGTGCGATTCGACAGCCGTGGCGCCCGCACGCAGAGCCTCGTGATGCGGTCACGCAGTGGCACGGTGCGCTTCATCGACGCCCGTCACCGCGTCGAGAAGCTCCAGGAGTTCTCCGCCATCGACTACAGCTGATCGGCGCGGCCGCACGCAACCGCTCGACGGTTCAGCCGCGTTGCACGAGCCCCGAGATGCGACGGGCGAGGCCGCGGGGAGTGATCCCGCTCGCCGCCACGACCCCCTTGTAGAGCACACCGGGTACCACCACGGTGCGGCCCTTCGAGACCCCGTCGAGGCCTGCGTTGGCGACGTCGTCGACCGTGGTCCAGACGAAGTCCGGGAACGTGTCGGCGTAGTGGTCGGTGCTGCTCACCTGCTGGAACTCGGTGCGCGTGAGGCCGGGGCACAGCACCGACACCTTCACGCCCGTGCCCGACACCTCTTCGTGGAGGCTCTCGGTGAAGCTCGTGACGTAGGCCTTGGTGGCGGCGTACACGGCCAGTTTCGGGGCGGCCTGGAAGCCGGCGATGCTCGACACGTTGAGCAGCCAGCCCCGACCCCGCGGCACCATCGTCGCGAGGGCGGCGTGGCTGAGGCGCGTGAGGGCGGCGATGTTGAGTTGGACCTCTCGATCGAGCCGATCGACGTCGAGTTCGTGGAAGGTACCGCTGGTGCCGAATCCGGCGTTGTTGACGACCAGGTCGATGGGTCGGTCGACCGAGGCGATCCGCTCGGCCACGACCTGCTGACCCTCGGGTGTGGTCAGGTCGGCGGCGAGCACCTCGAACCCGTCGTGGCGATCGGCGATCTCCGCCAGTCGGTCCCCACGACGGGCCACCACCACCGTGGGCACACCGGCTCGACCCAGCAGGTCGGCCATCACCTCGCCGATGCCCGATGACGCGCCGGTGACCAGTGCCGAGGTGAACGGATAACCCATCCCCCGATTCTGTCTGCGCGGAACGCCCGGTTCCACCCGATCACCGCGGACAGTTCGGCGAGATCAGCTCGAACTGTCTGCGCGGAACGCCCGGTTCCACCCGATCACCGCGGACAGTTCGGTGGGGGTCAGCCCAGGGGGGTGCCGGTGGCGTGGAGGCGGGCGTGGGCCCGGCTCAAGGCGGCCACGGCCTCGGCGTCGTGTTCGTGACGGAGGCGCTCCTCGGCCCGCTCCTTGGCGGACTGGGCACGGGTCACGTCGATCTCGACCGACAGCTCGGCGGCGTCGGACAGGATCGTCACCTTGTTCTCGCTGACCTCGACGAAGCCACCGTGCACGGCGATGTCCTGCACGGTGCCGTCGGTGAGGAACACGCGCGTGTGGTTGTCGCTGAGCGCGCCCAGGAACGGCATGTGACCCGCCTGGAAGGCGACCTCGCCGCCTCCGCCGAACTCCCCGCCCAGTGTGCGGGTGATGACCATGGTGGCCTCACCCGAGTACAGCACGCGCTCGGGCGACACGACCTCGACCGTCATCGGCTCCGCCATCTCAGGACTCCTGCTTCGTTCGGCTCGACGACATCGACGACCTCAGGACTCCTGCAGGGCCTTGGCCTTGGCCAGCACCTGCTCGACGCCGCCCACGTTCAAGAACGCCTGCTCGGGAACCTCGTCGAGATCGCCGCGTACCAGGGCCTCGAACGACTCGACCGTCTCGGCCACCGGCACGTACTCACCGGTGAGACCGGTGAACACCTCGGCCACGTAGAACGGCTGCGACAAGAAGCGCTGCACCTTGCGGGCCCGGCTCACGATCTGGCGGTCCTCCTCCGACAGCTCGTCGAGACCGAGGATGGCGATGATGTCCTGCAGCTCCTTGTAGCGCTGCAGCGTCTCCTGCACCTGACGGGCCACGTCGTAGTGGTGCTGACCGACCACCTCGGGCGACAGGATCGTCGACGTCGAGGCCAACGGGTCCACGGCGGGATAGATGCCGAGGGCCGCCACCTGACGCGACAGCTCGGTGGTGGCGTCGAGGTGCGTGAACGTGGTGAACGGCGCCGGGTCGGTGTAGTCGTCGGCGGGCACGTACACCGCCTGCAGCGAGGTGATCGACCGACCGCGCGTCGAGGTGATGCGCTCCTGCAGCTGACCCATCTCGTCGGCCAGGGTGGGCTGGTAGCCCACGGCCGAGGGCATCCGGCCGAGCAGGGTCGACACCTCGGAGCCGGCCTGGACGAAGCGGAAGATGTTGTCGACGAACAGCAGCACGTCCTGGTTGCGCACGTCGCGGAAGTACTCGGCCATGGTCAGCGCCGACAGCGCCACGCGCAGACGCACGCCGGGCGGCTCGTCCATCTGACCGAACACGAGGGCGGCCTTCTCGAACACGCCCGACTCCATCATCTCGAGTCGGAGGTCGGTGCCCTCACGGGTGCGCTCGCCCACCCCGGCGAACACCGACACACCACCGTGCTGGGAGGCGACCCGGTTGATCATCTCGGTGATGAGCACGGTCTTGCCCACGCCGGCACCGCCGAAGAGGCCGATCTTGCCGCCCGCCACGTACGGGGTGAGCAGGTCGATCACCTTGATGCCGGTCTCGAACATCGTGGCCGACGGCTCGA
>REDU01000160.1 GCA_007693335.1 Ilumatobacter sp. | reverse complement strand
TCAGCCGGTCGGCCGGTCAGCCGGTCGGCCGGTCAGCCGGTCAGCCGGTGACGTCGTGGCCGAGTTTGTTCATCAGCTCGATCTCCCGGTGGAAATCGGCCGCCGCATCGAAATCCTTGTACACCGAGGCGAACCGGAGATAGGCGACATCGTCGATGGAGCGAAGCCGGTCGAGCACCGTCACACCGATCTGGGCACTGGTGACGGCGCCACCCACCAGCCGCATCCGATCCTCGACCTCGACCGCGAGCTGATCGATCCGCTCGGGCGTCACCGCACGACCCTTCGTGGCCGCCAGCACGCCGGCCACGATCTTCGAGCGATCGAACGGGACCACGGCGCCGTCGGACTTCACGACCTCGAGCGGCACCTCGTCCACCCGCTCGAACGTGGTGAACCGGTGTGCGCACGAGAGGCACTGCCGACGGCGACGCACGGCGTGACCGTCGGCAGCCATGCGCGAATCGACCACCTTGGTCTCCATCGCCTGACAGACCGGACAGCGCACGCCCGGAGGTTACCGGCGGGGCCGTGCCCACTCACGGCAAGACGATGCGCTGACCGGCCTCGATCGATGCACCGCCGTTGAGGCGCACGAGCGCATCGACGTAGACGTCGTGGGAGATCTCACCACGGTGGGTGCGGGCGATGGTCCACAGCGTGTCGCCCGGGCGGGCCATCACCGTCGACCGCTCGAACGCCGTCTCGGCCCCGGTGGCGGAGGCAGGGACGCCACCGGGACCGAACGACGGGCCGGGCACGAACGCCCCGAGGAGGGCGATCACCCCGACGAGCACGCCGCCCACCGCGGCTCGCCGACGACGGTACGTGGCGGCACTGACGCGACGATGCTCGAGCGCCGGGCGGGACGAGATGAGGACAGCGGTCATGTCAGGTCTCCAGTGGTCGTGATCGAACGGTCGTACGACGAACATTCGTACCGCGGACAGGTGTTCGATGTCAAGAGAAACATCGCACAGGTGTTCGGCCGTCCGGGTGGAGCCTCGTGAGCTGGGATGACGGCCGCCAGACGAACAGATGTTTGACAGATCGTCCGAACGCCCGTACGATGGCCCCATGAGCGACAGCAAGATCACCGCCCGCCAGCGTGAGATCCTCGACTTCATCTCGTCGGAGATGCAGTCGCGTGGCTATCCCCCCTCGGTGCGTGAGATCGGCGAGGCCGTGGGCCTGACCTCACCATCGACGGTGCACACGCATCTCAACACCCTCGAGCGCCTCGGATACCTGAGGCGCGACCCCACCAAGCCACGCGCCATCGAGGTCCGCTGGGACTCCAACTCCGGTGCCGTGATGGAACGCCGGCCCGTGCGCCATGTCCCCCTCGTGGGCGATGTGGCGGCCGGCACCGACGTGCTGGCCAGCGAGAACGTCGAGGAACTGTTGCCGGTCCCGCTCGACTTCACCGGCGAGGGCGACCTGTTCATGCTCCGGGTCCGTGGCGATTCGATGATCGACGCCGGCATCCTCGACGGCGACTTCGTCATCGCGGTGCAGCAGGTCACCGCCGACAACGGCGATGTGATCGTGGCGGGCATCCCCGATGGCGAGGCCACGGTGAAGACCTACCGACGGTCGGGTTCGGCCATCACGCTCATCCCGAGCAACCCCACCATGGAGCCCATGGTCTTCTCACCCGACGAGGTGACGATCTACGGCCGGGTGGTGACCGTCATGCGTCGCCTCTGACCGCCATCGACCGCTCAGCCGCCCGATGGCGGGGATGGCGGAGATGACGGCGGTGGCGGCAGTGGCGGCAGTGGGCCGGTCGGCGGCGGTGACACCACGGCGCCCGGCGGCGGTGGCGCCAATGGTGGCGCCGCGGGCACCCGACCATCGGGCTCGAACTGCGGCATCGTCTCGTCCACAACTCGATCGTCGTCCGGGCCACGCCGATTCCCGGCCACCGCCACGGCCACCAGAGTGGCCCCACCCACGAGCCCGGCGAGGCCGATCATGACGGCAGCGAGCGTGAACGGGGTGGCCGCACCTGACGGGTCCCGCCCCACTGACACTGCGAAATCCTCGTCGTCGGACATGACACGCAGCAGATGACGCCCGGCGTCGTCGATGCGGATCTCGCCCATGGCCTCGCCCACGAAGGCGTCGGTGGCATACCCGTCGGCCGTGGTCGGTTCCAGCACGACCTCCTCACCGGCAGGCCCCCTGAGCTCGATCGACACGTCGGGAGTGCCCGCACCCCGTCGGTCGTACGCGGTGGGCGCGTCGCACCCTCCCTCGAGCTGTTCGATCCGACCGACGGTCTCCACGTACACCACGAACGATCCCGTACCCGAGAACTCGAGGGTGGTGTCGCATCCCACTGGTGCTCGAGCGAGATTCTCCACCGCACGGTCGGTGCGCCCCTGACCAACCACGAACACGACCAGTCCAGCCACGAGACCCGCCACGATCGTCACCGCACCAGCGAGCATCAGTGACCGGGATCGGCCGCCGGTCTCCGGGTTCGGCGGCGCATCGATCAGCGGCACCATCATGGCTGGTCACCCGATCGGAGGCGGGCGGCGACGAGCTCGATCCGATCATCGGGCTGCACCACCGCGACGCGAACATGACGGTGACCATCGGGTCCGTAGAAGTCACCGGGACTCACGAGCGCTCCCCCGGCAGCCATCAGCCGTTCAGCGAAGTCCCATCCGTCGCCGACGTCGAACCACAGGTAGAACCCACCCGATGGGAGCGGGATCGACCGTCCGGACCACCGCCCGAGCACATCAGCCATGCGCTCGAGGCGCGTCCAGTACCGATCGCGCTGCTCCGCCACGTGGGCGTCGTCGGACAGCGCTGCCACCGCCGCGGCCTGGGCGGGCCCCGGCACCATCATGCCCATGTGCTTGCGCACCTCCTGGAGGTACACCACCAGCTCGGGGTCGCCGGCGTAGCAGCCCACCCGCACTCCAGCGAGGTTCGACCGCTTCGACAGCGAGTGCACCGCCACCACCCCGTCGAGCCCGTGCTGCAGCGCGGTGGCGGGCGGACCGTCCCAGGTGAACTCGGCGTAGCACTCGTCGGAGAACACGGGCACGTCGTGTTCCCTGCCCCAAGCCACCACGGCGTCGAGATCGTCGAGCGCACCGGTCGGGTTGCTCGGGCTGTTCGACCAGAGGAGCAGGGACCGTTCGGCGTCGTCGGCATCGATGGCGGACAGGTCGAGGGCACCGTCGGCACGGGGCGGAACCGGCACCGCACGGCATCCGGCCAAGGTGGCACCCATCGCGTAGGTGGGGTAGGACACCGCCGGATAGAGCACCGTGTCGCGCTGGGGCGTGCGCAGGCGGAGCAGGTGCGGGGTCGAGGCCACGAACTCCTTGGTGCCGATGCACGCACCGAGGTGGTCCGGCGAGATGGTCACGCCGAAGCGGTGATCGATCCACCCGGCGAAGGCGTCACGGAGCGCCGCTGAACCGATGCTGGCCGGATAGCCGCGCTCGGCATCGGATCCGCCGAGCGCGGCGACCACCGCCGCGGGCGGCGGATCCATCGGGGTCCCCACCGAGAGATCGACCACTCCACCATCGTGTCGAGCCGCCAACGGGGCGAGCTGCGCCAAACGATCGTACGGATACGGGGGCGGGACGAAGCCACCGGCGCGCTCAGGTGCTGTGGGTTCCGGTGACGACGCCATGTCCACCCATCATGGCATCGCCACCCGCCGGGGCCTCAGATCCGTCCCGGTCAGCGTCTGCTCATCCCGATCCGGGTCGTGTACGAGCGCTCAGATGCGGAACTCGGCGAGACGCCCGGCCGACGACTCGCTCAGACGGGCCCGCACGACCATGCCCTCGGGGCCCTCGTCCTCGCTGAGCACCTCACCCTCGCGGTGGATGGCCGCCAGCACATCGCCCCGGTCGAACGGCACCCGTAGCTCGACCACCGTGGTGCGTGATCGCAATCGATCGGCCAGGGTGCGGAGGAATTCCTCGACGCCCTCCCCGGTCACGGCGCTGATGGCGACCGACCCCTGGTGCTCGACCACGAGCCGCTTCGCCTCGTCGGGTGCGAGATCCGACTTGTTGAACACCAGCAGCTCCGGCACGGCAGCGGCGTCGATCTCGCCCAGCACCTCGCGCACCGCGGCGATCTCGCCGTCGGGGTCGGGAGCGCTCGCATCGACCACGTGCACGAGGTGATCGGCGCGGGCCGCCACCTCGAGCGTGCCCTTGAACGACTCGACCAGTCCGTGGGGGAGCCGACGCACGAAACCGACCGTGTCGGTCAGCAGTACCGGCTCACCGCCGGGGAGCGCCAGCCGCCGGGTGGTGGGGTCGAGGGTGGCGAACAACCGGTCTTCCACCAGCACACCGGCCTGGGTCAGATGGTTCAGCAGGGTCGACTTGCCGGCGTTCGTGTATCCGACGATGGCCACGTTCGCCAGACCGCTCCTCCCCCGGCTCTTGCGTTGCAGCTCGCGGGTGGAGGCCAGCTCGCGGAGGTCGCCCTCGAGCTTGGTGATGCGGCGCATGATGCGGCGACGGTCGACTTCGATCTTCGTCTCGCCACCGCCGAACCGGGCACCCACCCCACCACGCTGCTGCGACAGCTTGGCGTCGGAGCCGCGGCGGAGCCGGGGCAACCGGTACCGGAGCAGCGCCAGCTCCACTTGCGCTTTGCCCTCGAGCGTGTGGGCGTTCTGGGCGAAGATGTCCAAGATGACGGCGGTGCGGTCGATGGCGGTACGACCGAGCAACTTCTCGAGGTTGTACTGCTGACCGGGTGACAGCTCGTTGTCGAACACCACCGTGTCGGCGTCGACGGCGAGGCACAGCGTCTTCAGCTCTTCCGCCTTGCCCTTGCCGATGAACCACGTGTGATCGGGGGCGTCACGGCGCTGCACCAGCTCGGCCACCACATCGGCGCCGGCCGTGTCGACCAGCAGTGCGAGCTCGTCGAGGCTGGCCTCGGTGTCCTCGTCGGTCTGACCGGGCAACGTGACCCCCACCAGCACGATCTTCTCCCTGACCGTGCGATCGATCAGGGTCGCGCCCAGGGCTTCTTGGTACGGAGTACTCACGTGATCTCGATCTCGATCGTTGCGATGTGGGCGGCGGGACCGGTCAGGGTGACCGAACCGTCGACGGGATGGTTCACCGACACCTTCGCACTCCCACCATCCATGTGCACCACGACTTCCCGGGTGGTGGCGGCGACGAGGCCCCACTGCACCGCCGCCCACGCCGACGCACAGGCACCCGTTCCGCAGGCATCGGTCACGCCCACCCCACGCTCGTGCACGCGCATCGTGATGCCGTGCGGCTCCGGGCCGGGCTCGATGATCTCGAGATTGACGTGCGGAACCTTGCCGCCGAGCGTCACGAGATCCACCGCTCGCACGTCGTCCACCCCCACGACGCTGTGCGGGTTCCCGAGATCGAGATGCGCCACCGGCCGGTCGGGATGAGCGCCCAGATCGCTCCAGCCGTCGGGTTCGGCCAACGTGCCGATGTCACCCATCTCGACGCTGGCCTCGACGGTGTCGGCACGATCCGAGGCGTGGAGCACCACGGCACGCTCCCCGGCATCGGTGAGGATCCGCTGGGTGGCGAGATCGCCTCGCCGCCTGGCGAGCGCCTGGGCGAAGCAGCGGATGCCGTTGCCGCTCATCTCGGCCCGACTGCCGTCGGCGTTGTAGAGCACCATGCGGGCGTCGTACCCGGCGTCGTGCAGTTCGGCCGACTCGGTGCCGACCAACAACCCGTCGGCGCCGATCCCGCGACGGCGGTCGCACACCCGACGGGCCAGCGCGGGAAGATCGGCGTCGGCAACGGACGGGTCGAACACCACGAGGAAGTCGTTGCCGAGCCCGTGGTGCTTCTCGAGCGTGAGCGAGCAACCGGGAGCGGGAGAGCCGGAGCGGGAGGTCGTGGTCATGGGCGTTCGAGCGCCGCAGCGATCACCGGGGCGGCTTCCGCCACCGGATCCTCAACGACGTCCACCCAGCGTACGCGAGGGTCACGCCGGAACCATCGCAGTTGTCGTACGGCGAACTGACGCGTCCGCAGCACCGTGGTGGCGATCGCCTCGTCGAGCGTGCAGGCACCGTCGAGATGTTCGAGGATCTCGCGGTACCCGAGCGCCTGCCGAGCGGTGCGGGAGAGACCTCTCGACGCGAGGACGCGAACCTCGTCGACGAACCCGGCGTCGACCATCGCGTGCACGCGTTCGTCGATCCGCCGAGCGAGGTGTTCCCGGTCCCAGCGGAGCCCCACCTGCACCACCTCACTCGGTGGATGCGTCTCGAGGCCCGGACCGAACGAGCTGAACGGTCGACCGCTGCCGATCGTGACCTCCAGTGCTCGCACGACGCGGCGGGTGTTGGTGGGTTCCATCCGGCTCGCCGCCAACGGGTCGAGCTCGGCCAGGCGTTCGTGCAGCACCTCCGGTCCCGCCGACGCAGCATCGGCCTCGAGCTGCTGACGGAGCTCGGGCCACTCCCCCGGCAGGGTCAGACGGTCGATCACCACCCGGTGGTACAGGCCGGTGCCACCGACCAGGATCGCCCGACGATCAGCCCCGACGAGTTCGGACCGCACGCGCTCGTAGTGCTGCTGGAACTCGGCCACCGAGAAGTCGTGATCGGGCTCCACGAGGTCGATGAGGTGGTGGCGCACCCGTGCTCGTTCCGCGGCGGTGGGTTTCGCCGTGCCGATGTCCATCCCCCGGTACACCTGCATCGCGTCCACCGACACGAGATCCACGTCGCCCAGCGCCTCGGCCACCGTCAGTGCCACCGCCGACTTGCCCGACGCGGTGGGTCCGATCACCGCGACCAGCGGTGCGACGGGCGGATGATGGGGGCCGGACACTGCGACCGAGGGTACCGAGGCGGCGCGTCGCCACCCGCGACGGAAACGATCGACCGGCACCCGATCCGGGCCGGGATCGACGCCGCCGAGCAGGCCGCAGCTGCGGGCGAGGTCGTGAAGCCCGTGCTCCTCCCCGGCTGATCCCGCTCGGGTCGCGTCAGCCGGCGGCAACGGGGATGCGGGTGCGGTGGTTCGGCTCGGCCACGAGGTCCACGAAACGACCGATGAGATGGTGCGGCGCACCGTAGGTGACCTCGACGGTGGCGTAGCTGCCGGCGCGCAGCGGACGGGGCGGCGTGAAGTGCACCAGCTTGTTCTGGCGCGTGCGACCACTGGTGACCGTCGGATCCTTCTTGCTCGGTCCCTCCACCAGCACCTCCTCGACGCGTCCCACGCGCGCCTCGTGCTTGAGCAGACTGGAGCGCTCGACCACCACCCGGAGCCGCTGGAACCGCTCACCCGCCACCGCCGGATCGACGAACTCGTCCTCCATACCCGCTGCCTCGGTACCGGGTCGGGGCGAGAAGATGAAGGTGTACGCGGAGTCGAACTCGGCCGCGGCGGCCACCTCGAGCGTGCGCTCGAAGTCGTCATCCGTCTCGCCCGGGAACCCCACGATGATGTCGGTCGACACCGCCAGGTCGGGCACGAGTCGACGGGCCTCGGCCAGCCGCTCGAGATAGCGCTCGGCCGTGTACCCACGGTGCATGGCGGCCAACACACGATCGCTGCCCGCCTGGAGCGGATAGTGGAGGTGCTCGCACACCGCCGAGGTGTCGGCCATCGCGCCGAACGTCTCGGGACGCATGTCCTTGGGGTGAGGACTGGTGAAGCGCACCCGGCGGATGCCGTCGACGGCGCCGACGTGGCGCAGGAGATCGGCGAACAGCGGGCGCAGCTTGGCCGAGGTGTCGCCCGCGTGCCGGGCGGCGAGCTGCAGGTCGCGTCCGTAGCTGTTCACGTTCTGGCCGAGCAGGGTGACCTCGCTCACGCCGTCGGCCGCCAGTGCCTCCACCTCGGCCACGATGTCGACGAAGGGCCGGCTGATCTCGACGCCGCGCACGGCCGGCACGATGCAGAAGGCACAGTTGTTGTCGCAGCCGATCTGGATCGTGACCCACGCGTTGTACGACACGTCGCGCCGCGCCGGGAGCGCCGATGGGAACATGGCGTGGTCGTCGATCACCGCGGCTTCGAGGATCTCGGTGACGGGCCCGCCCGTGCGGGCTTCGGTCACCAACTCGGCGGCTCGGTGCACGTTGTGGGTGCCCATCACCACGTCGACATAGGGCGCACGCTCGCGCACGATGTCGCGGTCCTTCTGCGCCAGGCAGCCCGACACCACGATCTGTCGACCGTCGTGGGCGTCCTTCCACGTCTTCAGGTGACCGAGGTTGCCGTACAGCTTGTTGTCCGCGTTCTCCCGGATGCAGCAGGTGTTGAGCACCACCACATCGGCATCGTCCTCGGACGTGGCCGCCACGAGACCGTCCGCCTCGAGCAGACCCGCGATGCGCTCGGAGTCGTGCTCGTTCATCTGGCACCCGTAGGTGTGCACCAGGTAACGCCTGGGTCCGGTCGGGTCACTCACGCCGCCGAGGCTAACGGCACCGACCCGCTCGAAGCTCGAAGACCCCACCACGGGCCCGTGCGGATGAGATCGGGGCTGAGCGCTGTCCCTCCAGCGTCGTCTACGGTGCGCGGCCGTGGGCGACCTCGACGGCCAGCTGCAACGCCGGCTCGGCGTGGGCGACGCCGTCGTCATCGGCGCCGGTTCGATGATCGGTGCCGGGGTCTTCACTGCATGGTCACCGGCCGCCGGCGCCGCCGGAACCGGACTGCTGATCGGGCTGCTGATCGCCGGCGTCGTTGCGTTCTGCAACGCCGCATCATCAGCGCAGCTCGCCGCGGTCCACCCCGAGTCGGGCGGCACCTATGTCTACGGGCGCGCCCAGCTCGGTCCGGCCTGGGGCCACCTCGCCGGGTGGGGGTTCGTGGTCGGGAAGACCGCCTCGTGCGCGGCGATGGCCCTGGCGGTGGGCGCCTACCTGTGGCCGGAGCACGAGCGAGCGGTGGCGGCCGTGGCCGTGGCCCTCATCACGTCCGTGAACATCGGCGGGCTCTCGCGCACCGTGGCGGTCACTCGGGTGCTCCTCGTCATCTCCTTGGTCGCGCTCGCCGTCGTGGTCGGATCGGGCTGGACCAGCGACACCGCCGATCTCGGTCGGCTCACCCCCTTCGACGCCGGGCCGTGGGACGTGCTGCGGTCCGCCGGCTTCCTCTTCTTCGCCTTCGCCGGCTACGCGCGCATCGCCACCCTCGGCGAGGAGGTGCGCGATCCGGCCGTCACGATTCCCCGGGCCATCCCACGCGCACTGGCGCTCGTGCTGGTCGTGTACGCGATCGTGGGGGTGACCGCGCTCGCGGTCGTGCCCGCCGACTCGCTGGCCGCCACCGGCGCACCACTCCGTCTCGTGGTCGAGGCCGGCGGGCTGTCGTCGCTCGCGCCCATCACCCAGGTGGGAGCGGGCATCGCCGCACTCGGCGTACTGCTCAACCTCATCCCCGGTGTGTCACGCACCACGCTGGCGATGGCGCGCCGTCACGAGCTCCCACACTGGTTCGCGCACGTGGACACCCGTCGTTCGCTCCCGATCCGGGCCGAACTGACGGTGGCGGCCGTGGTGCTGGTGCTCGTGCTCACCCTCGATCTCCGCGGCGCGATCGCCTTCTCGAGTGTCACGGTGCTCACCTACTACGCGATCACCAACGCCTCGGCCCTCACGCTGCGGTCCGATCAGCGTCGCTGGCCCCGCGCCGTGGCCGTGGTGGGGTTGGTCGGATGCGTGGTCGTGGCGCTCGCACTCCCAGCCGAAGCCGTGATCGGTGGGGCGGCGGTACTGGTGATCGGTGTGTTCGTACGACGCCTCACGAATCGTCTCATGGCGACGGACTAGCTTCATGTTGCGCTCGGTGGCGCACTCGGGGCCACCAGCTCCCGGGCACTCCGGCGGAGAGGGGAACGCCATGTCGTCATATCCGGCCGAGCTCGAACTCACGGCCCCGAACGAGGTCGCCCGCTGGCGGCCACTCGTGCACTGGTTGCTCGCCATCCCGCAGCTGATCATCGCCAACGTGCTCTCGAACGTCGCGAGCGTGCTCGCCCTCATCAGCTGGTTCATCATCCTGTTCACCGGGAAGTTGCCCGACGGCATCGCCAACTTCCAGTGCATGGTGCTCCGTTATGAGCTCCGCACGTACACCTACGCCCTGTGGTTGCGCGAGAGCTACCCACCGTTCGAATTCGACATGACCGCGACCGATCCCGGGACCGATCCGGTCGTGGTGCACCTCGAACCCCAGCTCGTCGACCGCAACCGGTTGACCGTCGCGCTCCGGTTCATCTGGATCATCCCGATCGCCGTGTTCGCCGTCGTGATCGTGATCGCGATGTGGTTCGCGATGGTTGCAGCGTTCTTCGTCGTGCTGTTCACCGGACGGTGGTCCAACGGACTGCGCAGCTTCGTGGTGGGAGCCGGTCGTCTCTGGCTGCGGGTCAACGCCTACGGCCGGCTGCTCGTGGACGTGTACCCACCGTTCTCGCTCGAGGGTCCACCGGCAGCACCCGCCATGCCGGCCCCGTTGCCGCCCCCCACCGTCGGCTGACGTCGGCG
>REDU01000044.1 GCA_007693335.1 Ilumatobacter sp. | reverse complement strand
GCGAGGCCGCGATGAGCTCCATCGCGCGCGTGATCTTCTTGGTCGCCTGGACGCTTCGGATACGTCCTCTGAGGATCCTCTCTTGTCCACCTGCCATCTACATCACTCCGTTGCGAGTGTCTTCTGGCTCTTGGCCTCGCCCAGCTCGTCGACGTTGACCTTGGTGGGGTCGGCCACGCGGGCGGCCTCGTCGACCTTGAACTGGTCCTTGTAGGTCTGCACGGCATCGGCGAGCTCGTCGGGGATGCCACCGGTACGGAGATCGGCCAGCAGCGAGGCGTACCCGCTGCGCATGAAGTCGATCAGTCCGGCCTCGAAACGGGCCACATCGCCCACCGGGATGTCGTCGAGATAGCCCTTGGTGCCGGCGAACATCGACACGACCTGCTCCTCGACCGGCATCGGGCTGTTGAGCGGCTGCTTGAGCAGCTCGACCAGCCGGTACCCGCGCTCGAGCTGTGCTTTCGACACGGCGTCGAGCTCGGAGCCGAAGGTGGCGAAGGCCTCGAGCTCACGGAACTGGGCGAGGTCGAGCTTGAGCGTGCCCGACACCGTCTTCATCGACTTGACCTGGGCGGCACCACCCACACGTGACACGGAGATACCCACGTCGACGGCGGGCCGCACACCCGACTTGAAGAGGTTCTCCTGCAGGTACACCTGACCGTCGGTGATCGAGATCACGTTGGTCGGGATGAACGCCGAGACGTCGCCGGCCTTGGTCTCGATGATGGGCAGCGCGGTGAGCGAGCCCGCACCGTTCTCGTCGGACAGCTTGGCGGCCCGCTCGAGCAGGCGGCTGTGGAGGTAGAACACGTCGCCCGGGTAGGCCTCGCGGCCCGGGGGACGACGCAGCAGCAGCGACATCTGCCGGTAGGCCTCGGCCTGCTTGGAGAGGTCGTCGTACACCACGAGAGCGTGCTGACCGTTCTCCATCCAGTACTGGCCCATGGCGCAGCCGGCGTACGGGGCGAGGTACTTGAACGGTGCGGGGTCGGACGCGGGAGCTGTCACGATCACCGTGTACTCGAGGGCACCGGCCTGGCGGAGGGTCTCCACGGTCTGGGCGACGGTGGATCCCTTCTGGCCGATGGCCACGTAGATGCACTTCACGCCCTGACCCTTCTGGTTCAGGATCGTGTCGACGGCGATGGTGCTCTTGCCGGTCTTGCGGTCGCCGATGATCAGCTCGCGCTGGCCCCGGCCGATCGGGGTCATCGCGTCGATCGACTTGATGCCGGTCTGCATCGGCTCGTGCACGGGCTTGCGGCCCATGATGCCCGGCGCCTGGATCTCCATGCGGCGGTTCTGCACACCGACGAGCTCACCGCGGCCGTCGACCGGCTCGCCGAGAGCGTTGACGACGCGGCCCAGCACGCCGTCGCCGACGGGGATCGACAGGATGCGGCCGGTCGACTTGACCGGCTGGCCCTCCTCGATGTGGTCGGCGAGGCCGAGCACCACGGCGCCGATCGTGTGCTCTTCGAGGTTGAGGGCGAGGCCGATCGTGCCGTCGTCGAACTCGAGCAGCTCGTTCACGGCAGCGTCGGGGAGCCCGCTGATGCGGGCGATCCCGTCGCCCACCTCGGCCACTCGGCCCACGGTGCGGGCCTCGAGTGACGGCGCGTACCCCTCGAGGTTCTTCTGGAGCGCCGATGCGACGTCGGCGGCGGAGAGGGTGAGTTCAGCCATGATGACTCCTGGTGCGAGCGCTGGGACGGAGGGGGGCGAGGACCATCACAGACGGGCCTTCAACTGTTCGACGGTGGCGCGGACCGAGCCGTCGATGACGATGTCACCGACCGTAGCGACCAGGCCGCCGAGGACGGACGGATCGACGACGATCTTGAGGTTGACCTGTTTGCCGGTGGCATTCGCGATGGCAGCTCGGAGGCGGTCCTGCTGATCGGGGGTCAGTTCGACGGCCGAGCGGACCTGGGCCACTTCGAGCTGTTTGGCCGCTGATGCTCGCTGCACCAGCGCATCGGCGATCGCGACCAGGTCGGAGGCCCGACCCGAGCCGATGACCATCGACAGCAGCTGCACGGTGGTGGGGGTGGCGGTCTCGCCGAGGAGGTCTTCGACGATCGCCTGGCGCTTCGCAGCGGGGATGTCCTCGTCGGACAGCGTGGTGCGCAGCGCCTCACTCGACTCGTAGCTGCGGGCGAACCGGAACAGTTCGTCCTCGACCTCGTCGAGGGTGCCGTCGGCGCGGGCGACCTCGAACAGCGCCCGGGCGTACCCGTCGATGCGGGGGTCGGTGGTGGCGCTCATGCGGATGCTCCGTTCCCGGACGCCGGCCCGGTGGCGGCGCCGACCCGGGCGATGACGTCTTCGATCAGCTGCTGGTGGAGGCTGTCGTCGAGGCTCTGGACCACCACCTGGTCGATGCTGGCGTTGGTGTGGCGGGTGATCTGCGCCCGCAGTTCGTCACCGGAGCGACCGACGATCGAGGCGATCTCGTCGGTGGCCCGGGCCTCGAGCTCGACGGCTTCGTCGTCGAGCCGGATCCTTCCCTCGGCGAGTACGCCCTCGGCCTGGGCGCGGGCCTCGGAGAGGATCTGCTGACGCTCGGTCTCGATGTCGCCGAGTGAGGTGCGGATGCGCAGCGCCTCGGACTCGGCGGCGGCCTTGGCCGCCACGCCCTCGTCCATCTCACGCTGGATCCGCTCGGTGCGGTCGGAGTAGTACTTCTTGATCGACGGGCCGCCGAACTTGTAGATCGCGTAGACGATCGCGGCGAACGCGACCGTCTGCAGGGCGATCTCCCAGATCGGGGGGAAGATCGGGTGGGCGGCGGTGACCCCTCGGTCGTCGACATCGAATTCGACTTGGGGGGCGAGGCCGGCGATCGCCAGCTGGAGGGTGGACACGGCACTCATTGGGCAGCTCCTGCGTTCACGGTCGACGTCACGACGTTGCGCAGGACGTCGGGGTCGGGTTCGCGACCGAGTGCCAGGAGCGTGACCGTCGAGGTCACGGAAGCCACAGCGGCCTCGACCTCGGCTCGGGCGGCCTCCTGGGCAGCCTCCACCTCGGCCACGGCAGCCGCTCGACGGGCGGCGATGCCCCGGTTCACCTCGGCGATGCGCTCGGTGCGCTCGGCCTCGAGTTGAGCCCGTGCCTCGTCGACGATCGCTTGGCCCTCGGCGCGAGCGGCGGCTCTGGCCGCCTCGTAGTCGGCCACATCGCCCTGCGCGGACGCAGTGGTGGCGGCGGCATCGGCATGGTTGGCGGTGATCCGCTCGGTGCGGCCCTGGATGCTCCCGTTGAGCTTGGGCCAGATCGCGTAGCGCAGCACGAGAGCGAACACGGCGAACGCACCGAAGCCCCACACGAGCTCCTTGAGCTCGAGGGCGATCGGGTTGAGGTCCTCCTCGGGAATCTCCTGAGCAGTGACGGCATTCGAGACGAACGAATTCGCGGTCACGGCGAGGGTGGTCAGCACGTTGGCCTCTTTCTTGTCATGGACAGCCCAGATCGGTCATCGGGTCGTTCGCAGGGATCCGGGACGAATCAGGCGAACTTCAAGAGGATGAAGACGACGAAGCCGATCAGGGCGAGCGCCTCGGTGAAGGCGATGCCGAGGAACATGGTGGTGCGGACCATGCCGGCGGCTTCGGGCTGACGGGCCATCGCCTCGACGGACTTGCCGACGAGGAAGCCGATGCCGATGGCAGGGCCGATGGCGCCGATGGCATAGGCGAGTCCGGCATCACCGGCGGCTGTGATGGTCCTCACTTCTTCGGCTGTGAACCCGCTGAGATCGGCCTGGGCCACGAGAGATGCGAGCGCTTCCATGTTGGTGGTCTTCTCCTGTTGATGGATTCTGGTGAGAGATTCGGGTGAGTCCGCTGATCGATCGGTGATCGGTCAGTGGTCAGTGGTCAGTGGTCAGTGGTCAGTGGGCTTCTTCGGCGTGACCGACGAGCGAGTTGCTGATGTAGACGGCGGCGAGGATGGTGAAGATGTACGCCTGCAGGAAGCCCACCAGCACCTCGAACGCCGTGATGCCGACGAGCATCAGCAGCGGGAGCAGACCGGTCGGCACGAGCAGGAACTGGTTCGTCTCGGCTCGGAACAGCGATTCGGCGAGCAGGCCGAACGTGACGAGCAGGATGTGGCCGGCCATCAGGTTGGCCATGAGACGGACGGTCAGGGAGAACGGCGTGACGAAGATGGTCGAGATGAACTCGATCAGGCCGACGATCGGCTTGAGGAACACCGGCATCCCCGGGGGCCACAACAGGTGCCCGAAGTAGCCGAGCCCCTGGTGCTTGATGCCGGTGCCGATGAACGTGACCCACACGAGCAGCGCGAGCCCCAGGGGGATCGCGAGGCGACCGGTGGCAGGCATCTGCAGGATCGGGATGATGCCCGGCATGTTGCAGAGGTAGATGAAGACGAACAGGCTCAGCAGTAGCGGGGTCCATCCGAGACCGGCTTTGCCGATCGTCTGCATGATGATGCCGTTCTGGATGAACTCGATGATCGACTCCGCGAAGTTGCGGACACCCTTGGGCGCTTTGGAGTCGTCCTGGCGAGTGGCCAGCCAGAAGATGCCCATGCCGATGAGGGCGGCGAGGACGGCGATCAGCCCGATCTTGTTGAAGGTCGGGAAGATGTCTGGCCAGCGGAGCAGGGCGTTGATCGGCGGGAATTCGAGTCCGAACACGTGTGAGACCGTTCCTGGTGAGCGAGGGTGGCGGATGAGTGGGTCGAGTCGGTTACTGGTGCGAGTTGTCGCGGTTCGAGATCTGGGGGGTCGAGATGTCGTGGGTCGAGATGTCGCGGTCGGCCATGACGCCACTGTGTGAGAGCGAGATGGCCACGTACTTGAGTTCCCAGACCAGAAGTCCGAGGTGCGTCACGATGATGGTCGCTCCGAGGGCCGGGAGCGAAATCCACGACGCCTCGGCCACGAACCAGACGGCGGCGAAGATGATCGCGAGACGGATCAGGTACCCGAACAGCACGGTGCCCATCATGAGGCCGAACGAGATCTTGGCGGCCCCGGCGATCAAGAGCGCGGAGCCGGCGAAGTTCGCCAACACGAGCGCGATCGCGTACGCGGCCGACCATGCGCCGGCCGAGCCCCAGATGACGGCGCTGACCGCAACGAGCACCGGTGCCACCACGAGGCCGCGTTTGGCGATGTCGCGCGAGATGCCGACCTCGGGCGAGGGGCCGGAGTCACGGACGAACCCGGCGTCGGTGTGGCGGCGCGCACGCGGCACGGGTCGGCTGTCGGGGCTCACGGTGCGGACACCTCGGTGCTGCCGCCCGACGCTGCGTCGGTCGACGCCCGAGCCGCCTTTCGGGCGAGGTGCTCGCGATCGTGCTCCTCCATGCGCGACTCGTAGCCGATCTTCAGCTTGTAGAAGACCCCGACGGCGGCCACGATCGTGAGCCCGATCATGAACAACGGCGTGGTGCCGAGCCATCGGTCGAGGAAGAACCCGGCCACGAAGAACAGCACCAGGGTCAGGGCGGCGTCGAGACCCTGACCGAGTGAGTCACGGGGGTTGACGCGGACGTTGGTGCGGAGGAGCTTCATCGATCCCTGATTGGGTTCACGGGGGTGGGTTCACATGGCGGAGGCTTGTGAACGGCAGCACAAGGTAGTCGATCCCGGCCGCCACTGCAAACGTCCGGACCCGCGTCCACCTGGTTGATCCACGAGGTGCCGCTCACGAGATGCCGCTCTCGCGCTGGCGGCGCACGCTCGGGTGCAGCACGGTGTAGAGCACGATCAACAACGCACCCACGCCGAACGGGAGATAGGTCGGGTTCTCGCCGGTGAGCACCGGGTACAGCACGAACGCCGACAACAGCGCGGTCCATGTCCAGAGGATGAGCACGCTGCGCCGCTGCCCGTGGCCGAGGTCCATGAGGCGGTGGTGCAGGTGACCCTTGTCGGCCTCGTCGAGCGCTTGACGGCGGGTGGCCCGACGCACGATCGCGAAGGCCGTGTCGAGGATGGGCACCCCGAGGATCAGCAACGGGATCAACAGCGGCGCGAGGAAGAAGAACGTCTGCCCGACGAACGCCTGCGTGCCGGGGTCGGCGCGACCGCCCACCACGCTGGTGGAGATCGCCAGCATCAACCCGAGCAGGAACGCTCCCCCGTCGCCCATGAAGATGCGCGCCGGGTTGAAGTTGTGGGGCAGGAAGCCGACGCACATCCCGACGGTGATGATGGCGATCAGCGGACCGATGTTGGGTTGCGTGAGCAGGTCGAGTTCCCCGAGACGGAACGAGTAGAGGAAGAACGCGCCCGCTCCGATGGCCACGATGCCGGCGGCCAGGCCGTCGAGTCCGTCGATCAGGTTGATCGCCTGGGTCATGCCCAGCAGCCACAGCACCGTGACGAGCGGCGTCCAGTCGGGCGACAGGATGATCACGTCGAGGAACGGGAGGCGGAAGAAGTACATCGTGACGCCGAACCACACGAGCACGAGTCCGGCGATCACGATGCCGGTCACCTTCGCCGGCGGCGGGATGTCGAAGATGTCGTCGACCACCCCCACGCCGAACACCACGAGCACGGCCACGAGCACGCCGATGGGCTCGGAGTTGCTGGCGAAGAGCGGCTGGAAGACGTCGAGCCACCAGGCCGTCGCGAAGGCGGCGAGGAAGCCGAACAGCATGCCGAGGCCGCCGATGTCGGGGATCGGTTCGGTGTGCACCGACCGCTCGTTGGGTTCGTACACCCAACCCCGGCGACGAGCGCCCCACCCGATCAGCGGTGTGGTCACGAACGTCACGATCGCCGCGACCGCGCCCACGACGAGGTGGTCGGTCATCGACGGGAGCACGGACCGTGACCGTCGATCAGGCCGGGTACGCGGGGAACCGGGCGCAGAGGTCGGCGACCTCCTTGCGCACCACCTCGAGTTCGGCGGTGTCATCGCGGCCGCGCAGTGCACGGGCGATGTGGCCGGCGATCACCGGCATCTCGGTCTCGGTCATCCCCTGGGTGGTGACCGACGGCGTGCCGATGCGCACTCCGCTGGTGACGAAGGGGCTGCGCGGATCGTCGGGCACCGTGTTCTTGTTGAGCGTGATGCCGGCTTCGTCGAGCGTCGACTGGGCCATCTTGCCGGTGAGTTCGGCGTCGAACGGCTGGAGGTCGACCACCATGAGGTGGTTGTCGGTGCCCCCCGACACCAGGCGGAACCCCTCCTGGGCGAGCGCTGCGGCGAGTGCGGAGGCGTTGGTGACGACCTGGTGCGCGTAGGCACGGAACGACGGGTCGGCGGCCTCGCGGAACGCGATGGCCTTGCCGGCGATGACGTGCTCGAGCGGGCCGCCCTGCCAGCCGGGGAACACGGCCTTGTCGATCGCCTTCGCGTGCTCGGCGGTGCTGAGGATGCAGCCACCGCGCGGACCCCGCAACGTCTTGTGGGTGGTGAAGGTGACCACGTCGGCATACGGCACCGGGTTGGGGTGGGCGCCGCCGGCCACGAGTCCGGCGAGGTGGGCGATGTCGAACAGCAGCAGCGCGCCGACCTCGTCGGCGATGGCCTTGAACGGTTCGGGATCGAGCCGCCGCGGGTACGCCGTGGTGCCGGCCACGATCATCTTCGGGCGGTGCTCGAGCGCGAGGTCGCGCACCTGATCGAAGTCGATGCGCTCCTCGCCACCGACGCCGTAGGACACGAAGCGGTAGAGCAGTCCACTGGCGTTCACGGGCGACCCGTGGGTGAGGTGGCCGCCGTGGTCGAGGCTGAGGCCGAGCACGGTGTCGCCGGGCTCGAGGAGCGCCTGGTACACGCACATGTTGGCGTTGGCACCGGAGTGCGGCTGCACGTTGGCGTGCTCGGCGCCGAACAGTGCCTTCACGCGCTCGATGGCGATCGACTCGATGTCGTCGACGATCGCGTTGCCGCCGTAGTAGCGCTTGCCGGGGTAGCCCTCGGAGTACTTGTTGGTGAGTACCGAGCCAACGGCGCGCATCACCGCCGGCGAGGTGAAGTTCTCGCTGGCGATGAGCTGCAGGCCGGTCACCTGTCGCTCGTACTCGCGCTGCAGCAGCGCCTCGACCTCGAGGTCGGGATCGGTGTCGGAGGGGAATGGCATCAGAACTGCTCCTCGAGCTCGGTGATCTGGTCGACGCGGCGCGCGTGGCGCCCGCCTTCGAATTCGGTGGCCAGGAAGAGCCGCACGATCTCCTCGGCCAGGCCGGTGCCCACGATTCGGGCGCCCATCGACAGCACGTTGGCGTCGTTGTGGGCGCGGGCCATGCGGGCCGTGTAGAGGTCGTTGCAGAGCGCGGCGCGTACCCCGCGGACCTTGTTCGCGGCCAGCTGCTCGCCCTGGCCGCTGCCGCCGATCACGATGCCGAGGTCGGCCACGCCGTCGCGTACCTCTCGACCGACGGCGGCGCAGAACATGGGGTAGTCGACGCTCTCGTTCGAGTCGGTGCCGAGGTCGTTCATGTCGTGCCCCTCGTCGCTCAGCAGCGTGGCGAGGAACGTCTTCAGTTCGTACCCGGCATGGTCGGAGCCGATCGCGATGCGTGCCATCGCCGACGAGTGTACGACCCCCTCCCCCACCCACCCCGCACGCTGTACGAACTGTCCGCGTGACGACGGTCGGGAGCCGATGGTCCGGGGGTCCGGTTCAGTGGGTGTGGCCGCCGAGCGCCCCCGGCAGCCAGGCGGGATCGAGCAGCACGAGACTCCCGAGCGCGATCAGCACCACACCGATCGGTGCGGCGGCACGGCGACCTCCGGCACCGGTCTTCTCGTAGAGCATCACCAGTGCCAGGGGCGCCATCCAGGCGAGGTTGGCGATGCCGACCATGAACATCACCACCATCAACGCCCAGCAGCACCCGAGGCAGAACACGCCGTGGCGGACACCGAGGTTCCACGCCGCTCCCACCCCGCGCCGGTAGTGCGCCGTGAGGAACACCGCGGGGTGGCGGCACTGGCGCAGGCACTGGTCCTTCAGCGAGGAGAACTGGAAGGCCCCGGCGATCAGGAGCGCTCCGCCGCCGATCACCGATGGCTGGTCGAGGGCGGGCCACCGGTCGACCCCGGCGTGGAGCAGCGAATCGCCGCCCAACATCACGATGCCGAACCCCGTCCACACCACCGCGTAGCCGCCGATGAACGCGGCGCGGGCGGCCACCGGGTGCGGCTGGCCCTGCGACGCCCGGCGGAACAGTGCGATCAGCGGCAGCGACGACGGCAGCATCATGGCTGCGACGTGCGCCTGCCAGGCCACGAGGAACAGTGCCAGCGTGGCGGCGACCGGGAGCGTCCCCTCCACGAGATCGTGATGATGTACCAGGTGCGCACGCCCCGTCAGCTCGGCGACGATCGCGAGCACCCACGCCCCCACGATCACCGCGCCGAGGATCGGTGACGGCATCCAGGCCGGTCGGCGCCGGACGGGTCGGCCGGGACCGGAGCCGGTCGTGGGGCCCGTGTCGGTCGGCGCGCCGGATCGGGAATCTGCGGTGGTGGGCACGGTCATCGTCGAGCCCGTCAGCCGGTCGTGTGCTCGGCCCGCCACGGGGTCTGGACGGCGTTCTTCCCCTCGATCGTCCACGTCATGCCGTGCTGCGGCAGGTCGACCTCGAACCGCGACGTCTTCGCGGCGTACGCCGGTGCACCGGGAACCGTGGTGAAGGCCGTCTCCTGCAGCGTCGTGGCCACCCCGTTGGCGCCCACGATGGGTTCCATCTCGGCGTGGATCATCCCGTCGACACGGAACGAGCCGGCGGCCTGGTCCACACCGTGGGAGATCGTGGCGCGCTCGACCGCCACGACCTCGTCGACGAGGCCGGCCAGGTCGCCGAGGAAGCCGCCGAGTTCACCGCCGAAGGCACGCAGCATGGCCTGCTCCTGTTCCTCGGTGGCGCGGTCGTCCACCACCATCACGACGCGCCATCCGCCCTGCAGGGCGTTGCCCGGGATCTCGGCCACCACGGCGATCGACAGGCCCGCCACGTCGACCCCCTCGATCTCGCCCCGGTCGAGGCGGTACGCGATCACCCCGGCGCACTCACCGCCGTCGGGGTCCTCACCGACGAAGCACGGGCACAGCACCCCGCACGAGCAGATCTCGAGCAACGTCCCCTCGAGCGAGTAGACGGTGCGGGAATCGGTGACGGTCGATGACATCGGTGGCCTCCTCCGGGCGGTTCGGTCGCCGTGGTGGTCGTTGTGTCCCCCACGGTGGGGGACACCGGCACCACGAGCCCGTGTCGCCGGTGTCGTCCCTCACCGACAACTCGTACTTCTCGCCCGTCGCAGTCGGGTTGCGCGCCGCCTGCGCGCCGGTTGCGATCGGCCCCGGTCCGACGATCCGGCCCGGTCCGGTCCGGACGATTCCCCCAGACGGTGCGGGGGTTCGTAACGTGCGCTCCATGTCGCTCGACCCCCGTACCCCCGTGATCGTCGGCGTCGGTCAGTCCCTCCACCGTCTCGATCTCGGGGCCGACGGCCTCGAGGACGCCCTCGAACCAGCAGCCCTCATGGAGACAGCCATCCGCTCGGCCAGCACCGATGCCGGCCTCACCGACGTGCCCACCGCCGACTCGCTGCGGGTGGTGGGCCTGCTGTCGTGGCGCTACGGGAACCCGGCGTGGGCCGTGGCCGAGCAGCTCGGTCAGCAGCCACGAGAGCTGGCCGTGTCGACGATGGGCGGCAACTCACCCCAGACCCTGCTGAACGCCACGAGCCGGGACATCCTCGACGGCCACCTCGACGTGGCGATCCTCACGGGCGGCGAGGCGTGGCGCACCCGGATGCGGGCGAAGAAGGCGGGCGTGGAGCTCGACTGGCCGAAGGCGCCCGAGGGGCTGGAACCGGTGTCGATCGGCACCGAGCTGCAGATGAACCTGCAGGCCGAGATCGACCGCGGCATCTACATGCCGGTGCAGGTCTACCCGATGTTCGAGACGGCGGTACGGGCGTCGCTGGGCGCCGATCCCGACGAGCACCTCGTGCGGGTCAGTGAGATGTGGGCCCGCTTCAGCGCCACCGCCGCCCGCAACCCCTACGCCTGGATCCGCGAGCCGTTGACCGCCGAGGAGATCCGCACACCCGGCCCGCGCAACCGGATGATCGGCTCGCCGTACACGAAGGTCATGAACTCGAACAACGACGTCGACATGGGTGCCGCGATCATCATGTGCTCGGTGGATGCCGCTCGACGTCTCGGCGTGCCCGAGGACCGCTGGGTGTTCCCCCACAGCGGCAGTGACTGCCACGAGCACCCCAACGTCTCGCACCGCGACACGTTCGCCGCGACGCCGGCCGTCGAGCTCGGCGGGGAGACCGCACTCCGGCTGGCGGGTGCGTCGATCGACGACATCTCGGTGATCGACCTGTACTCGTGCTTCCCGTCGGCGGTGCAGCTCGGCGCCCGCTCGCTCGGGCTCGACCCGTTCGATGCCGACCGGCCACTGACCCGCACCGGCGGTCTGTCGTTCGCCGGCGGACCGTGGAACAACTACGTGATGCACGCCATCGCCACCGTGGTGGGCGACATGCGCGAACGGCCCGGCGAACTGGGACTCGTGTGGGCCAACGGCGGCTACGCCACCAAGCACTCGTTCGGCATCTACGGCACCACGCCACCGGCCGAGGGGTTCCGCCACGAGTCACCGCAGGACCGCGTGGACGTGCTGCCGCGCCGCGAGCTGGCGGATCCGACCCACGCAGCCGGGGCCGCCACGATCGAGGCGTACACGGTGATGCACGGCCGTGGCGGCCCCGAGCGGGCCATCGCGTCGTGCCTGCTGGCCGATGGACGGCGGGCGTGGGGCATCTCCGACGACCACTCCGTGCGCACGGCGCTGCTCACCGGCGAATGGGTCGGCACCGAGGCCGTGCTCGACGCCGAGGGCACCCTGCACCTCGACTGAACCCGGCCGGTGACTGAACCCGGCCGGTGACTGACCCCGGCCGGCCAGGAGTCACGCGGGCGTGGCGGGCACCGGATCGGGGATGGGGCTGGCGCGAACCGACTGCGCTCGGACGACGATCGCGAGCGCGGCGATCACGATGGCCATGGCGACGCCCTGCAGGGGGCTGACCGCCTCGCCGAGGAACGCCCACGCGAGCAGCGCCGAGAACACCGGGATCAGCAGGGTGAACGTCGATCCCACCCACAACGGGATGCGGACCAGCGACCAGTTCATCAGCGCATGGCCGACGAGACCCGAGCCGATCGCCATCGCGGCCAGCAGCAGCCAGTGCTGCCACGTCGGCCACGACATGTCCTGGCCGAACGCGAACCCGAGCGGTGCGCAGATCAGCGCCGTCCAGATCGCCGTGCCGGCGGTGAACTCGGTCGGGGTCATGGTCTTCTTCGAGTTCTTCGACGCGATGAAATACGCGCTCCACGACAACATGGCCGCCAGCGCCAGCAGATCACCGCGGATGTCGCTGATCTCGTCACCTGCGGACGCGGTGACCACCACGACCGTGCCGGCCAACGCCACCAGCGACCAGAGCGCGTCGCGGCCCCGGATCCGCTCACCGAAGAACCGGGCGGCGATCACCCCGACCACGATCGGCTGCATCGAACCGATGATCGTGGCGTTGACGATGCTCGTGAGCTTCACCGCCGAGAAGAACAGCGCGATGTCGGCGCCGAGGGCGATGCCGCCCCACATCGAGTCGCGCATCACCCGCCACCGGAAGCGAGCACCCCGCACCCGCATCCAGACGAGGATGCACACCGCGAACAGCGCGAACCGGTAGGCGCCGATCGCCAACCCGTCCATCCCGATCCCCTTGGCGAGCACGGTCCCCGTCGACCACGCGCACACGGCGATGCCGGCGCCGATCAGGCCGCGTGAGAGGTCGCGGGGATCGGTCACCCGGGAAACGTATCGGACCCTCGACCCTCGACCCTCAGCCCTCGACCTCGGTGCCGGCGAGGGTGCCGCGGTCGGGGCAGGTCTCGAACAGGAACTCCTCGGACCGGGGCACGTCCACATCGGTCACGAGGCTGGGGTCGAGCGGGATGGGCACCACCTGCGACTCGAAGTCGACCGCGGCCGTG
This sequence comes from Ilumatobacter sp., assembly GCA_007693335.1. Classification (GTDB taxonomy): domain Bacteria; phylum Actinomycetota; class Acidimicrobiia; order Acidimicrobiales; family Ilumatobacteraceae; genus SKSP01. The sequence goes on along the minus strand of REDU01000044.1, from coordinate 26,309 downwards.
GTCACGAGTGCATCGAGTTCGGGATCGAGCTCGAGTGTGGGGAGGACCTCGGTGGGATCCCGCACCTCGAGCGCGGCGAGCCAGGCGTCGGCCAGCTCCGCGAGCTCATCGTCGTCGGCACCGGCGGCCACGAGCGCGTCGAGGGCCCGGGCCGAGCGCCGGGCGTAGGGACCGAGGAGTCCGTCGGCCACGAGGTCGGCCTCGTCGGCCAGCTCGGTGGGCCACTCGGCGACCATCTCCTCGACGGCGTCGGCCACCACCGGGGCGGCCGCCACCTCGAGGCGGGCCACTTCGATCGGGTCGTCGCCGAACGAGGCCGCGACGGCCACCACCTGGAACGATCCGGCGAACCGGCTCCAGGCGCGGCACACCACCAGATCGCTGTCGAGACCGGGCACGCCCACCTCCGGCACCGCGGCCACGACGGACGTGGTCGTGGTGGTGTCGATGACGGTGGTCGATTCGTCGGCGGGCTCGTCCGAGGTCGGTGACGGCGCCGGGCCGGTGGGGTCGGGGCTGGTGGTGGTCGTGCTGATCGGTGCCGGGGTGGTTCCGGCGTCGCCCGGATCGTCCGACGAGCAGCCCGTTGCGAGCGCGGCGGCAACGATCGTCATGATCACCAGCCGGGTCGCCATGGGGTCCATGCTCGCACGGGTCGTGCCAAGCTGGGCGGCATGTCGTCAGCGACGCCCGACCGCACCGGCCGGTCGACGCCGCGCATCGTGCTCGACTGCGACCCCGGCCACGACGACGCCGTCGCGATCGTGGCGGCCGCCCGCTTCACGGAGCTGCTCGGCATCACCACCGTGGCCGGCAACGTGCCGCTCGAACGCACCACGTACAACGCACGCGTGCTGCGGGACCTGCTCGACCTCGACGCCGAGGTGCACTCGGGCGCCGATCGACCGCTGGTCGTGGAGGCGGCCGACGCCAGCTACGTGCACGGCGAGAGCGGTCTGGACGGCGCCGATCTGCCGGTACCGACCCGACCGCTCGACGGCACCGATGCGGTCGGCTTCATCATCGACACCTGCGGCGCCCACGACGACGTCTGGCTCGTCCCCACCGGTCCGCTCACCAACATCGCCCTCGCGCTGAGGGCCGCGCCCGATCTGGTCGACCGCATCGCCGGCATCTCGCTGATGGGTGGCGGACGCTTCGGGAACCGGACCCCGGTGGCCGAGTTCAACATCTGGGCCGACCCCGACGCCGCTGCCATCGTGTTCGACAGCGGCGCCCGCCTGGTGATGACGGGGCTCGACGTCACGCACCGGTTCCAGGCGACACCCGCGCGCATCGACGAGGTGGCGGCTCTCGATGGCCGGCTGGCCGAGGTGTTGACCGGTCTGTTCCACTTCTTCGCCGACAACTACGTGGCACGTCATGACGGGCTCGACGGCGCGCCGGTGCACGACCCCTTGGCGGTGCTCGTGCTCACCCACCCCGAGCTGTTCACCACCGTGCCGCGGCACGTGGCGGTCGAGACCCACGGCACCTTGACCCGAGGCATGACGGTGATCGACGAACGCCGCCAGCGCGATCGTCCGGCACCCACGTGCGAGGTGGTGACCTCGGTCGACGCCGATGCCGCCTGGGCGCTGGTGGTCGACGCGATCGCCGCGTCGACCCGCTGACCCGCCGCATCGTCGGGCCGCGAGCGTCGCTCGTACAGTCGACGCATGCGCGCCGCGGTGATGACCGATTGGGAGCTCCGGATCGACGAGGTACCCGACCCGACGCCGGGTGCCGGTCAGGTGCTGACCCGGGTGCTGGCGTGCGGGATCTGTGGCAGCGATCTCCACATGCTGCGCCACGGCGAGGAGCTGCGCCGGCGGACGGCCGAGCTCGAGGGCGAGTTCGGCGACGACCCCACGGCGATGAAACCGGTCGTGTTCGAGCCGCACCTCGACACGGTGATGGGGCACGAGTTCTGCTGCGAGGTCGTGGAGGTGGGTCCGGGGTGCACGATCCGTTCGGACGGCGACCTGGTGGTGAGCCTGCCGGTCACCTTCGACGACCGAGGACTGCACACCGTGGGCTACTCGAACCTGTACCCGGGCGGGTACTCGGAACTGATGGTGCTGAACGAGGCGCTCACGCTGCCGGTGCCGAACGGACTCTCGCACCGGCTGGCCGCCCTCACCGAGCCGCTGGCCGTGGGCGTGCACGCGGTGGCGAAGAGCAGGATCGCCCCGGGCGACGCGGCCATCGTGCTCGGGCTCGGTCCCGTCGGGCTCGCCTGCGTGGCCGAGCTCCGGATGCGGGGCATCGGCCCCATCGTGGGCGCCGACTTCTCGTCGCGCCGGCGCGAGCTCGGCGAGCTCCTCGGCTGCGATGTGGTGGTCGACCCACGCGAGCGGCCGGCCGTGGCGGCGTGGCGTGACCTCGACGGTCAGCGTCCGCTCGTGGTGTTCGAGGCGGTGGGCGTGCCGGGGATGATCGACGCCGCCATGCGCATGTCGCCGCGCGACGCCCGCATCCTCGTGGTGGGTGTGTGCATGCAGACCGATCACGTGGACCCGATGGTCGGGATCAGCCGCGAGCTCAACGTGCAGTTCGCGCTCGGCTACACCCCCGAGGAGTTCGCGTCCTCGCTCGACGCCATCGCCGAGGGCCGGGTCGACCTCGAGCCGCTGCTGACCGGCACCGTCGACATCGACGGCGTGCCCCAGGCGTTCGCCGATCTCGCCGACCCCGATCGGCACGCCAAGATCCTCGTCGAACCGACCTGAGCCCCCACCGGCCGGGGCCTAGCATCGCAGTCGTGGCCGTGGTCGATTCGTTCCCCCGTCAGTACGCCCGGACCCAGCGGCTCACGCTGGGCGAGCCGCGTGACGTCACGGTGTCGGCCGACGGTCGGCGGGTGGTGTTCCTGCGCAGCCGTGGCGGCGACGATCCCGTCAACTGCCTCTGGGTGGCCGACGCCCGCACGGGCGAGGAGCGGCTCGTGGCCGATCCGGCGGAGCTCCTGGCCGACCACGGCCACCTCCCTCCCGAGGAGCGCGCCCGCCGCGAACGCCTGCGCGAGAGCGCCGGCGGCATCACCGGCTACGCCACCGACTCGGCCGGGACCGTGGCCGCGTTCGCGCTGGGTGGTCGGCTGTTCACCGCCGGGTTGCTGTCGGGCCGGGCCCGGCCGCTCGACGTGGCCGGTCCCGTGTTCGACCCGCGCCCCGATCCGCCCGCCCGGCGCGTCGCGTACGTGAGCGGTCGCCTCCTGTGCCTGGCCGAGCTCGACGGGTCGTGGCGGGTGCTGGCAGGCGGCGATCTCGACGAGCCCGACACCGTCAGCTGGGGCAGCGCCGAGTTCATCGCCGCGGAGGAGATGCGCCGCTTCCGCGGCTACTGGTGGAGTCCCGACGGCAGCGCGATCGCCGTGTGCCGGGTCGACACGGCGCCGATCCAGCAGTGGCATCTCGCCGATCCCGCTGATCCGTCGTCGGCACCCACCACGGTGCGGTACCCCGCCGCCGGCACCGACAACGCCGATGTCTCGCTGCACGTGTTCCCGATCGACGGCAGCGAACCCGTCGACGTCGAGTGGGACCGTTCGGCCCTCCCCTATCTGGCCGGCGTGCAGTGGGGCAGCGGTGGGCTGGTGATCACGGTGCAGTCGCGCGACCAGCGCCGCCTCGAGGTGCTCGCTGTCGACACCGACACCGGCGCCACCGACGCGCTCTTCGTCGACCACGACGATGCCTGGGTCGAGTTGGTGGCCGGATCGCCACGGGTGCTGGCCGACGGTCGGCTGGTCACGTGTGCCGATCGCAACGGCGCCCGGCGGTTGCTGGTGGGCGGGGTGGCGGTCACGGGCACCGAGCTCCAGGTGCGATCGATCGTGTCGGTCAGCTCCGGGTCGGCCGGCATCGCGCAGGTGGTGTTCGTGGCCAACCCGATCGACGATCCCACGGTCGCCCACGTGCACCGGTGGTCCGAGGCGTCCGACGATGACGACGGGCCGGGCCTCACGACGCTCACGCACGACGACGGGGTGCACGCCGCGGCCGTGGGTGGGCCCACCGTGGTGATCCGCCGCGCCCACCTCGACGCACCCGGCGGGCGGTGGACACTCCCCGACGGACACGAGCTGACGAGCCACGCCGAGACACCACTCGTGACCCCGAACGTCACGATGCTGCGGACCGACAGCGGTGTGCCGGTGGCGGTGCTGCTCCCCCACGACCACGACGGTTCGGCCCTGCCCGTGCTCATGGATCCCTACGGCGGGCCCCACTCCCAACGCGTGGTGCGGTCGCACAACGCCTTCCTCAACTCCCAGTGGTTCGCCGATCAGGGCTTCGCGGTGGTCGTGGCCGACGGGCGCGGCACGCCCGGGCGCGGCTCGGACCACGAGCGGGCCGTGCTCCACGACCTGGCCACGGCGCCGCTCGACGATCAGGTCGAGGCCCTGCACCATGCCGCCGAGATCACCGGCGCGCTCGATCTCGATCGTGTCGCGATCCGCGGCTGGAGTTTCGGCGGGTACCTGGCGGCCCTGGCGGTGATGCGCCGGCCCGATGTCTTCCACGCCGCCGTGGCCGGCGCACCCGTGACCGAGTGGCGTCTCTACGACACCCACTACACCGAGCGCTACCTGGGCGATCCCACCGACGACCCCCGCCCGTACGACCAGAGTTCACTGCTGCCGCTGGCCGACCGGCTGACCCGCCCACTGCTGCTCGTCCACGGTCTGGCCGACGACAACGTGGTGGCGGCACACACGCTGCAGCTGTCGTCGGCCCTGCTCGCGGCCGGCCGGCCTCACGAGGTGCTGCCGCTGGTGGGTGTCACCCACATGACCCCGCAGGAGGTCGTGGCCGAGAACCTGCTGGTGCACCAGCTGGAGTTTCTGCGTCGAGCGCTGGGCTTGGCTACGGTCGGCCCCCAGGCCCACGACCCCAGCACCCATGAGGACGACCGATGAACGACCGATTGAACGAGCTGTACGACGGGGTTGCCGTGCACGCCACGGCCGACCGCGAGCACCAGGCGGCACTCGAGCTGCTGGCGCTCGTGATGGTGGCCGACCACCACCTCGACCCTGCCGAGATCGAGACGATCCGCGAGATCACCGAAGACTGGCGCGGCGGGTCGTTCTCGTTCGAGCAGTACCTCGGCCCGGCGATGGCGAAGGCCCGCAAGGCGCTGGCCGATCACACCACCGACGAGTTCCTCGCCGGGGTGGACGAGCGCATCACGAGCCGGGTGCTGCGCATGGCGCTGTTCTCGGCGGCCCGTGAGGTGGCCGGTGTCGACGAGGACGTGAGCCCGGAGGAGGGCAGTCTCCTCGCCGACATCGCGGTGCGGTTCGGTTGAGCCCGCCTCGTCGCGGGTCGGGCCCGCAGCTCATCGCGTACGCCGACCGGCTCTGCGGTGACCTCGCGGGCCTGCGCCGGCTCCTCGACGGTCCGCTGGCGGGCGCTTTCACGGGCGTGCACGTGCTGCCGTTCTACGTGCCCATCGACGGTGCCGACGCCGGCTTCGACCCCACCGATCACCTCACCGTCGATCCCCGTCTCGGCACGTGGGACGACATCGCAGCCATCGCCGCCTCGCACGACGTGATGGCCGACATGATCGTGAACCACGTGTCCGACGAGTCGGCACCGTTCGTCGACTGGCTGGCCGACGGGGAGGGGTCGCCGTACGACGGCATGTTCCTGACGCTCGGCGCGGTGTTCCCCGACGGCGCCACCGAAGACGATCTCATCACCGTGTACCGCCCGCGACCCGGGCTGCCGTTCACCCGGGTGCGCACCCACACCGGCGGGATGAAGCTGATGTGGACCACGTTCACCCCGCATCAGATCGACCTCGACGTGGAGCACCCCACGGGCTGGCAGTACCTGCTGTCGGTGGTCGAGCGACTGGCCGCCTCGGGCGTGACACTCGTGCGGCTCGACGCCGTGGGCTACGCGATCAAGCGGGCCGGCACCTCGTGCTTCATGATCCCCGAGACGTTCGAGTTCGTCGACCGGCTGGCCGCCGAGTTCCGTGCCCACGGCATCCAGGTGCTCGTGGAGGTGCACGGCCACCACCAGATGCAGATCGACATCGCCCGCCGCGTCGACCTGGTGTACGACTTCACGCTGCCGCCGCTCGTGCTCGACGCGCTGTACCGGGGCGATTCGGGCCCGCTGCGACGGTGGTTCGAGATCCGTCCCGCCAACGCGGTGAACGTGCTCGACACCCACGACGGCATCGGCGTGATCGACGTGGGTGCCGATCCGACGCATCCCGAACGACCGGGGCTGCTCGAACCCGACCGGCTGTCGGACCTGGTCGAGGAGATCCACCGGCGCAGCGAGGGCACGAGTCGCCTCGCCACGGGGGTGGCGGCGTCGAACCTCGACCTCTACCAGGTGAACTGCACCTACTTCGATGCGCTCGGACGCGACGAGGACCGGTACCTCACCGCCCGGCTCATCCAGTGCCTCGTGCCGGGGATCCCGCAGGTGTACTACGTGGGGTTGCTGGCGGGGGGCAACGATGTCGACCTGCTGGAGCGCACCGGCGTGGGTCGCGACATCAACCGCCACGTCTACGACAGCGCCGAGGTCGAGGCCGCCCTGTCGACCCCGGTCGTGCAGCGGCTGGTGCGGCTGCTGCGCTGGCGTGCCGGCCACCCGGTGTTCGACGGCACGTTCGAGGTGCTCGACGCTCCCGACCACGAGCTCCACCTCCGCTGGGAACACGAGCCGTCGGCCACTGCCGTGGACGCCCGCATCGATCTCGCCGCGGCCACGTGGACCGTGGTCGAGACGACGGCCGGGTCGACCCGCGAGCTCCACGAGGTGGACGATCTCTGAGTCGCAGGCGATCGCGACGTGCGAAGATCGCGGGGTGCACGACGAGGCGACCGAGCTGCTGCACCTGGCCGACCGTCGGGTCGAGTTCCTCACGCGCGTGGTGGAGCGCGAGCGGGCTGCCCGCGAGGCGCGGCGTGACCTCCAGCGCCTCGCCGCTGCCTCGGTGGCGGCCACCACCATCGACGAGGTGCTCACCACGATCGTCCGCGGCGCCAGCGACGTGATCGGCTCGCAGCTGACCTCGGTCGCGCTGCCGGCGGAGGACGGGCAGGTGCGCTTCGTCCACGTCGACACCGCGCCCGACGACCTCGTGACCGACTGGTCGACGGCCACGGTCGACACCGAGTTCCCGCTCGTGCGGGCGCTCGACGCCGGTGCGACCTGGATCGAGCTCGCCGATCGAACGCAGATCGCCGAGTGGCCGTTGCTCGCCGCCGAGATCGACCGGGTGGGTATCTCGTCGTACCTGGCCGTGCCGCTGCGGTCGCGCGCCACCCGCGAGCCCATCGCCGCGCTGGGGCTCGGGTTCGCCACCGAGGCCGAACTCGATTCGGTCGACCGGGCGCTCGTGGCCGAGCTGTCGGAGCTGGCTGCCGATGCGCTCGAGCGGGTCAGCCAGCTGCAACACGCTCGGGCGGTGGCCGAGACACTGCAGCATGCACTGCTCCCGCGCCGCCTGCCGGTGATCGACGGGCTGAAGCTCCGAACGCTCTACGAACCGTGCAGCGACGTCACGGACGTCGGCGGCGACTGGTACGACGTGGTGCGCCTTCCCGGCGGCGCGGTGGGCCTGGTGGTGGGCGACGTGGCGGGGCACGACGCCGCGTCGGCGGCCGAGATGGGCCGGATCCGGCACGTGCTCGCGAGCCACCTGGTCGAGCACGGCGATCCCGCCGTGGCGCTCACGCTGGCCGACCGCTACTTCGACTCGATCGACGACGCCACCTTCGCCACCGCCGTGGTGATCGTGCTCGACGCGTCGCGATGCCGACTCACCGTGGCGTCGGCGGCGCACCTCCCGCCGCTGCTGCTCCATCACGACTCGGTGATCCGCCTCGATGTCGAGCCGGGGTCGCCCATCGGGTCGGGTCTCGGCGGGCACCGCTGCACGCAGTTCGAGGTCGGGCCCGGGAACACCGTCGTGGCGTTCACCGATGGCGTGATCGAGCGTCGCGACCGATCGATCGACCAGTGTCTCGACGAACTGGCGGCCCAGCTCGACGGGCTCACCGATCGCAGCCCGTCCGCCGTGCTCCGGGTGGTGCGAGACCATCTCGACAGCCCCGACCGCACCGACGACGCCGCCGCGCTGATCGCGACCGTGGCCTGAACCGGGCCGAGCGGGGGTTTCGGTCACGCCGACGGGGGGTATCCGCCTGGCACGTCGCCGGTCCACTCCGGCACGATCAAGGAGGGGCACCCATGTTCGTAGGTCTCGGGATCATCCTGTTGGTGCTCGGCGGCATCCTCGCGTTCGCCGTCAGCGAGAGCCTGGAGGGCATCGACCTCGTCATGGTCGGTTGGATCCTGATCGCCGGCGGCGTGCTGTCGCTCGTGATCGGGGCGATCCAGGGTCTGGGCTGGATGACGGCTCGACGGACCCAGATGCGGACCGAGCGCCACATGTCCGACGACGGCCAGCACTACGTCGAGGAGACCCGCGCCGACTGATCGAGACGACCCGGTGGCGGGCCGAGCGAGCGAGCGCTCGCGAGGGCGGCGGCCTGCACCCGGTTGGAGACGTCGAGCTTGGTGAAGATCCGCTTCACGTAGGTCTTCACCGTCTCGGACGACAAGAAGAGTTCCTCGGCGATCTGACGGTTGGTGAGCCCGAGCGCGAGGAGCGCCAGCACCTCGCGCTCGCGGGCCGAGAGCTCCTCGTCGGATTCGGATCGTCGACCGCGGGTCACGTGTTCGAGACCCAGCCGCTCGCCGTCGGCGATCCGCTCGATCGACGTCACCAGCTCCGAGGCCGTCTCCGACTTGAGCAGCACGCCCGACACCCCGATGCGCGCCGCCTCCGACAGGAAGTCGGCCGACGCGTCCCAGGTGTAGAGCACCACATGCTCGACGAGACCGTCGTCGATCATCGCAGCGGAGCGGGTGAGGGCGTGCTTGCGGCCCGCGAACGTGTCGAACAGCGCGACGTCGGCCGGTCGGTTCGGTTCGCCCCCGACCTCGAGCTCGACCACCTCGAGGCGGTCCGAGTACGGCGCCAGCATCGCAGCCAGTCCGTGGATGATGATCTCGTAGTCGTTGACGAGGGCGATCGACAGCGGCGCTCCCGGCGAACCGTCGACCCGAGGTCGAGGTGACGTGTTCATCGCGCGTCGCTACCCGTTCGGGAGCCCGTCGAAACCCACGGCAACCCGGTCACGTGAGGCGCAGCGCAACGGCCACGGCATCGTCGCGCCGATCGGCGAACTCGACGGCGGCGTCCATGGCCGCCTCGACCACCTCGGTGGTCGTGGTCGACACCTGATCGGCGCCGAGTCGGCCGAGCAAGCGGGCGGCCAGGTGGGCCACGCCGTCATCGAGCGTCACGCCCGGCCGTTCGATCACGCCGTCGGTGAAGCACAGCATGATCTCGTCGATCCCGAACGCGACCACGACCGACTCGGGTCGGTCGCCGCTGACACCCACGGGCGGGCCCGACGGGACGGTCAGCCACTCCGACGTGAGGTCGTCGCTCACCACGCCGTAGGCGTCGCACGAGATCGGTCACCTCGGCGAAATCACCACTGGCGGCCACGGCATCGTCGGCGGGCAGGTACCGCGCCGCCAGGTCGAGCGCATCGACACAGGGCAGCTCGATGCGGAGGGCCTCGTGCACCTTCGCACCGAGACGACGCGCTTCGGACGCGAGCCGGAAACGTCCGACCGTCGCCCCGACGATGTCGCCGAGCGACAGGGTGTCCATGTGCACTGACCGTACCCATGGGGTCGGAGCGGGTCGACCGATCCGGTCGAATTCACCCGTCCGGGGGACATCCACGGTGGAGGCGGCTCGTGAGGACTGCTCGGAGACGGGTAGCGTACGGCCCGTGAACGACCTGAATCCCCGGCTGCAGATCTCCGTGGACGACACCTGCGTGGTGCTCGTGGGTGAGATCGACGCCCACACGGCGCCCGATCTCGCCGAGCACCTCGAGCCGCTCCCCGGCATCGACGGCGACGTCACCGTCGATCTCGAGGGTGTCGACTTCATCGATTCGAGCGGTCTCCGGCTCATCGTCGAGGCGCATCAGCGCGCCGAGGGTTCGTCACGTCGACTCGTGGTCCGCAAGCCGAGCGCCGCAGTGGTCCGGCTGTTCGAGATCAGTGGTCTCGCCGGCCACCTCGTCGTCAGCGACGACTGACCGCTGTCGCAGCGCCGCCATGCGGGTTTCAGTCAGACGGGTTTCGGGTCGATGACTCAGGGGTACCGCTCCAGATAACTTCTTCCGATTCCTCATGGCTGCGCCTCCCCTTCCCCATCGCCACTCCGGCGCTCACGTATCACCGTTCCACGAAGCGGTGCAGCTGAGGGCAGACACGGCCAACGTGGCCGTGTCCCGTCGTTTCGTACGCAACGCCCTGGCTGCGTGCGATGCCGACGAGCTGGTGGCCGACCTCGAGCTCGTCTCCAGCGAGCTGGTCACCAACGCGATCCTGCACGCCACCGGCGACATCGTCGACGTCTCGGTCTCCTGCGACGGCAATGTGGTCACGCTCAGCGTGACGAGCATCGGCAACGACCATCAGGTCGGTCCGAGCCGGCACTGGCGGATCGCCGAGCCCGACTCGATCACCGGCCGCGGTCTCGGCATCGTGCGGAGCCTCGCCGATCGCATCGAGGTGCGCCATCGTGCCGGCGCGCTGCAGATCGTGGTCGAGCGAAACCTGTCCGCCGCCTGAGCAGCCTGTCCATCCCCGGTCGGTCAGCCCCGGTCGGCGAGTCGGGCGGCCCGGAGGGCTGAGCGACGCACCTTGCCGGCGTCGTCGCGCAGCGGTTCGCTCACGAACTCCACCGAGCGGGGCAGCTTGTAGCGCACCAGCCGCTCGGCGGCGAACGCCAGGAGGTCGTCCACCGTCACGGCGGCCGGATCGGCCTCGACGATGGCGTGCACGATGTTGCCGCGGTCGTCGTCGGGGAGGCCGATCACGGCACACGAGTGCACCGCCGGGTGTTCGGTCAGGATCGCCTCGACCTCGGCCGGGTACACGTTCGAGCCACCGGTGAGGATCATGTCCTGCAGGCGGTCGCCGAGGTAGAGGTAGCCGTCGGCATCGACCCACCCCACGTCGCCGAGCGACTCCCAGCCACCCTCGAGCGCCTTCGGTTCGGCGCCGAGGTACTGGTACGTGGGCGCGTCACGGGTGGCGCGCATCCACACCTCACCCTGCTCACCCGCTGGCAGCTCGTGGCCCTGCTCGTCACGGATCGAGATCTCCCCCGACGACGGCTTGCCGACCGAACCGCGGTGCTCGAGCCACTCGTCGCCCCGGATGATCGTGGCGGCCTGGGCCTCGGTGCCGGCGTAGAGCTCCCAGATGCGTTCGGCGCCGAGCCACTCGATGAATGCCTCCTTGAGCCACGGCGGACAGGGTTCGGCCAGGTGCCACACGACGCGCAGCGAGCTGAGGTCGTGGCCGAGGCGGTCGTCCTCGGGGAGCCGCCAGATGCGCTTCATCATCGTGGGCACCAGGTACACGACGTCGGCGGAGTGCTCGGCGATCGCGGCCAAGGTGGCCTCGGCGTCGAAGCGCGCGAGCACCACCACGTGGCTGCCGGCCAGCAGCGCCTGGCACGCCCACACCGCCGGACCGTTGTGGTACAGCGGTCCGGGCACCACGATGCAGCCGTCACGACCGAGCATGAGCGGCGGATCGACGTCGGTGTCGACGATCGCCGGGTCACCCGACACGATGAGCTTGGGACGGCCGGTCGAACCGCCCGACGTGGGCGCCTTCCACGCCGGCGACACCGCGTCGGGCAGCGGCGGGGTGGTGTGGTCGGGTTCGGGGTGGGCGGTGCGATACCCCACGGCGAGGCACTGGGTCTCGTCGGGCAGCATCGCCGCCGTGTCCGATGATGGATCCACGCCCACCACCACCTTCGACCGGGCCAGCGTCACGATGTCGGCCAGCTCGCGGGCCGGCAGCTTCGCCGACACCGGCTGGGGCACGGCACCGAGCTTCCAGATCGCCACGTAACTCACGAACCACTCGACCGAGTTCGGGAGCGCCACCGTCACGAAGTCGCCGAATCCCACTCCCCGGGCCGCGAGGTCGTGGGCGAGGTGTTCCCCGGCTGCCTCGAGCTCGGCCCGGGTCAGCTGCTCCGATCCGCACGTGACGGCGGGCCGATCGGGCGCGGCGTCGGCCAGCTCACGCAGGCGGCGGGGGAACGAGATCTGCGGCATGGGCCGATCTTGGCAGGCCGGACCGCCCAACTCTGGGCCGGGGTGCGACCCATGAAGTGCTGATGACGTCGCCGAAGCAAGTCGTTCATGCCCACGGTCGCCCCGTCATCGCCGAACGAGCCACCGTGAGGCCCGGACGACGCCGCAGATCCTCCCCCACGGCCGCAGCGGCGGTGCGTTGCGCCGCACCGACGAGCAGCAACCCGGCAACCGCACCGGCGATCTCCTCTGACGTCGCCGTGTTGGGCGGGAGCGTCCGGCCGACCCCGAGTCGCTCGATGTCGGCGGCTCCGGCGAACTGGTCGGTCGAGAACGGGAGCACCAGCATCGGCACGCCGGCCGCCAGCGACTCGGTCACGCTGTTGTTACCGCCGTGCGTGACCACCACCGCCGCGTGGTCGAGCAACGCCACCTGCGGGAGGTACGGGCGCACCAGCCAGTGATCGGGCCACGGACCCACCACGGCCGGGTCGGCCGAGCCGATCGCCAGCGACACCCGCACGTCGAGACTCGCCAACGCCTCCACGACCCGGCTCAGCACATCGGCCCGCGCCGACAGGAAGGTGCCGAAGCTCACGTGCACGAGCGGTCGGTCGCCGGCACCATCCAGCCAGGCGGCCACCTCGTGGTCGGGCTGCTCGGCGCGCACGGCGGAGCCGAGGAACACGTGCGGCGGCAGCGACGGTGTCCGGTCGGGATCGGCCAGCTCCCGCGGGAAGTTGTAGAGCACCAGCTCGCCGTGCGCCGCGAACGCATCGTCCACCTCGGCGGCGCCCGGCGCGAGGGTCGACATCGCCTCGTTGTACGCCGCCGTGAAACCGTCACGAACGGCCGCTCCCTGTGCCCGGAGCCCGTCGATCGCTGCGTCGGTCATCTCGGCGTCGAAGCACGCCGGCCAACTCGGCGGCACGCCGTAGATCTCGTCGCCCACGGGGAGCGCCGACGGGTGGCCGAGCACGACATCGCCGTACGGCACGCCGCCCGCCCGCAACGCCAACGTGGCACCGAACGCCAGGTGGTCCACCAGCACCTGGTCGGGACGCACCTCGTCCACCACGTCGAGCACCCGACCACCCACGTTCACCGGATCCCACAGCAGATCGCTCCGCCGGGCATCGGCCTGGTAGCGCAGCGTGGCGACCATGCCCTCACGGGTGGCGGCGAAGAACGCCCGCAGGTTGTCGTCCTCCCCCACCGGCTGCTGCTCGGCCCGGATGATGCCCGGGTTCGACCCCCGACCCAGCCGCAGCTCCACGTACTCGAACCCGGCCTCGTCGACCAGCGGACGCGTGGCCGGGCCGGTCGCCACCACCACCCGTTCACCCGCGTCACTCCACGCCGACGCCAACGTGAGCAACGGCAGCAGATGCGACGCGTAGTCGGGACTGATCACGAGCAGCGTCACGGTGTCATCCCATCACGGGCGATAGACAGGGGACGTGTCGGCGCGCGAACTGGTGGTGCTCGGAACGGCCAGCCAGATGCCGACGCGGGTGCGCAACCACAACGGGTACCTGCTGCGGTGGGACGACCACACGATCCTGTTCGACCCCGGCGAGGGCACGCAGCGACAGTTCGCCTTCGTGGACGCCTCGCCCGCATCGATCAACCGCATCTGCCTCACCCACTTCCACGGCGACCACTGCCTCGGCCTGCCCGGGATGCTGCTGCGGCTCAGCCAGGACGGCGTGCAGCACCCGGTGCACCTCCACTACCCCTCCACGGGCCAGGTGTACCTCGACCGTCTGCGCCACGCGTCGATCGGTCACGACACCATCGACCTGCGCACCCGGCCCCTCGATCCGTCCGAGGTCGAGCACCGCACGGTGGTGGACGTCGACGGCGACCTCACCCTCAGCGCCGCTGCGCTCCGGCACCGGGTGGACGCCATCGGCTGGCGCATCGAGGAGTCGGCCGGACGCCGGATGCTCCCCGATCGATTGGAGGCCGCCGGGATCCGCGGTCCCGACATCGGACGCCTGCGCGATCTCGGCCGCATCGACGTGGACGGCCGCACCGTCACCCTGGAGGAGATGAGCGAGCACCGCCCCGGGCAGGTGTTCGCGTTCATCATGGACACCGCGTTGTGCGACGCCGCGCTCGAACTGGCCGAGGGCGCCGATCTCGTGGTGTGCGAATCGACGTTCCTCGACGCCGACGCCGAGATGGCCGAACGGTACGGACACATGACCGCTCGCCAGGCCGGACGCCTCGCCGCCGAGGCCGGCGCCCGCCGACTCGTGCTCACCCACTTCTCGCAGCGCTACCCCGACGACCAGGTGTTCGGCCACGAGGCCAGCCTCGAGTTCGACGACGTCGTGGTCGCTCACGATCTCGCCCACATCCCCGTGCCCGCCCGCCTCTGAGCAGCGACCACGCCTCCCCGCGACGCCAGCGTCAGCCCGCACGGACACCGGCAGCGCCGACCACGCTGTCGACCACGCGGTCGACCGAGGCGTAGATCGTCGACAGCGCGGCCGCCATCGCCTCGATCGTGAACCGGTCGCGCACGGTGCCGACCGCGCGCTCCCGCCGATCCTCGGCCGGCGAGATGTCGAGCGCGGCGTGCATCCCGGCGGCCACCTCGGCGGGATCCCGGGTGTCGACCAGCACACCGGTCACACCGGGCTCGACGTAGGTGGCCGGCCCTCCACCGTGCGGCGCCACCACCGGCAGCCCGGCGGCCAGCGCCTCGAGCAGCGCCAGGCCGAACTCCTCCTTCAGCGAGCCGCACACGTAGGCACCGTTCGGCGCCACATCGGGAGCGACGCCCCGGGCGGCCACGGCGAGCCACCGTGCCACGGTGTCGTTCGGATGGTGCCCGGCCAGCACCAGCCCGTCGGCCGCACCCGGATGGTCCTGCACCACCGCGGCGATGCGGTCGAGCTGCGCCCGTTCGTCGGAGGAGGGGTGTTCGAGGTCCCCCCCGACGATCACGAGGTTGCACCGCTCACGCAGCTCCGGATCGGACGCCCACGCCTCGGCCACCGTCGCCATGCCCTTGACCCGGTGCAGCCGGCCCACGCTGATCGCGAGCGGGAGCCCACGACGGTGCGCGGGCAGCGCCCGGACCAGGCCGACGAGCTGGCCGATGGCCGGATGGACCGTGCCCGCAGCGCCGGCGGGATGGTTGGCCGACACGACATCGCTCGCCGCCGCACGCGCCACCTCGAGGTCGATGCCTTCGGCCACCACCGTGGAGCGACCCGGTTCCGCGTCGATGTCGAGCCCGAGGAGTTCCTGCAGCTCACTGCGGAGATCGGGCCGGGGGAACAGCACCCGGTGCGAGGAGTCGTCGGCCAGGCGGCGCACCAGCCGGGTACGGAACCAGAAGTGCTCGCGCTGATCGACCTCGCCGAACCGGTCGCGGGGAAGCGTGCCCGTCATGTCGAGCGCGTGGATGAACCCGTGCGGATCGGGCGCCAGCGAGAACACGGTCGGGATGCCGAGCTCGTCCGCCACGGCGTGAGCGGCCATGCTCCCGACATCGGCCATCCGGAGGTGCACCGCCGTCACCTGCCCGGCCGCACGCAGCACCCGACGGATGCCACGTTCGGCGGCGAGGCGCGACGGCCATGCATCGGCGATCCCGGTGGCGTCGGGGTCGAGCGGCACCGGGGCGAACCACTGCGGGGCGGACCCGCTGTCGGCCATCGCCGCCAACGCGGCGTGCGGGGCGCCACGCGACATCGTGATGACCCGGTCGACCTCGTCGGTACGGACCAGCGCGTGGCCGAGCCGGACGAGCAGGGTGGCGATGCCGCCGTTGTCGCCGGCGCCCGCCTGGGAGAGCTCGGGATCGATGTCGGCGTGCAGGAACAGCTGGGCGATGGTGGCACCGGCCTCGGCTCCTCGCTCGTGGGTGCCGACCTCGCCACCGGCGTCGGCGACGAGGTCGATGCGGGCCAGGCCGGCCACCGAGCCGAGCTCACCCGGGTGCCGGGCCAGCTCGTCGAGCAACGACATGTCGGCGGCGTCACCACGATCACCGATGGCCGCCACGGCCGTACCCCTGACCGCCACCGACTCCTGACGGTCGGCAGCCAGGTGGCGGAGCAGGCGCGCCGTGAGCGGCCCCTGCACCACGCCGAGGGTCTCGGTCAGCCGAGCTCTCGCCCCCACGTCCTCCACCCCGGCCAACGCACCCTCGAGCGCGAGCGCCACGTGGTCGGCGGCCGAGCGCGCCCAGCGCTGCAGGGTGCGCTGCGCCACCATCCCCGGGAACCCACCGGCCACCACCAGCGCCACCAGCCGGCCGACGGCGTCGAGGTGCGGCATCCGTGATCCCAACGCCCAGGCGGCGTGCTCACGCAGGAACGGCTGCTCGTGCGACAGCAGGGAGGCGAGCGCCTCGTCGGCCGCATCGTCGAGCACCCGGGCGAGGCCGTGCACGGCGGCGATACCGGTGAGTTGATCGTCGAGGTCGAGCGCTGCGTCGAGCAAGAGCTGGGTGGTGCGGGGCCCATCGCTGGCTGCACACGCTGCGGCCAGCGCGTCGGCCTCGGCCATCGCGTCGAGCACGAACGGCGCCGACCGGACCCGGTCCAATGCGGCGGTGACAGACATGCCCACCTTTTTAGCGCTAATTCACGCTGAAACCTCACCCGAGCAGATGAACACTTTGGGCTGCAGCTCCGTGAGCGAGTTCACGAGACTGCAGCCCAAACACGAGCCCGCGCCTGGTGGGGGTCGATCAGGAGGATCGGAACAGGTGCGGAGCCCACCGCTGCAGAAGACCGCCAATCCGAGCGGCCGTCTCGCCCGGCCGCCGGACGACCTGACGCCAGGTGAACGGACAGACCACGTACCCGACCTCCATGAGTCTCGTCGCCCGCGAGGTGTCACGTTCGAACTGCCGGCGGGTACGTCCGTGGTAGTCCCACCCGACGCACTCGAGCACCACCTCGGTGCCGTCCACCAGGAAGTCAACCTCGAACCCCTCGATCCGAGGCGGATGGAACGTGGCCGGCGGGAGCCGGTAGCGGCGCAGCAGGGACGCCATCCGCAGCTCGAGTTCGCTATCGGCCGGCTTGCCGTCGAGCGGCCACCGTTCCAGAGCATTCCGTAGGGCACCGACGCCGTTGCGACCCGGACGGGCATGACGGGCGAGGAGGTACTGCAACACGTTGGGAGTGACCGTCCCCGATGTGATCGCCATCGACACCGCGGCCTCGACCGACCCGATCGCGGCACCCAGGTCGACGAGTGTCCGAAGCATGTTGGTGCACGGCGTCGAAAGCCGATGGGACGGTCGTAGGTCCTCGCGGTCGCGAGGCCGGTGGGGCACCACACCGTCGAGACGGAGGCGGGTCACCGAGCGATCGACGATCAGGTCGACCGGATCATTGTCGGGACGGGGAATCCCCCACAGCCGAGCCGCCGAACGATGCGAGGCGAGCGCAGTCGGACCAGCGGCCAGCACGGCGGCGTGGATCCGCTGTTCTGGAGTTCGTGGCGCTCCGACGAGCCGTGCGACCCCTCGATGCAGCATCTCGAGCTCGCCGCGCCGGACCGCCCGGGCCCAGTCGACGTCGCCCCAGCCGAGCTCGGCTGCCTTCGCCCGGGTGATGATGCCGTGATGGCCGAGCGCCCATCTCTCGATCGTCCGCAGTTCCATACCCCCGGGTGCACACGCACTTCACCGGAAGGGAAATTCGCACCCGATCGTCGGCGTCACCGAGCAGTCTGGGCTGCAGTTCCTTGAGCCTGTTCACGGAGCTGCAGCCCAAACATGGGAGCGAGGGGGCGAGAGGCGAGGGGGCCGGGGGCGAGGGGGGTCAGGTCGGGGACTTGATCACCAACACGGGGATCTCGGAGGCGTCCATGACCTCGTTCGACACCGACGGCGACACGAGGCGGGACAGCCAGCCACGGTCGTGCGAGCCGACCACGATCACGTCGCAGGCGTGGTGGATGGCCGAGCGCACGATGAGTTCGCCGGGGTCGCCCACCTCGCCGAGCGTCTCGGCGTTGTCGAGCCCGGCCCGCTCCGCTGCGTGCCGGGCGACGTCCTCGGCGCGGTGCACGGGATCGGGCACTCCCTCGCCCACCATCGGCGTGACCTCGGCGAACGGGTAGACGAAGCCGTAGGGCACCGGCACGTACGCCGTGCGGCGCTGGGGCTCGTCGGACACGTTGATCGCCAGGTACTCGGCCGACTGGCCGAACAGCCGCCGGGCGGTGTCGAGGCACACGAGGTCCAGATCGGAGCCGTCCACGGCGATGAGGATGCGGGTCATACACCGAGTGTCCCACGGCGGACTCCGACCGAAACAGGGTCCTTGGACTCGGCTACGGTCGGGATGCGGCAGCCCGGGGGACGGCCGACCACCGAACGAGGGAGGCGCGATGGCGTACGACACCGACAGCGGGATCGACTCACCACCCGTGACCGATTGGGTGAACGATTGGGACTGGCTCGACCCGGCCTGGGGACCCAACGCCATCGACATCTGGAACGAGGTCCGCGAACAGTGCCCGGTCGCCACCACCGAGCGGTACGGGCGGGCGTTCATGCCGGTCACGATGGAGGGCGTCAAGTCGGTCGCCCACGACACCGAGCACTACTCGTCGATCTGGGTGAACGTGTCGCGGCCCGACGCGCCCCGCACGCCGGCCCCACCCATCACGTCGGATCCGCCGGACCATCACGCCCACCGCCGCCTGCTGCTGCCGTCGTTCAGCCCCAAGGTGATCGACCCCCTCGAGGGCGAGATGCGAACGTTCTGCCGGTCGCTGATCGCGGAGCTCGACGGCCGATCGAGCGCCGATGCCGCCGCGGAGTTCTCCCAGCACATCCCCGTTCACGGCATCTGCCTCCTGCTCGGCACCCCCGAGTCCGACGCCGACATGTTCCGGGACTGGCTCCACCGGTCGTTCCAGTTGGCGCCACGCGACAACAGTGTCCGCCTCGCCGTCTCCCAGGAGATGGACGCCTACGTGTCCGAGAAGTTGGCCGAGCGTGTGGCCGAACCGACCGACGACATGTTGACGATCATCGCCCACGCCGAGATCGACGGTGAACCGGTGCCCGACGCGCTCAAGCGCGGGTACGTCAAGCTCCAGATCATCGCCGGCATCGACACCACGTGGAGCGCCATCGGATCGGGGCTCTGGCACTTCGCCCAGCACCCCGACCAGCGGGCTCGACTGGTGGCGGTCGACGACGACGACATGTTGTGGAAGACCGCCATCGAGGAGGTGCTGCGGTACTACGCGCCGGTCACGATGGCGCGCAAGGTGATCGCCGACACCGAGGTGAGCGGCTGCCCGGTGCACGCCGGCGACCAGATGCTGCTGACCTTCCCGGCGGCCAACCACGACCCCGAGGCGTTCGAGCGGGCCGACGAGTTCCTCATCGACCGCGAGCACAACCGTCACGTGGCGTTCGGGCTCGGCATCCACCGGTGCATGGGGTCGAACCTGGCGCGGCTGGAGTTGACGGTCGCCCTGCAGGAGTGGATCAGGGCCTTCCCCGACTACGAGCTCGACACCACGCAGGAGACCACCTGGGCGAACGGCCAGGTCCGCGGCCCGAGGAACATCCCCGTCCTCCTCAACCGCTGACCCGACCCCAGGTCGGGTCAGCCGGTCCGAGTGGGCCGGCGGGTCACGGCGAGGAGGGTGCCGCCCAGGAGGAGCAGCGCGACGGCCGCGCCGCTGAGGCCCCAGGACTCACCGGAGCCGGTGGCCGGCAACGTGAGTTCGGGCGCGGGCGCCTCGGCACCGCCGTCGTCGACGGTGACGATCGGCGAGGGCTCGACCGTGATCGGTGCCGCCGTCGTGGGGGCGGCAGTGGTCGGGGCGGCAGTGGTCGGCGTGACCGTGGTCGTGGTCTCGGGCGCCTCGGTGGTCGTGGTCGCGGCGACCACGGTGATCTGACCGAAGACGGCGCACCCGAAGGACTCCTCGACCTCGACGCAGTCGGGCGGGAGCTGCTCCTGGAGGAGGCCGAACTGACTGAAGTCAGGCTCGGGGAAGTACGCGTACACCACGTAGTCACCAGGTGTGGCAGGGGCGGTGAACGTGCCCGACGTGACCGTGCCCGTCGGCTGCTGGCAGAACGCGTCATCCGTCTGGCCGGTCTCCGGGAGCACGAAGACCACCTCCTGACCCGAGGCGAACGCCTCGTCGAGCCCGACCGATGACGGGAGGAAGAACTGCGCGCCGCAGTTCTCGACCGTCATCGTGAACCCGAAGCCCGGCTCACCGCTGGAGGGAGCGACCGACAGCGACGGCGGGAGCACGGTGATCTCCGCGGTGACCGAGCAGGGACGCTCACCGTTGCGCGCCTCGCAGGTCCCGAAGGCAGGGCCGTCGCCGAAGCTGGCAAAGGCGGTGTAGGTGCCCGGAGCGTTCGGCGCCCGTAGGTCGATCACACCGGCCGTGCCGTCGGGGGAGCACGAATCGACGTCGAAATCTCCTTCGACCGAGAACCGGACCTGCTCACCCTCGATGCAGCCGGTGGCCGACATCGAGAACAGGAACCCCGGTGGGCCCTGTGAGACGGACACCGAGACCTCGGGGAGCGATGGTCCGTCGTCGGCGCCGGCGAGCGCCGTCGGGAGCACGGCACCGGCCGCGGTCAGAGCGATGACGGTGAGGAGTCGTCTCACGATGTAGCGCCTTTCGGTCGAGGGTCGACCACGACCGTACGAACGGCCCTTACAGTATTCTTAGAGTGATCAGACGGGGGCTTCGACCCGAGGGAGCGGGCTCATCATCTCGGGCTGGTGGGCGCGGAGATCGTCGAGGAGATCGTCGCGCAGCGCACGCACCGACGGGTCGTCCCAGCGGTTGACCTGCTGGAGCGGGTCGGCGGTGAGGTCGTAGAGCTCACCCTCGGTGCCGTCGTGCGAGGTACCGGGCGCATAGGTCGAGCAGGTCCACCCGTCGCGGGTGATGGTGCGCAGGTGCACGTTCACACCGAACAGCACGCTGTCCCACTCGGTGAGCACCCGCTCGAAGCCGCGCGCCGAGGCGTCGGCGTCGTCGATCGGCAGCGGGCGACCCTCCATGTAGTCGGGCACCGGCACACCGGCGATCGAGCAGAACGTGGGGGCGAGGTCGACGATGCCGACCGGGGCGGTCACGGTGGCCGGCACCGGGACCGACGACGGCGCGGGACGCCAGATCAGCGGCAGCCGCATCAGCGAGTCGGTGTGGTACGGACCCTTGAACAGCAGCCCGAAGTCGCCCTGCAGCTCGCCGTGATCGGTGGTGAACACGATGTCGACGTCGTCGTCCCACCCACGCGCGGCCACCGCGGCGAGCACCCGGCCGATCGCCTCGTCGATCAGTTCGACCTCGACCGCGTTGAGGGCGTTGACCTCGCGCACCTGATCGGCCGTGAGCGTGGCCGGCACCCAGTGCAGTGGCGCCTCGTAGTTCGACACCAGCCGCCCGTCGTACCAGGCCCGCCAGTGCGCCGGCTTCTGGTCGAGCACCCGCTCACGCTCGTCACGATCCTCGATGTAGCCGGCGGGCAACGGCACCTCGCGCCAGTCGATGCGATCGATCTCCGAGGCCGGCGGATCCCACGGGTGGTGCGGGTCGGGGAAGCTCATCCAGCAGAACCAGTCGTCGTCGGCGCCGAGGGAATCGAGCCACGAGATCGTGCGATCGGCCACCCAGTCGGTGTGGTAGTGCTCGCGGGCGATCTCGTTGCGCCAGGCCTGCGGCGCCCCGGTGTCGCCGCCACCCATCGCGTTGACCTCCATCGTGGGATCGAGCACGGGATAGAACTTGCCGACGTCGCCGGGGTGCTCGGCCGCCATCCACCGGGCGTAGTGCAAGAAGCCCTGGGCGCCGTGCGTGGCGAACTCGAGGTGCTCGAAACCACGGTGCGGTGCCGGCTGGCCGTCACGGGCGAAGCGGTTCTCCTCGTAGCGGGCGAACGGGTCGAGGAACGGCTGGAAGTGCGGCTTGCCGATCAGCGCGGTGCGGTAGCCGACGTCGTGCAGCTCGGAGGCCACCGACGGCGCGTCGACCGGCAACGGCACGCCGTTCATCCACACCCCATGCGTGCTCGGGTGCTGCCCGGTCAGCATCGTGGAGCGCGACGGCATGCACACGACCGACTGCGGCTGCGCCCGCTCGTAGCGGACACCCTGCGCCGCCACGGCGTCGATCACCGGCGTGCGGGCGACCGAGCCGCCGTTGCAACCGAGCGTGTCGTACCGCTGCTGGTCGGTGGTGATGAAGAGGATCTTGCGGCCCATGTCAGGACTCCGTTTCCATCTGTCGCTTGAGCTCGTCGAGCGCCCCCGCCGTACCGCCACCGATGGTGAGCGCCATGGTGCGGGGATCGCAGTCGGTCTGGTAGCTGACGACGCACGTCCCGTCGCCGAGATCGAGCACGTCGATCGTGCCACGGTGGTGCTGGATCATCGGGAGGTCGAGCCGGTACTGGAAGCGGCGCAGCACCGGGTCGTTCACGAGGATCTCCTCGGGCATCGGGATGCCCGAGCCGAGCGTGATCACGCGTCGGGTGCCGTCGACCTGGCACGCATCGATGCCGGGGAACCACTCGTGCAGCCGAGCAGGGTCACCGGCGAGCTCCCAGACCTGATCGGCCGGGCGGTCGATGCGCAGGTGGTGACGGACCGAGCCGTACGTCATGTGCCGCCACCGTTCGACCCGGACCCGATGAAGTCGAGCAGCAGCCCGGCGAGCTGCGGCCCCTCGTCCTCCTGCAGGAAGTGCCCGCCGCCCACCACCGTGGTGTGCGGCTGGCCGGCGGTGCCGGGCACCACGCCGATGAACGCCCGCTCGCCGCCCTTGGTGACGGCGTCCTGATCGCTGAACGTGCACAGGAACGGCTTGTCGAACGTCTTCAGGACGTCCCACGCCGCCACCTGATCGGGCACTGCCGGATCGTCGGGACCCGTGGGCACGAGCGACGGGAAGATGCGGGCACCGGCCTTGTACGAGTCGTCGGGGAACGGGGCGTCGTACGCGGCGATCACCTCGGGCGAGAGATCGGTGACGCACCCGCCGTTGACGATGCCGCCGATCGGGAACTGCGGCGATTCCTTGGAGAACTTCTGCCACGCCATGAACGCCTCGTTGGGGGTGCGCTGACCGTCGGGGAGCCCGGTGTTGCCCACCTGCACCCGAGCGAAGCGATCGGGGTCCTGTGCCACGAGACGGAGCCCGACGAGGCCGCCCCAGTCCTGCCCGAAGAACGTGATGTCGCGCAGGTCGAGGTGCTCGAACAGCAGTTGCGACATCCAGTCGACGTGCCGGGCGTACGTGTAGTCGCCCACCTCGGTCGGCTTGTCGGAACGACCGAAGCCGACCAGATCGGGGGCGATCACCCGGTGTCCGGCGCCGGTGAGGATCGGGATCATGTGGCGGTACAGGTAGCACCACGACGGCTCGCCGTGCATGAGCAGCACGGGTGCCGCATCGGCGGGCCCCTCGTCGAGGTAGTGCACCCGGAGCGTGCCGCCCTCGAGGTCGTCGATCTCGGCGTAGTGCGGCTCGAAGCCGAAGTCGGGCAGGTCGACGAACCGGTCGTCGGGTGTGCGCAGCGTCTCCATCGGATCCTCCAGGTGGTCGGGTGGGTCAGGTGCCGAGCTGACGGACGAGGCCATCGGTCAACACGGCGGTGATCTGTTCGCGGTCGAGTCGTTGGTCGTCGAGCAGGAGTCGGTAGGCCTCGAACGAGCAGAACACGTCGGAACCGGCCACCCGCCGCGCCCTCTCGGCCTCGTCGAGCGGCTCGAGCTCGGCGGCGAACGCGCTGCGCAGCTGCTCGCGGAACAGCGCGCGTGCCCGCGCCAGCTCGTCGGCCACGAGCGGCTGGAACCACTCGCGCGAGCGCGCCACCACGCCCACCCAACCCATCGCCTCGTAGAGATCGAGACGCTGCTGGACGAACGACGCGACACGGTCGGGCAGTTCGAGACCGGGATCGATGTCGACGAAGAACCGCGAGCCGATCCGCTCGATCTGGTGCGAGATCGCGACGCGGCACAGGTCGTCCACGTCGTCGAAGTAGCGGAACAGCGACCGCGCCGAGATCCCGGCCCGCTCGGCGATCTGGTCGGTGGAGGGCTGCAGCACGCCCTCGCGGTAGAAGCCGAGGAGCGCCTCGACCACCGCGTCGCGGTTGCGCTGGCGGCGGGCGTGCCGGCCGTCGACGCGGCCGTCGGTCTGCGAGGGAGCGATCGGGGTGGACGTCTCGGGTAGCGGCACGAGCCGACCCTAACAGTTGACAGTTGAACTGACAAGTGTTACCCATGGGGCATGCCGACCGTCGACGAGATCCCCGTGGCCCACACTCCCCCCGGCGGCTACGGCACCGAGATGCCCCCTCCCGTCCTCGCGGGCTGCACCGACCACCTGGTGCCCGGCGCCCCTGATCTGCGCGGCATCTGGCAGGTGGTCGAGGTGGAGGCCGACGGCGCGATCCAGACCGACCACCCCGCGCTCGGTCTGGTGCAGCGCATCGAGCAGTGCGCCGACCGCATCGTGGTCACGGGCAGCGGTGTCATCCACGACATGCGCGCCGACGGCACGCTCGAGCACGGCGTGCACGATGTGGCCCAGTTCGACAAGGAGACCCGCATCGACGTGGTCGCCTCGTACGAGGACGGCGTCCACGTGCTCCGCCCCGACGGCATCCCCATCGAGGTCACCCGGCGCCGCGACGGTGAGCAGATGGTGTGGCACTACCTGGGCTTCGTCGCCCGGCTCACCCGCATCGACACCGTCGACACCGCGCCGCTGGTGCTCGATTCGCTCCGGCGGCGCATGCGCGCCCTCCACTCGCTCTACGAAGACGCCGTCGCCACGATGGACCTCGACCACGTGAACCACGTCGAGCGCGACGGCGCGCTGCCGATCGCGTTCTCGCTGTTCCACATCGTCAACATGATGGACGCCTCGTTCATGCTGCTGACCGGCCAGGCACCCATCTGGGACGACGAGTGGCAGGCCCGGGTGCAGATGGCCGTGAACGACCACGGCAAGCACCGCACCGTCGACGAGATGTCGCACCAGCGGATGGGCGACTACGAGGCGTTCCAGGAGTACATGGCCCTCGTGTTCGAGCGCACCGAGCGGCACCTGGCCGCGATGGACCCGACGGAGCTGACCCGCGTCGTGATCACCCACCCCTACCCACCACAGGTCGCCAGCACCTACAGCGCCCGGGTGGGCGGCGAGGCGGGCATCACCGTGCTCGACGGGTTCGAGTGCTGGATCTACCAGCACGGCCTCCGCCACATGGGCGAGATCGAGTGGGCACGCGGCGGCCTCGGCCTCGGCGGCATGACGTCGTGACCACGAGTCGATCCGACACCGGATCATGCACCCCGACCACACCGTCACCTTGGTAGGTTCGCCCAGTGTGGAGCCCGTGAGCGACCGACCCGACGATCAGGGCTCGATCGACGGCGACCCCGGCGAGACCGGCGAGACGGGCGAGACCGACCAACCCACCGAAACGGCCGAAGCGGTGCCGGGCGACCCCACCACCGGGCCCCAGCCCTCGCGCAACTGGGGCCGCGTGGCGCTGGCCGTGCTCGCGATCCTGGCCGTGGTGCTCGGAGCGTTCCGCATCGTCACCCTGACCTCGGAACGCGACGAGCTCCAGCAGGACACGGAGCAGCTCGAAGAGTCGTTGCGGATCGCACGCGGTGACGCCGGCGAACAGATCGACGAACTCGAGGGTGAGGTCGAGCGGCTCGACGCCACGATCAGCGCGCTCGTGACCGACCTCGAGACCGCCACGGAGGAACTGGAATCGAGCCGCGCCGAGGTGGACGATCTCACGACCCGACTCGAAGAACGGCGCGCCGAGCGTGACGAGCTCCAGGAACAGATCGACGAGCTCACCGAGATCGTCGACCTCGTCGGCACCGAGGTCACTCCGATGCCCGACCTCCTCGGTGTGCCGATCGCCGACGTCGAGGAACTGGCCGAAGAGCTGGGCGTCGAGCTCGTGGTGGTCGAGAGCCGCCCGACCAACGTGATCGCCCGGCCCGGCGACGTGATCGAGCAGCTCCCGTTGCTCGACACGCCCCTCATCCCCGGCAGCGTGGTGTGGGTCGAGGTGTACACGCCCGTCGTGCCGGATTGACCAGCG
>REDU01000071.1 GCA_007693335.1 Ilumatobacter sp. | reverse complement strand
GAGCTCGTTCGGAGCGTTCGTCGGTTCGAAAGTTGAGTACCGGCATACGACAATCGTACGACGTGTTGTAAGACACCTCAAACACGCGCCACGGTGCGCGGTTCGGGATCTGCACGACCGCGACCGCCGAGGCTTCCCATCGTGCGACCGTCCGCACGAACGGGTCGACCCGGGGAGCAGCTCAGGTCGTGATCCGTGATGCAGCGGTTCCCTTGGAGTGCTGCATGCTCACGCCTCTGACATCGTTCAAGGCGGATCTCGAGGGCGGGAAAGGCGCGGACCGGGCGGCAAGAGGGCGGGTAACACAGGTCGACAACGGTCACTCGCGGTCGACAACGGTCACTCGAAAATCGGCGATGACCAGGCACGTAACGCGACCGAACGTGTGAAGTCATCCGCTGGTGTCACGGCGAACTGCGTCCGGCCCGTTCGGCGAAGCATCGAGCACAGCGAGCACCTGGACCGCCGCATATCGGCGGTTGCGGCGCCCACCGGTGATCTCCTGCAGCGCGCCGATCGACACGAGCTCGGTGATCGCCGCGTCGGCGCCCATCACCGACACGGCGAGCTCGCGTTGAACGAGCGCGTTGTCGAGCACGGGATGCTGGAAGACCGCGTCGAGAGCTCGCCACACCGTCGCCTGACGACGGCTCGTGATCGCGTCGCTCCACGCCTCACGGATGGAGCGCAGCTCGGTGACGAGCTGGCGACCGTTGACCACGCTGTCGAAGCTCGCTTCGGCAAAGCGCTCCACGGTGGGCGCGATGTCGCCCGAACGGTAGGCCGTGAGCACATCGAAGTACCGCTTGGTGTCGGTCAGCAGACCGGCCGAGACCGGCACGATCACCTGCCGGGTCAGGCGCTTGCCCCTGAGCAAGCAGTGCACGAGTGCCCGCCCCGTGCGGCCGTTGCCGTCGGCGAACGGGTGGATCGTCTCGAACTGGGCGTGAGCGAGCGCCGCCTGCGGCAGGACCGCCAGGTCGTCCCGCCGCATGAACTCCACGAGATCGTCGATCACCGCCGGCACTCGTGTGTGGTGCGGCGGCACGAACGTCGCCGTGTGGGGCCCATAGCTGCTCGAACCGATCCACACCTGGCCGTCGCGCCACCGACCGGCGATCCTCGGGTCGTGCTGGCTGTTCGTGCCGGCAGCCGGCTACGGAACCGCTGGCCCCATGATCGACAACGACCCGGGAGCCGAAGCCGACATGATCACGGTCAACTGCCAGGCCGTCATGTCCCTGACCCATGTCTTCGCCCGGCGAATGGTCGAACGCGGTCGCGGCGGCATCGTGCTGTTCAGCTCGATCGTCGCCACCCAAGGCGTACCCCTCTCGGCCAACTACGCCGCCACCAAGGCCTATATCCACACCCTCGGAGAAGGCCTCCGACACGAACTCGCACCCCGCGGCGTCGACCTCGTGATCGCAGCCCCCGGCCCCGTCGACTCCGGCTTCAGCCGCCGCGCCCACATCCAGATGGGGAACAGCATGAACGCCGAGTTGGTCGCCCGATCATCACTGAACGCCCTCGGACGACGCGCCGTCGTGCGGCCCGGCAGCCTGTCGAAGCTGCTCGGGTGGTCACTCGCGATGTGCCCACGGCGACTGCGCACCGTCATCCTCGGACGTATCTTCCGTGGCTTCACCACGCACCAGCAGGCGCCGATGGCACCCACTCGGACATGAGCCTCATCGTCGCCACCCGCGCGGATGCCCGCGCCAGCCAACTCACCCGCTTCGTCGCGATCTCGGCGGGCATCGTGAACGCGATGTGGACACACCGGGCAACCTCGGCGTCCGCATCAGCAACCGAGGGCTCGTCTGGTACACGCTCACCGCCTGGCACGACACCGCTGCGCTCGACGCCTTCGTGACCAGCGAACGACACCGCCACGCCATGCGTGCGGTCGATCAACTCACCCGCAACACCGCGTTCGCACGCAGCGGCGACCGGCTCAGGCAGTGTCTCGGGGATCGCCCTCGCCACCGGACGGGCAACGATGAGCTCGTCGCCGTTCTCGGTCACGAACGTGGCGATATGCGCAACGCTCGGACAGCGGCGACGCCGCGGACCACGTCACCAGCGGCGACCGCTGCTTCCGCTTCGACGAGCTCGCGGATCGCGTCGTGGTCGCCGAGCAGCTCGCTGTACGGCTCAGTACTGACACCAGCGGGGTCGGTGCTCGTGGGCGAACCGGTAGCACTCGGTCAGCTGGAGACCAGCAGCGCTCGCCTCGTCGATCACCACGGTCGCGTGCGGGTGGAGCTGGAGCGCGGAGGCAGGCACGAACGCCGTCACCGGACCCTCCACCATCGCGGCCACCGCCTGGCGTTTGTGCTCGCCGCTGGCCACGAGCACGGCGTGACGGGCATCGAGCACGGTACCGACGCCCTGGGTGACCACGTGGTACGGCACCTCGGCGGCACTCGTGAAGAACCGGGCGTTGTCACCGCGAGTACGCGGGTGCAGCGTCGTGATCCGCGTCCGCGACGCCAGCGACGAGCTCGGCTCGTTGAACCCGATGTGTCCGTTCGCGCCGATCCCGAGCAGCTGCAGATCGACTCCGCCGAGACGACCGATCTGCGCTTCGAACTCGACGCACGCCGCGCTCAGGTCGGCAGCATGCACGTCGGGCGTGTGCAGCGACGAGACCGGTAGGTCCACGTGGCTCACGAAGTCGTCGATGATCACCTGTCGGTACGACTGGGGATGACCCGGTGGAAGCCCCACGTACTCGTCCAGGGTGACCGCCGACGCCTCGGCGAAGCTGACCTCACCGCGCCGGTGCGCCTCGATCAGCGACTCGTAGACCGGTACGGGACTGTCGCCGGCAGCCAGCCCGAGCACCGAACCCGGTCGGCGCTCGAGCAGCCCGATGACCATCGACGCGACCAGCGGGCCGATGTCCGCTGGCGACTCGACGATCACGACGTCCATCGACCCTCCGTTGCCGCGTGGTCCACGTCCGAGTGCTCGAAGCGGCCGCCGGGATGCTGCCAGCCCATGCCCGACCATCGTGGCACACCAGTCGGTCCGACCGACGAAGCTCGTCCGCCCGCGAAGCAGCGCGAACGCTGCGACACTGACGGTACCCAGAGGGCGCGCCCCTCGTCAGCCCGGCCAGCGAGGAGATCTCATGAACGAGTCGACCCCACGACCACGCCGCTCCCTCGGTGAGTGGATCGCCACCAAGCTCGCCGGCGAAGGGTCGGCTCCGACGGGACCGGTTCGGGAGATCGACGGCGATGTTCTCGAGGTGACTGCCCACCACACCGTGGTGTCGTTCTGGGCGCCGTGGTGTGGCCCGTGTCGGATGATGCGCCCGTTGATCGACGAGATCGCCGCAGAGCACGATGAGCGCGACCAACACGAGCGCCTCGAGTTCGTCCGGGTCAACGTGGACGCCAACCCGGGCATCGCCGCCCAGTTCCGGGTGATGAGCGTGCCGACCCTGGTGGCCGTGGACGCCGATGGCACCGTGAGCGCTCGTCTCCCCGGCCTCGTCCCCAAGCGTGAGCTCGACGCATTCATCGACCGGCTCTGAAGCGACCAGCGCGCCGCCTGGACCGCTGAAGCCGAGCATTGCAGGGCAGGTTCGTCGCTGCAGCCGAGTGTTCGCGGCCTTTCGGCCGACGGTGGAGCATTCGTCAACGGCCCGTCGACAGGTCCGGCGGTGCGGGCGCTACCCGATGACGCCAGCGCCGGACGGACGAGCGTCCGGAAACAGCAGCGCTGGTACCGTGCCCGCATCAGGGAGGTGAGCGATGAACGACATCCACCAGGAGATCTTGCCGCTCGAGGACGCCCTGCGGCAGCCGTGTCCCCACCGGGACAAGGCACTCGCCCAGGAGCCGATGGACAACCTGCGAACCACACCGGGCGGCCCACAGGGCCGACCCTTGACCTTCTCGGCTGCCTGGAACCTGGAGGACCGGCCCCGCAGGATCGCGCTCCTGGTCGACGACTGCCAGGAGGAGTACCGGCCGTTCGCCGGTGACATCCTCCCGAACGTGATCCGTTTGGTGGACGCCTTCCGTGTGGCCCGGGCGACCAGCGACGGGGTCTGCATCGCGTGGAGCGCCTGGAGTCGGGCGTTCGACGACGGCATCTCCAACGCGATGGATCGCTGGTACGGCCCACGGGGCCTTCGTCCGGATCAGCCCGAGAACGCCGCCTACGTGTTCACCGGCTCGGCAGGGGTCAGACCGCTGGCCGAGATCGCCCCGACGGACGACGAGGTGGCAGACGGCTGGTTCTACCTCGGTCAGCACCTCGACATGTTCTGGACCTTCGACGACGAGGGGAGGTCGTACCTCGATCGGAAATTGACGGCACTCGAGATCGACACGGTCGTGCTCGTGGGGCTGTGGACCGACGAGTGCGTCTTGAGTACTGCGTACGCCGGCAACTCCCGCGGGTACGACGTGGTGGTGGTGGCTGATGCCGTCGACACCGCGACCGCGAACCAGAAGACGGCCCTGACGGTTGCCGGTAGCACAGTCGCCAAGGTGCTGTCGACCGACGCCGTGCTCGACTACATGACGGGCGACTTCGTGACCGGCGAGCCGGGCGCCGTCAAGGGCACCCACCATCCGGACGGCCGCAAGCTCGGTTGAGGTCCGACGTCGCATCATGGCGACGGCCGAGAGCGGCCGGGCCCGTGACAGGTTCTGCGCCGACGATCCGGACGGGCTGAACGATGGCCGGCGAGCAATGTCACCCGTATCGGGGGACCCGGCGGCGACGTCACCGCCAGCATGATGGTCACCTCTACAGCCATCCGATGTGAGGACGTGACCACATGACGATCGATCAGGAACGACTGCCCGGACGCGACGATGCGCGGCGCAACGGCATCGTGTTCAGCGGGGGCGCCATTGCGAGCGGGTCGGGCGTCGCTGCGCTGCTCGTGTTCATCCTCCAGAACACCGCCGACGTGGCCGTGAAGTTCCTGTTCTGGGACTTCACCTGGCCCGTCTGGTTGCTGATCATCGTGTCAGCATCACTCGGAGCGGCCATCTGGCTGGGACTGGGGATCATGCGGCGGCGGCGTCGCCGCAAGGCGCGACGCGCCGCCCGAACCGCCTGAACCGCCTGAACCGAGGCCAGCGCCGAGGATCGCGGCGGTGACGGCGATCACGAGCCCGATGGCGATGCTCGTCCACGCGATGTTGCGCAGAAGTTGGGTCGCGACCATGCCGACCACCGTCGCGACCGACTCGTTCTCCGTCTTTCGGACGATCGCGCCGACCGAGAGGTACACGCCCAGCAGCCGGGCGACGAGGAGAACAGCGCCACCGACGACGAGTGCGATGCCGACCTGCAACACCATCGCCGTCCGGCGACCGACAGCAAGGGCGATCGCTCCGGCGTACAGGGCGACCACAGCGAGCAGCAGCATCCAGGACACGAACTCCGCGACCTGGACGGCTCGCTGCGCGGCAGCGAGGTCGTCGGAGTCCGCCACGATGATCTGGCCGAATCCGGGCGGGATCCGGTCGAGTGCTCCTGCAGGGAGCCCGAGCCGCGCTCCGAGCTGCTGGAGTGCCTCGCCCAGCTCCAGGGTGATCGCACCGTCGGCTGTGGACAGCGGTCCGACGTCCTCCCCGCGCAACACCGCCACGGCGGCGGTGTGTGTCCGGCGGTTCGCCCCCTCCCAGACGTCGCCGAAGCGATCCGACGCGAGGAGCTGTTCGACGGCATTCGCCACCGACACCCGCATGAGCCCTGTCAGCGGACCAGCGAGGCCTGCGGCGCGTGGCGGAAGGAGTCCTTCGAGTTCGGCTCGCACGTCGACAGCCTCGAACAGCTGCTCTCCCAGGTAGCTGGAGAGCGCCGATCGCACCTCTGGCTCCTCGAGCAGGTCACTGCTGACCGCGACCCATCGGTCGGTGTCGAGCATCTGCACCTTGAGCCAGGTGGTCGTCGCTCCCACCACCGCCAAGAGGGTGGCGAACACGACGAGCACGGTCGGCAACCAACGTGGCCCGAGTCCCTGTGGTGCGCCGACGGTCGGTGACTCGATCTCGTCGGACGCATCACCGGCAGCATCATCGCTCACGTGTCGGCCCACCGACGGATGACGGCGCGCCGATCGAGCCGGCGTTTCCGATCCGCTGTCACCCGTTGAGGATCTTGGCCTTCTCAGCCTCGAACTCGGCATCGGTCAGCACGCCCTGGTCCCGCAGTGCGGCGAGGGCGGTGAGCTGCTCGACGTGGACCACCGGGGCGGGCGCCGGAGCGGGCGCCGGTGGCTGAGGTGCGGGTGCAGCGGCCGCTTGCTGGGCCTGCGCGGCCTGGGCCTGGGCATTCTGGCGGGCGGCCACGCGACCCGACACGGCCGTGGCCGTCCCGGCGATCACGGCCGTCCGGCCGACGGTTCGTGCGACTGGGCGTCGATACATGATGGTGGTTCTCCTGTTGTTCGGATGGGATCTTCGAGAAGGTTGCCGGTGTGGCGGGCGTCAGTTGGCCGTCGCCAGCTCGGCGTGAGCGTCATCGACGAGTTGGTCGGGAATCCGTGCTCCTTCGAGGACGGCGCCGCCGGCCCGGCGGATTGCGCCGGCGAGGGGTGCCAGCCAGAGGTTCTCCCAGAC
This sequence comes from Ilumatobacter sp., assembly GCA_007693335.1. Lineage (GTDB taxonomy): Bacteria > Actinomycetota > Acidimicrobiia > Acidimicrobiales > Ilumatobacteraceae > SKSP01. Next base: position 32,822 of record REDU01000071.1, on the reverse strand, counting down.
GATCAGCAGCATCGACGAGCCTCCCTCGATGGTGGCCGCGTGGGCGATGTCGTCGGGACCGATGAGGCCGCCGACCTCGCCGTCGAGGTCGGCGAAGATGGCGAGGTTCTCGTCCTCGTCGACCTCCAGTGCCACGACGTTGCCGTCCGGATCCCTGCTGATGAAGACGATGTCGAGGATGCGGACCAGGCCGTTCTCGACGAGGGCGGCGAGCTCGGGCACGATCTCGCCCGAGAAGTGGTTGCCCTCGAAGCCGAGGATGACATATTCGGTTGGTACGGCCATCGGGCCCTCCATGGTGGTCGCTGGTTCGGGACGACGCCGTCCGGCGTCGTGGGGCACGGTACGGGAGCCGATGACGACGTGGCATCACCCGGATCGAATGATCTCGGATCGCATCGTCATGGTTCGGGCGCGGTGCGGGCGCCGACGGCTTCGCCCGGACCGGGTGATGCCACGTCGCCGACCCGCGTGCACGCTGCAGGAGATGAACGCCGACCCTGAGAGCTCCCCGAACCTCGACGCGAGACAGCAGCTCTACCGGCAGTTCGGGCCAGCGCAGGTCGCAGTGTCGACCGACGGTCGCGACGTCCATGTCACCGCACCCATCGAAGCGGGTCTCACGATCGGCGCCTTCGCGATCGTCGAGACGCTCGACGACGACCTCGATCTGGTCGTTCAGATGCGGTCGGCTCAGCTGGTCGAATGGCCGGGTCCCGAACTCCAGCTCGCGACCGACGTGGAACCGCTCGGTGTCGGTGCCGTGTCAGCGGTGGTCCGGCCGGTGCTCCGCGCGGTGACCGGCTCGGCTGCCGTCCTCGGGACCTTGGGGCCCGATGGCTTCCGGCGCCTCGCCCAGGTCGAACCGTTCGGTGAGCGGCTCGTCCGGCCGGCTCGGCGCGACGAGATCGACACGATCGTGGATCGACTCTCCGACGCCACGGCGATCCCGATCGGCGTCCAGTTCGGTGCCCCAGACGTTCCGGCATCGATGGTCGCGAAGGGCTTCGCTCGCCACACGTTCTTGTGCGGGCAGAGCGGCTCCGGCAAGACGTACACGACCGGTGTCATCTTCGAACGGTTGCTCGCCGAGACGTCGCTCCCGCTCGTGGTGCTCGACCCGAACTCCGACCACATCCACCTCGGGAGTCTCCTCGCCGACGCCGATCCGTCGCCCGTCGCGTCGCGATTCGCGACCGTTGCCCCATCGGTCCGCGTGGCGCGGGCTCGTGGCCACGACGCCGACCACGTGTTGTGCGCCGACTTCAGCGACCTCTCACTCGAGTGGCAGGCGTTGCTACTGCGTCTGGATGCCATCCGTGACGCCGACGAGTTCGCCGTGCTGCGGCGCACCACGGCCGACCTCCCCAGGCCGTTCTCGGTCGACGACGTGGTCGCGGCAGCAGAGTGGGACGCCCCGGGCGAACCGTTGGCCACCCGGCTCGTGACCCGTATCCGGAACCTCGGGATCGCCGACTGGGACGTGTGGCGGCGCCAGGGTGAGACCTCCATGGCCACGGCCAACCTCCGCTCCGAGCGATGTGTCGTGTTCGATCTCGGCAGCCTGCCGAGGCCGGACGAGCGCACCGCCGTCGCCCTTGCCGTGCTCGGCACCCGCTGGAAGGAGCGCCACGGCCGCCAACCGGTGCTCATCGCCATCGACGAGGCGCACAACGTCCTGCCGGCCACCACCGATGACCCACTGCTGGAGGCCACCAGCGAACTCGGCGTGCTCATCGCCGGTGAGGGACGCAAGTTCGGCCTGCACCTGTTCATCGCGACGCAGCGCCCGGCGAAGGTGCACCCGAACGTGGTGACGCAGTGCGACAACCTCGTCCTGATGCGGATGAACGGCGCGCGCGATGTCGACGACCTCGTGGAGGCGTTCTCCCACGTTCCCGAGGCGATGGTCCGTTCGGCACTCGGCTTCGGGCTGGGTCAGGCGCTCCTCGCCGGCCCGATCTCACCTGTGCCCACCTGCGCACAGATCGGGCGCAGATTCAGCCCCGAGGGCGGCGGCGACGTGCCGACCACCTGGGCGACCGTGACCCCACCGAAGGATCGCTAGCCCGTGCCCCCGTGCCCATGCAGCGTCGAGCGTCCGATCGAGGAGTTGTGAGCGATCGGGGGATCCCCGCACGACTCCGTTCGACGGAGGCTGCAGCACTGGCGGGTCTGATCCACTCGGTCCTCTACGTGACCGCGATCTCGCTGATGAGGCGGGCTCCCTCTCCGGTGATCGGCCGTGAGATCGACACCGACTGGTACCTGAATGCCGGGAACCAGCGGCTGATGATCACCGGGCTGAACCTGCTCGTGCTGTCGACGATCGCGTTCTTGTGGTTCGTCGCGGTGATCCGGCGCCGCGTCGGTGAGCGCGAGGACCGCTTCTTCGGCACCGTGTTCCTCAGCAGCGCGCTCCTGCTGGCCGGTCTGTGGCTGGTCGGAGCGATGGTGTACACGACTCCGGCCTTCGCTGCGTACGTCTTCGGCTACGAGCCCACTGCCGGCGACATCGCCATGTGGCACGGCGCTGCGGTCGCGACGCTGCTCGTCCTGGTCGCACGCCTCCAGGCCGTGTTCATCCTCACGGCGACCACAGTGGTCCGCCTGGCCGGGACCTTCCCGCGGTGGGTGGTGCTGGCGGGCTATGCCACCGGACTGTTCCTGATGCTGGTGTCGGTCCCGAACACCCTGTTGCACTGGGTGTTCCCCGCGTGGGTCGCACTGATCAGCACGGTCACACTGATCCGCGCTGCCGACTGACGCTCAGGGTTCGAGGAGCCCGCACTTCCGCGCCACCTCGACCGCCTCGGCCCGCGACGACACACCGAGCTTGCGGTAGATCGAACTCACGTACGTCTTGACCGTGTTCACCGAGACGTACAGCTGGGCCCCGATGGCCCGGTAGGTGGCGTGGCTGGGGAGCCGCGACAGCACCTCGAGTTCTTTCTGCGTGAGGGGCTCGACGATGTCGACCGAGCGTCCACGTCCGGTTACCGGGGCCGTGCCCCGCTGCCACGACGCCAGATCGGCGAACAGGTCGGCCACGGGGAGATCGTCGAGCACGCGCTGCGCTCTGCGACCCTCGAGCACGAACGGAGCGAGCGCACCGCTCTTGCGCCCGAGTTCGAGCGCGGCGGCCATCGTCGACGTGGCATCCTGCCCGAGTCGCGCCTGGGCGAGGAGCAGGAGCGCCTCCAGGCGCTCGGGGATCTCCCACGTCTGGTGAGCGGCGAGCTCGTTCTCGACGGCGTCGGGCCGTCCGGCGACGACGTGCCCGCGAGCGATGAGCAGGCTCCGCGAGTTTCCCGCCGGCAGGCGATCGAGAATCGGTCCGGCATCGTCGACGAGACCGCAGCTCAACATGGCGCGGGCACGCACTTCGTCGTACCTGACGCCCAGCGCCCCACCCCGTTCCGGGAACTCGTCCGGGTCCCACGTTGCCGTCAGCTCGAGAGCGGCCGGCCAGCCGTCGACGAGAGCCTGCTCGACCATCCGCAGTGGCCAGAACCGGAGGAAGTAGAACGGGTACGGGAATGCGTCGACGTCTTCGTCGATCAACTCGATCGTGGTGGCGGTGGCAGCGAGGTCGAGTCGGAGCACTTCGGCCAAGGCCTTCGAGAGCAGCGCGTCGTACGCGGCGACGTGCGGACGCAACCCGATTCGCTCGACCGACGAGTACGCCGACAAGGCCGCTTCGAGCGCGTCTGGCACGTTGCCGCGCTTCAGGAGGAGCCATGATCGCAACGCCGGGTACAACACCTCCGAGATCGGCGGATCCGGATGTCGGGCGACCGCTGGAAGCCACCGCTCGGCCCGAGAGAGATCGTTCAGCTCGAGTGAGAGTCGAACCACCTGGCCCGACACCCTCGAATCGAGACGGGTCGAATCGATGACGTCCCCACCCGCCTCGAGCAGGGGCAGACACTCGATGGCACGATCGAGGAACCCGTTGACGCCAAGGGTGGTGACCTTCGTCGTGGCATGGATGAGGGCGAATTCCTCGTCGTCCGATGGTGCGATCTGTTCGGCACGGTCCACCCACCGGATCGCGTCGTACGGGCGGCCGGCGAGCATCAGCGCCAACGAGTAGTCGAGAGCCCGGAGCGCGTCCGGTGGATGCGCGTCGCCGAGCAGCTCCAACCACTGCAGTAACTCCCGGACCCGCCCCCGGTCGGTCATTCGGAGTGCCGGCACGGTCACCATGTCGAAGGCCTCGTCGGTGGCGCCGATCGCGAGCAGGGAAGCGATGGCCTCGGCGATGTGACCGCGCTCGTACATGACCGCTGCCGCCTCGCGGTGCGCCCGCTCGTATCCGGCGTGGTGGTTCCAGCGGTAGTTGGCCGACAGCAGCGACCGGATCAGGTGATGGAATCGATACGCCGGAGGTGAGGATGTCGCGATGACGAAGGGGTTCGAGCGGATCAGACGGTCGAGCAGCGCCCCGGCATCGTCTCGTCCGGTGATCCGACCCGCGATGTCCGCATCGAAGTAGGCCGGCACCGACATCTCGAACGCGAACGTGCGGAGGTCGTCGGGGAGTCGGTCGAACACCTCGCCGACGAGGTAGTCGGTGAGGTGACGGTCGGACCGCAGGAGGTCATCGAGACTCGATGCCATCTCGGGGCGACCCTCCAGCGTCAGCCCGCTGAGCAGGAGTCCGACGGCCCATCCCTCGAGGTGGTCGTTGAGCCGTTCCACGTCGGCATGGCGGAGCTCGGCGACCTCGAACCGGCGCATCAGCGCTGCTGCTTCGTCGGTCCTGAAGGCGAGGTCGCCGAGGCGCAACTCGACCGCTCGGCCCTCGGCCAGCCAGCGTTGCGTCGGCAGCGCCGGGTCGGTCCGGCTGATGATCACCAGCCGGAGCGTTCCCCGGCATCGTTCGATGATCGTGGAGAGGTCGTCCCGCCCCGTGGCAGGCCCGAGATGGTGCAGGTCGTCGAGCACGAGCACCACCGGCCCTCCGTCCTCCCACAGCGAGTGGGCGAGTGCGGCGATGAACTCCGGCCCCGCCGTGCCGCGCTCGACCAGGATCGCCTCGGCTTCCTGCGCCGCAGGGACAACCCGGGCGATCGCCGCCACCACATGACGCCAGAACGACATCGGGTTGCTGTCGAGCGGATCGAGCGAGACCCAAGCGATCCGTCGCTGGGGTGAGCGCGCCACCCAGCCGGCGACCAGGGCGGATTTCCCGTAGCCGGCCGGTGCGGTGACGATCACCACCTGACGGTCAGAGTCGAGTGCGGCGTCGAGACGGGGACGGATCACCTCGTCGTCCGGAAGTGTCGGTGGCTCGAGCTTCGACGGGGTGACCGGGATGCCGGCGATCGCGGCGGTCACGCTGATTTCCTGCCGGGGGACACTCCGGTCGAGCGAGGCACCTCGCAACGGTAGCCGCACGAACGGACGCCAGTGCGCTGCCCTCACCCGATCGTGGTGATGACAGCGGTCGATCGGTCGAGGACACTACGCTTCGTGACGACGCGCTCGGGAGAAGATCGATCCCATGGATGTCGATCGGATGTATGAGGTCAGGTTCAAGGGTCGATGGAGCGGGCCACTCGCTCACGCGCTCGATGATCTCGACGCTCGGGAGGAAGCCGGGGACATGGTCGTGGTGGTCCGGGACCACCCTGCGCTCGTCGCGCTGATGAACCGGGTCTCCGAGCTCGGTCTCGCGACCGAAGATGTCACACGCGTCGGCGATGTCGACTCGGGGCCCGCCGGTTGAGCGGCGCCGATCTCGCCGTCGTCGCGACGGTGGTGGCCTGCTACGCGCTGGTCTCGAGGCGGTTGGCGGGCACTTGGGTCACCGGACCTCTCGTCTTCACGTTCGTCGGTCTCGTCATCGGCGTCAAGGGCCTGGACGTGCTCGACGTCGGTCCCAGCATCGATGGCATCAAGCTCGTGGCCGAGGTCACGCTCGCACTGGTGCTCTTCAGCGACGCGTCGCGGCTCGACCTGCGACGACTCCGTCGGGAGATCGGTGTTCCCGTTCGGCTCCTCGGTATCGGCCTGCCGTTGTCGATCCTGCTCGGCGCCGGGCTCGGTGTGGTGATGTTCCCCGAGCTGCTCGTGGCCGAGGCACTCGTGCTCGCCGTACTCCTGGCGCCGACCGACGCGGCCCTCGGTCAGGCGGTCGTCTCCGACACCCGGCTCCCGACCGACGTCCGCCAGGGACTGAACGTCGAGAGCGGACTCAACGACGGGATCTGTGTCCCTTTGCTGGTGGCCGCGATCGCGCTGGTCGACATCGGGACGAGCCCGTCGCGACGGGGCGACGTGATCGTCGATCTCGTCAGGGAGGCATCGATCGCGGCGGTGGTGGGGGTGATCGCCGCGGGGATCGTCGCCGTGCTGTTCCGGATGGCCGATCGACGCGGATGGGTGGACCAGCAATGGGCGCGCGTCGTGCCGCTGACCGTGGTCGCCATCGCGTACCCGGTGACCGTCGGCCTCGGCGGGAGCGGATTCATCGCCTGCTTCGTTGCGGGTCTCGTGTTCGGCGCACTGGTCGGACCTCGCGTCGACGACGTGATCGAGTTGGTCGAAGAGGCGGGAGGTCTGCTGAGCGGGGTGACCTTCCTGCTCGCCGCCGCGGTACTCCTCGGTCCGGTGCTGACCCGCCTCAGCGTTCCGGTGCTGGTGTACGCCATCCTCAGCCTGACCGTGGTGCGGATGCTGCCGGTCGCGCTGTCGCTGATCGGGAGCGGTACCTCGACGCCGACGAAGGCCTTCACCGGCTGGTTCGGCCCGAGGGGTCTGGCGACGATCGTCTTCACGCTCACCGTGGTCCGAGACGCCGAGCTCGCGGGGGCACGGACGGTGGTCGACGTCGCTGCGATCACCGTCGCCCTCAGCATCCTGGCCCACGGTGTCAGCGCTCCGGTGCTCATCGAACGGTACGTGCGCTGGGAGGCGGCCAACTCACCCGCTTCGGGGGAGCCATCGGCCCCTGTCGGTCGGTGACACTGCGAAGCAGCGAGGGGACACTCCTCGCGGACGACACGCGGAACGACGAGGACTCATGGGAACGAAGCCGAACATCTTGGTCATCTGGGGTGACGACATCGGGATCTCCAACCTGAGCTGCTACAGCGACGGCATGATGGGATACCGCACGCCCAACATCGATCGGATCGCCGACGAGGGGGTGCGATTCACCGACTACTACGGTGAGCAGAGCTGCACCGCCGGCCGGGCCGCATTCATCACCGGTCAGAACCCCTACCGCACGGGGCTGACCAAGGTGGGCATGCCGGGTGCCGACATCGGTCTGCGGGCCGACAACCCGACCATCGCCACGGCGCTCAAGCACCAGGGGTACGCGACCGGCCAGTTCGGCAAGAACCACTTCGGCGATCGCGACGAGTTCCTCCCGACCGCCCACGGGTTCGACGAGTTCTTCGGCAACCTCTACCACCTCAACGCCGAGGAGGAGCCCGAGCACCCCGACTACCCGACACCGGAGGAGTTCCCGAACTTCCGCGAGCGGTTCGGTCCGCGTGGCGTGATCCGCTCGTGGGCGAACCCCGACGGGTCGCAGCGCATCGAGGACACCGGCCCACTCACCCGCAAGCGCATGGAGACCTGTGACGAGGAGTTCCGCGACGCGGCAACCGACTTCATCCGACGCCAGCACGAGTCCGACACCCCGTTCTTCGTGTGGTTCAACACGACCCACATGCACTTCCGGACCCACGTGCGGCCCGAGAGCCGCGGCCGCGCCGGGCGTTGGCAATCCGAGTACCACGACACGATGCTCGACCACGACGACATCGTGGGTGACCTGCTCGACCTGCTCGACGAGCTCGGGCTGGCCGAGGACACGATCGTCGTCTACTCGACCGACAACGGCCCGCACCTGAACACCTGGCCCGATTCCGGCATGACGCCGTTCCGCAACGAGAAGAACTCGAACTGGGAGGGCGCCTACCGCGTGCCGTGTCTGGTGCGCTGGCCGAGCCGGATCGAGGGCGGGCGCGTGCTCAACGGCATCTTCAGCCACGCCGACTGGTTCACCACGCTGCTCGCCGCCGCCGGCGACACCGACGTGGCCGATCGCCTCAAGGCCGGGACCGAGCTCGCCGGCACCGAGTACAAGGTCCATCTCGACGGCTTCGACCAGTTGCCCTACTTGACCGAGGACACCGAGAGCCCGCGTCAGCACTTCTTCTACGTCTCCGACGACGGCGACCTCACCGCGATCCGTTACGACAACTGGAAGGTCGTCTTCTGCGAGCAGCGGGCCACCGGCACGCTCCAGGTCTGGGCCGAGCCGTACACCGTGCTGCGGGTCCCGAAGCTCTTCAACCTCCGCACCGACCCGTTCGAGCGGGCCGACATCACGTCGAACACCTATTGGGACTGGCTGCTCGACCGGGCCTGGGTGATGATCCCCATCCAGGCCTACGTGGCCCAGATGCTCCAGACCCTGGTGGAGTTCCCTCCGTCGCAGTCGCCGGCCAGCTTCACCATCGACGACGTGATGGCCAAGCTGCAGGCGGGGCTCCCCAGCACGTGAACCGAACGGTTCGAACACCGGTGTCGAACGGGCCGTCCCCCTCGGCGGTGGTGCGGCTCGAGGGCGGCGGCTTCACGATGGGCTCGGACCACCACGAGCCCGAGGAGGCACCGGCTCACCGGGTGGAGGTCGACGCGTTCGGGATCTCACCGTTCGCCGTGACCAACGCCGAGTTCGCGTCGTTCGTCCGTGCCACCGGCTATGCCACGGTCGCCGAGCGGCCGCTCGATCCGGCCGAGTTCCCGGGCGCGCCCCCGGAGAACCTCGTACCCGGATCGATGGTGTTCACCCCGACACCGGGTCCGGTCGACCTCCGTCACCTGAGCCAGTGGTGGGCGTGGATACCCGGCGCCTGCTGGTCGCGGCCGGAAGGCCCGGGGAGCTCGGTCGCCGACCGCGCGGACCATCCCGTGGTGCACATCGCTCACGAGGACGCAGCCGCCTACGCCGACTGGATCGGCGGTGCGCTCCCCACCGAAGCCGAGTGGGAGTACGCCGCCCGGGGCGGCCTCGAGGGAGCCGAGTACACATGGGGCCACGAGGTACGTCCGGGTGGCCGCGCCATGGCGAACATCTGGGACGGCCCCGACTTCCCGTGGCGCACCCGCGCCGAGAGCGGTTGGTTCCGGACATCGCCCGTGGGCTCGTTCCCCGCCAACGGGTTCGGGCTCTTCGACATGGCCGGCAACGTGTGGGAGTGGACCGAGGACTGGTGGAGCGAGGCCCACCCGACGAAGGACGAATCGTCGTGCTGCGTGCCGTCGAACCCTCGCGGTGGCGGCATCGAGGCCAGCTACGACCCGGCGCAACCGCAGTTCCGTGTGCCACGCAAAGTGGTCAAGGGCGGATCGCACCTGTGTGCCGACACGTACTGCCGGCGTTACCGGCCGGCGGCCCGCCGGCCGCAGATGATCGACACCGGGATGAGCCACGTCGGCTTCCGCTGCGTGTGGCGGGCGCCGATCGAACGCAGCTGGGGTGGGCGCCGTGTCCGCTGAGCTCCTTCCCTCCTGGCGCACGGGGCCGACACGCGACGCGATCGTCGCCTTCCTCGACGATGCCGAGAGGTTGCCGGTCGAGCAACGGCTCGCCGTGTTCGACAACGACGGCACCCTGTGGTGCGAGCGGCCCGCCTACGTCCAGTACACGTTCTTCGTCCATGCCCTCCGGCGTGCCGTCCAGCGTGAACCGGTTCTCGCAGATCGCGACGAATTCGCGGCAGTCCTCGACGACGACACCGTCGCCATCAGCGAGCTGGGCCTGGCTCGGGTCGCGACGGCACTCATCGGGTTGTTCAACGGCCAGACACCCGAGGCGTTCACGGCGGCGGCACGGGAGTTCCTCGCCACGTCCCGTCACCCGACCCTCGAACGGCCCACGTCGGAGACGCGCTACCTCCCGATGCTCGAGCTGATCGATGAGCTCCGTCGACGCGACTTCACCGTTGCCGTCGTGAGCGGCGGGGGCACCGAGTTCGTCCGGGCACTCAGCCGTCAGCTCTACGGTGTCCCGCCCGAACTGGTCGTGGGCACGCTCATCGACCACCGCGTCGACCGGGACGACCTCGGACGCATCGTCGTGCGCCGCACGAACGTGATCGCCGGTCCCGTCAACGAGGCCCAGGCCAAGGTGCGCGCGATCCAGTCGTGCCTCGGGCGACGTCCGATCCTCGCAGCCGGCAATTCGGCCGGTGACCGCGAGATGCTGGAATGGGCGATGAGCGGTGACGACCCCGGTCTGGCCTTGCTCGTCGATCACGACGACGCGGCCCGCGAGTTCAGGTACCAGAGTGTCTCGGGCACCGTCGAGGAGTCCGAACCCATCACCGACATCGGATCACGCCTGGGCTGGACGACGGTGAGCATGCAGCGCGACTGGGCCGAGGTGTTCGGCGATCGGTCGGCCGAGCCGGCGTAGGCAGCCTCCATCGCCGGGTGACGGCAAGTAACTTCTCGATCCGTGGGGCCGTGGCGAGCGCTGATGGTGCTGTCGGCGACCCAGTTCCTGATGGTGCTCGACCAGTCCGTGATGAACGTCTCGATCAGTCAGCTCGTCGACGACTTCGACACCGACGTCTCGTCGATCCAAGGTGTCATCACGCTGTACTCGCTGGTGATGGCGGCACTGATGATCACGGGCGGCAAGATCGGTGACATCGTCGGTCGCCGACGGGCACTCAGGATCGGACTCGTCATCTACGCCGCGGGCTCTGCGCTGACCGCGCTCGCCTGGTCGGTGCCGTCGCTCGCTCTCGGGTGGTCCGTGCTCGAAGGCGTCGGAGCCGCACTCGTGATGCCGGCGATGGCTGCTCTGGTCGCGGGGAACTACGCGGGCAGGGCGCGGGTGGTGGCGTACGGGGTGCTCGGCGGAACGGCCGGCGCCGGCATCGCCATCGGTCCGATCCTCGGTGGTTTCGCCACGACCAATCTCACGTGGCGGGTGGTGTTCGTGGGCGAGGTGATGGTTGCGATCGGAATCCTCGCCGCCAGCTCGTGGGTTGCCGACGCCCCTCGGGCCGACCGGAAGCCGAAGCTCGATGTGGTCGGCGCCGTGCTCTCGGCGGTCGGTATCTCGATCTGCGTGCTCGGTATTCTCCAGGCATCGACATGGGGGTGGTTGACGCCCGTCAACTCGCCCGTCGAACCCTTCGGTTTCGCAGCGACACCGTTCGTCGTGGCGATCGGCGTGGCGATCCTCTCCCTCTTCCGGCTGTGGCAGGCACACCGAGAGCGCGTCGGGCGGGATCCGCTCGTTCGGTTCCAACTGTTCTCGATCCCCACCTTCCGGTCCGGGCTCACGACCTTCCTCGCCCAGAACACGATCCTCATGGGGATCTTCTTCACCATCCCGCTGTTCCTGCAGATCGTCATCGGCCTCGACGCCCTCGAGACCGGGATCCGGATGCTGCCGACATCGATCGCGATGTTGATCACCTCCTTCAGCGGTGGCCTGTTGCTCAGGTATCTCTCACCGCGATCGATCGTCAGGATCGGGCTGGTACTGGTGGTCCTTGCTGCGTCGATCCTGATGGGCACCATCGGTCCCATGCTCGATGGGCTCGCGTTCGGGATCGGCATGGGTCTGTTGGGCGCAGCGATGGGGTTGATCGCCAGCCAGCTCGGCAACATCGTGTTGAGCTCGGTCGATCCCGAGTCCCGGAGCGAAGCCGGCGGGCTCCAGTACACGGCTCAGCAGCTGGGATCGTCGGTCGGTGTGGCGCTCATCGGGGCGATCGTGCTGACGAGCCTGGCCGGCCTGTTCGCCGCCCGGATCGCCGACGACGAGCGGATCCCGGCGGAGCTCACCGCCGCGGTCGAGCTGCGCCTGGCATCAGGGAGCAGCTTCGTTCCGTCACGGACCGTCGAGGAGTTGGCGACGGCAGCGGGCGTGCCGGTCGACGAGGTCACCGCGCTCGTCGAGAGCTACGAGGAGTCACAGCTCGCGGCGCTCCGGACCGGGCTCCTCGCCGTGGCCGCCATCGGCAGCCTGTCCATGTTGGCGACGGGTGGTCTGCCAGCGCGCCGCCCCGATGACGGTCACCCGCCGGATCAGCGTTCGAAGCACGTGGCGACGAACTGATCGAACCCGCTGTCGGCGGTGATCCGGAGGTGCCCCGTGTCGTCGCGGTGCACGTCGAGGGACGGGCAGAAGAACGAGCCGGCCGGGGTGAAGAAGTGGGGCGAGCCGATGACGTTGCGTTCGACGCCCTCGGCATGTTCCTCCACGACCCGATGGGTGTCGGTCAGATCTGCATGCACGCCGTGCTCGGCAGCGAGGCGGCTGAGCACCTCGGGGTCGGCGATGTCGACACCTTGTTCGAAGAGGAGGTCGCGCAGCGCCAGGCTCACCGCTTCCCCCGTGGCCAGATCCTTGTCGTACGCGGCTGCGGAGAGTTCGAGAGCGGGGATCGAGGTCGCCGGGAAGGCGTCCTCGGAGAACCGCGCGAAGAGTGGGGTGGCGATCTGCCCCCGGATGTCGTCGATCTCCTCGGCGATGAAGTGCGGATCGAGCGGATGGCCGTTGACGATCTCGAGCGGCCACGATCGCACGTGCAGGACCACGTCGTGGCGACCGAGTTCGTTGCGTCGTTCGACGAACTGGAGGAGGCCGACGTGGGTGAACGGGCAGGCGACGTCGGCGAACACCTCGATCACGGTCATGGCACCGGATGGTAGCGACCATCACGACCGGGACACAGACGTGGAGCGCATCGCACCATCCGATGCTTCACTGGGTGAAGTATTGGCTATCGTCGGTTCACGTGACCCGCACACCCGCCGCCCAGCACGAGGCCGCAGAGCACGAGGCCCCCCTCGAGCTCGCGGCGCGGGTGCGGGCCACGATCGTGCCGCTGGCACGGGCGCTGCGCCAGCAGTCGGGTGGTCGGCTCACCGCCACCCAGGTGTCGGTGCTCGGATCGGTCCTCCGTCACGGCCCACTCGGTCTCAGCGCCCTGGCCGCCCGTGAGCAGCTGTCGCCGCCCATGGTCACCAAGGTGGTCGGTGCCCTCGAAGCCGAGGGCCTGGTCGAACGGGCCCTCGATCCCGCCGATGCCCGGGTCAGCCTCGTCTCGGTCTCGAACGAGGGCCGAGCCTGGGTCCACGAGTCACGGCGCCGACGCGACGAATGGCTCGCCGGCCGGCTCGCCACCCTCACCCCCGCCGAACGTGACCTCGTGTCAGCCGCGGTCGACGCGCTCGATCAGGCGCTGGCCGACCATTCGTGACGTCCACCGCGACACCACGATCCGGCCGACCCGGACGGCTGTTCCACGGTTGGAAGGTGACGATCTCGGGCGCGGTGATCCTCGCCCTGCAGAGCACGCTCGTGCTCCAGGCGTTCGGGAGCTACGCCGTGGTGCTCCAGGACCGGTTCGGCTGGTCGAAGACCACGTTCTCGATCGCGTACTCGTTCAACCGGGCCGAGAGCGGCCTGCTCGGCCCGCTGCACGGATGGGCCGTGCAGCGGTTCGGGACCCGACGCGTGATCCGTCTCGGCGCGGTGATCCTGATGATCGGGTTCGTCTGGCTCAGCCAGATCTCGTCGCCGCTGTGGTTCGTCGTGTCGTTCTTCGTGATCGCCATCGGGGCCGGCTTCAGCGGATTCCTCACCGTCACCAGCGAGACGGTGCGATGGTTTGAACGCAAGCGGTCGCGGGCACTGTCGATCCTGGGTCTCGGCATCGCCGCCGGTGGGCTGGCCGCACCACTCGTAGTGCTGGCCCTCACGCAACTCGGCTGGCGCACCACCGCCGCACTGTCGGGCGTGGTCATGGGCGCCCTGGTGCTCGTACTGTCACGCTTCTTCGGATCGTCGCCCGCCGAACAGGGCGTCGCCATCGACAACGACCCCTCCCCCGACCCGAACCACGATCGGAGCCGCAACGGCCGGGTCTCCACCGTGCACCTCACCGCCCAGCAGGCTTTGCGCTCCTCGGCGTTCTGGTACCTCGCCTTCGGCCACGCCTCCGCCCTGCTCGTGGTCGGATCGATGATCGCCCACCTCTCGCTGTACCTCACCCAGGAACAGGGCTTCACCCTGCAGGGCGCCAGCTTCGTCCTGGCCGGCATCACCATCGCCCAGATCCTCGGGATGCTGCTCGGTGGCATCCTCGGCGACCGCTTCGACAAGCGCTGGCTCTGCTCGATCGCCATGCTCGGCCACGTCAGCGGGCTGCTGCTGCTCACCTACGCCACCTCGACCACCATGATCTGGGCGTTCGTGGCGCTCCACGGGTTCGCCTGGGGCGCCAGGGGCCCGCTCATGAGCGCCATCCGCGCCGACTACTTCGGATCCACCGCGTTCGCCCAGATCATGGGGTACACCTCGCTGATCCTCATGTTCGGCATGGTGGGCGGCCCGCTGCTGGCCGGCATCCTGGCCGACATCACCGGCAGCTACCAGACCGGGTTCACCATCCTGGCCGCCCTCGCCGCCACCGGCAGCGTGCTGTTCGCGCTCGCCCGCCCACCAGCGATCGGCCGAGACGTGGAGCCTGCCGCCGAGGCGCTCGCAGCCGACACCCGCGACCGCTGATCCGGGGCGCGGCATGTCCGAACACCGTATGGATCGGCCGAGGTGGCGTTACCGTGACCGTTGCTGCTCGTTGGTCCGACGGCTGCCACCACACCGAGAAACCGGAGGTTCCCCCTGGACACGCTCCGGATGACTCGTCGTGAGACGGTGCGATTCGTCCCCGACGCTCGTCGGGTGATCACCAAGCCGTTCGTGCCCCGTGAAGAGGAGTTCGCCGACGGCTCGACCCGACTCCAGGTCATGCTGGGGCGGATCATGGCGATGTCGGACCAGGTCGCCACCGCCACGCTGCACGGCACTCGGGAGCTCTTCGCGGGCAGGCATCGCGATCTCGATGCGGTCTTCGAGCGGAACTTCGGCCACATGGAGGGGCGCCTCGGCGAGGCCGGGATCGATCCCGACGAGCTCTCGACCGAGCGACGCCATCTGATCGGCGCCTACTTCACCCACGAGTTCTCGATCCAGGCTGCGGCGCTCGGCAACCCGTCGATCGTGCCCGCGCCCGATCAGTCCGGCCTCGCTGCCGGAGAGGTCCGATTCGTGATGAGCTTGCGAGCGATCGGCGAGGGGCACCTGTCGTCGATCGAGTTCCGGACCGGTGTGATCGGGGTCGACGCAGCGGTGCACGTCGACACACCGAGCGACTTCGCGACCACCGGCCAGGTGACATCGGACGAGCATCACAAGGACCTGTTCGCCACCAAGCTCGCTGAACTCGGGATGATCAACGAGATCGAGGCGCGCGTGCTGTCCCGGTTGCCGGATCGCTTCACGATGGCCGACCTCGACGTGGCGATCGCCGCCCTGGAGGACGATGGCGTCGAGCAGTCGATCTCGATCGAGACCACCCACGTGATGTACTGGTTGGCGTCGTCGAACTACCGCACATCGTTCCCGAGCTCGATCGAGATCTCCGAACGCGTCCTGTTCCCGAGCCGTCCGGCCGAGAGCCGCGGGATGGAGGACGCTCGTTTCGTCCGCTTCGTGGACGACGACGGCACCGTCACCTACTTCGCGACGTACACCGCCTTCGACGGCCACCAGATCCTCCCGCAGCTCATCGAGACCGCCGACCTGGTGGAGTTCCGCATGTCGACGCTGCGTGGATCCGCGGCGCGCAACAAGGGCATCGCCATCTTCCCGCGTCGCATCGACGGGCGCTACGTGGCACTCGGCCGGCACGACAACGTGAACAACTTCATCATGATGTCCGACGATGTCCGGGTCTGGCCCGAGGCCACCATCATCCAGGAACCCGAGCGTCCATGGGAACTGATGCAGCTCGGGAACTGCGGATCGCCACTCGAGACCGACGCCGGATGGCTCGTCATCACCCACGGCGTCGGCGCGATGCGGCGGTACACCCTCGGTGCGCTGCTGCTCGACCTCGACGATCCCACTCGGGTGATCGGCCACCTCGCCGAACCACTCCTCAGCCCCGCGGCCGACGAGCGCGAGGGATACGTGCCGAACGTGGTCTACTCGTGCGGCAGCATGATCCATGCCGGTCACCTCGTGCTGCCCTACGGCTACGCCGACGTGGGAACCAAACTGGCGACGATCCCGCTCGACGAGTTGCTCGACCGCTTGTCGGGCTGACCTGGACGCTGGAGCCGAGCGGGCCGTCAGCCCGAGCGGGCCGTCAACCGGGTCGACCGGCGGTGCTGCATCGTGGAGATCAGTGCCAACGTTGACTCTGCACCCTGGTTGAGGTTGGCGCCGTCGGGGGTGAGCCCGTCGAACCCGCCACCGGTGATCGGGTCGGACATGACCGTGTCGACGTCGTTGTGACCGTCGAACCACGCGATCGCCAGATCGACCCCGTCTCGCCACTCGGGATCCCCCGTGACCGACTCGGCCCGGGCACAGGCGTCGGCCAGCGCCGCCACCTCGATCGGCTGCTGGTCGAACGCGGGGGCACGATCGTCGCGACCAGCGCCGTCGACCGGGACCGGCGAGAGATGACCGTCGACGATCTGACGGTCGAGGAGCCAGCGCAGCAGCACCAGCCCGTCGGCGAGCACGTCGGGACGATCCAGCGAGGTCCCGGCTGCGATGAGCACCTCGGGGATCGCGGCGTTCGCGTAGGCCAGCCGCTGTTCCGGCCAGGGCCACTCGGGATCGTCGTCGAGCGGGCCGATCGTCGCGACCGCATCGGACAGCAGCTGCAACGCCCGACCGTGCCGGGGATGGACGGTGAGCAGTTCGGCGGCGCCGAGCGCGGCGAACGCCATCGCCCGGCGATGGGGCGATCGTTGCCCGACGGCGTGACCGAAGTACGCCACGGCGCTGGTCCGCATCCATTCGTCGGGGGCAGAGCGGGCAGCGCTGCCGAACGCCCACGTGCTCCGACCCCAGCAGTCCTCGACACCACGCCGGCCGTGCCAGCGGCCGCCGGCGCGCCGGCGGTTGCGCGTGCGACCGGTCGCCCCCTGCGAGTCGGCCAGGAACCGGAAGCAGACCCGTGCCAGCTCGTTCAGCTCTCGGCCGTGGTCCGGCTCACGCACGATCGCGATCAGCAACCGAGCGACATCGTCGGTGCAGTACCCGTGTTCGAGCCGCGGTGCAGCGAGGTCGGCGTGCTCGAACATCCCGATGCCGTCACTCATCGCCAGCACATGACGCCAGGCAGGGAGTCTCGGCGATCGCAGTGCCGGCATCAGCGGGGAGCCCGCTCCCCTACTCACGAGGGCACCGGCCCCTCGACCCGACGCTCGGCCAGGAGGCGGCCGCCCAACGCGTCGTAGCGTCCGGCCACCGCTGCCCACGACAGATCTGGGGCCAACCGGCGCGCCTCGGCCGCCATCGCCCGCGCCCGCTCGACGTCGGTCAGCACCGATCGGATCGCAGCTGCCAACGCAGCGGGATCTCGCTGGGGCACGACGATGCCGGCACCACTCGCGAGCAATTCGACAGCATGCGGGAACGCAGTCGACACCACGGGGCGGCCAGCAGCGACAGCGTCGACGAGCACCCCGGACGTGACCTGGTCGGCGGAGTCGTAGGGCAACACCACGAGATCGGCGGATCGGATCAGCTCGGTCAGCGACTCGAGACTCCGGTACGAGTCGTCGAAGCTCACGCTCGAGCCCGAGCCACTCCGCTCGGCACGGTCCACCAGCATCTCGCGATAGGCCTCGCCTGCATGCTCGCGGACCTTCGGATGGGTGGCGCCCGCGATCACGTACGTGGGTCGCGGATCGAGATCGTCGAGCTCCGCGAACGCGTCGATCGCCCACTCGATGCCCTTGCCCGGACCGAGCAGACCCCAGGTCAACAGGCGCGGTCGCCGGTCGTCACGGTTGGTCCCGGTTGCGACGCTCATGGCCGCCAGAGGGGTGGCGGCGCCGTGCGGGATCACGATCACCTTGTGGGCGTCGACGCCGAATCCGGTGACCAGTCGCTGTCGAGCGACGTCGGTCATCACCACGACGACGTCCGCGGTCGCGCACGCCCGTTCGAGCACTGATCGCTGGTGGGGGGTGGGTTCGTTCACGACCGTGTGGGCGATCAGCACGATCGGCACGACGATCCCGGCCATCAGGCCCAGGACGGAATCTCCGTCGACGCCGTCGTAGATGCCGTACTCGTGCTGGACGATCACGACATCGGTGGCGTTGAGCACCTCGGTGCACGCAGCGACCCGGGCTGGCGACCCGTCCCCGAGGTGCTGCATCACGAGCGGGTCCTCGAGACCCGACGTCGCGCCACAGCGCACCACATCGACGGCGGCGCCGTGGGCGATGAGACCGGCGCTCAACGCTGCCGCGAAGGTGGCGATCCCGCAGGGAGTGGGCGGGAACGTCGACAGCATGCCGAACGATCGGACGGTCGAGGTCAGCTCGGCATCCGGCTGGGTCGACATGGTCGAAACGAATGAGGTGTTCACAGTGCCCTCCTGAGGTCGGCTCGGTCGAGGCGACGGGCCTGCGGAGGGCGACAGAGCCCGAAACGGCCGTCCAGCCCAAGCGAGGCGCACTCATCCAAGAAGGATGTCGTCATGGTACCGGCAGGGTCGGAGCTCCGTGCATCGGTACCCTGATCCCATCATCGTCACCCCACACGATTCCGGCACCGAGGCCCTTCGCGTCGCCGTCATCGCACCGCTCGCCTGGCGGACACCACCGCGCCACTACGGACCGTGGGAGCAGTTCGCCTCGTTGCTCACCGAAGGGCTCGTGGCGGAGGGCCACGAGGTCACGCTGTTCGCCACCGCCGACTCGGTGACGGCGGCGCGGCTGCACGGAACCACCGCCACCGGATGGTCGGAGGATCCCTCGATCGACCCGAAGGTGGCCGAGTGCCTCCACATCGCGTCGGTGTTCGAACGGGCCGGCGAGTTCGACATCATCCACAACGGCTTCGACTTCCTCCCGCTCACGTACTCCGGTCTCGTCGACACCCCGGTCGTGACCACGATCCACGGCTTCTCGTCCCCCCGCATCGTGCCCGTCTACGAGCGCTACGACACCACGACCAGCTACGTGGCCATCAGCGACTCCGATCGCCATCCCGCATTGCACTACACCGCCACCGTCCACCACGGGATCGAGACCAGCGCGTTCTCGACCCACGCAGATCCGGGGGAGCACCTCCTCTACTTCGGACGGATCCATCCCGACAAGGGCACCGCCCATGCGATCGACGTTGCCCACCGGACCGGACGCCGACTCGACATCGCCGGCATCGTCCAGGACGAGGACTACTTCCGCGACCAGGTCGCCCCGCACCTCGACGACGAGCGCGTCCGGTACCTCGGACCGATCGACACCACCCACCGCGCCGAGGTCCTGGGTCGCGCCCACGCGCTGCTGCACCTGATCGACTTCGACGAACCCTTCGGGTACAGCGTGGTCGAGTCGATGGCGTGCGGCACCCCCGTGATCGCGTACTCGCGGGGCTCGATGCCCGAGATCATCGACGATCAGGTGACCGGATTCCTGGTGACCGACGTGGCCGGCGCGGTCGGTGCCACCGATGCGGCCGCCAGACTCGATCGGACCGCCATCCGGAACTCGACCATCGAGCGCTTCGACGTGTCGGCCATGGTCGAGAAGTACGTGGCGGTCTACCGCACGGTCATCCACGGCCGCTGACAAGCGCGGGGAAACCCGATGCAGCCGAGTGGGTCGGGGGTGCGCGGCCCGATCACGTCTCGGGGTCGCGCTCGATGTCCATCTCCTCGACGGGTGGATCCTCCTGCTCGAGCAGACGGCGACGTCGGGCCGACGCCTGTTGACCATCGTCCTCGAAGCTCACCTCGACCCTCGAGAACCCCTTGAACATCTGCGCCGCCGCGACATCGGAGTAGAAGTGACGATCGGCCGGAGTGAGATCGACGTTGTCGGTGAACGGCGTCATCAACGCTCGCGGGTACAGCCGCTTGGTCCGCACCACGTTGATCTCGGCGCTCATCACCACGCCCACCGCGGCCAAGAAGATCCACGCCAGCAACCCGAGCACGAGGGCGAACACCCCGTACGTGGCGCTCGCCCCCTGCACCACGTTGCCGACATAGGCCGTGCCGAACAGCTGCAGCAGCTGCCACACGACCGATGACGTGATGGCTCCTGGCAGCAGCCCCTTCAACGTGGTCGGATGGGTGGTGCTGATGTGGAACACCCCCAGGAAGACCACCACGTTGAGCACGAACGAGATCGCGACCACGACGACGGTGCGCCACATGCCGGTGTCGACACCGAACCCACCCGTGCTCCGACCGAACGCCGTCAGCACCGTGGTGGCGAGCACGGCCAGGCCTGCCATCGAGATCAGCACGAGACTCCGGAGACGGGCCTTGATCGGATTCGGACGACGGTTCCGCGGCACGGCCCAGGCGACGTTCATCGCGTTCTGGATCGCCTGGGCCACCCCCGACGCGCCGTAGAGCGCCACCAGCAGACCGATCACCACGGCCACCGCGCTCCCCCGCAATCCCTGCGGATCGCCGAGCTGGTCACCGATGATCGGGAACTGGCCGAGCGTGGAGTCGAGGATCCGCGCCTGGAGGTCGGGGTTGTCCTGCAGCACGAACCCCAGGACCGAGGCGAGCAGCAGGAACAGCGGGAAGAGCGCCAGGAACCCGTAGTAGGTGATCAGCGCCGCCAGGTACGGGCCCTGGTCCTCGCCGAACTTGTACACCACGGCGAGCGGGAACCCGGCCCATCGATGACGCCGCTGGAACGCATCGAGTCGGTCACGCATGCTCACGCCACATCACTTCTACGGTATCGACGACAGGCCGAACACGGCCGGAGCTGGTCGGCTACCGATGGTCGACGAGGCCGTGCGTGAAGGCGAAGACGGCGGCCTCGGTCCGCGAGGCGACATCGAGCTTGACGAAGATGTTGGAGAGATGCCGGGCCACGGTCTTCTCGCTGATCGACAGCTCGATCGCGATCTGGCGGTTCGTCCACCCCGCACAGACGCAGCGGAGCACCTCGACCTCCCTGACCGTCAGCCCTCCCGGCAGCCGATCGGCCTCGCCGGTGGCGCCGTGCCGTCGGTCGAGGGCACGCAGGTCCTCCACGGCGCCCATTTCGGTGAACACACTGCGAGCCGTCGACAACTCGCGCTCGGCGGTCTCGGTGTCGCCGGTGGCCTCCAGGGCCTCGGCGAGCCGAACCCGGGTCCTGGCCGCGTCGTACGGGGCGTCGAGCTCGTGCCAACAGCGCCAGGCATGACGCAGCGGCGCGACGGCCTCGGTGTGCTCGTCGGCGGTGAGCCGGGCGACCCCCTCGGCGTGCCGGGCCGAGGCGACCAGCCCGATGCTCGCGAACGAGTCGGCGATCGCCGCCAGCTCGGCCGCTGAATCGGCGGCGACGGTGGAGTCGTGGCACGCGGCAGCGATCTCGACCTGTGCCGCGAGCAACGGCACCCGGTGCAGGTCGCTGTCGACAGCGGCCAGCGCACTGCGGAGGCCGACCGACGCCCTCGTTCCGTCGCCCTGGGCGAGGCGCAGGAGCGCGAGGCCGGGCTGCGGGTCACGACCGAGCTCGTGCGACCGTCGGTACTCCTCCTCGGCACGCTCGTACTCGGCGCGCACCCGGTGTGACTCGGCGATGCAGTAATGGCCCTCGGCCACGACACCGACGTTCATGTCGGCGAGCTCTTGGCACGTGACTGCGGCATGACGCTCGGCAGCTTCCCAGTTCCCTTCGATGTGGAGCAGCTGGGCCCGGTGCACCCGACAGATGCCGGCGAACATCGCCGCATTGCTGTGCTGATCGCACCACCGTTCGGTGGCGTCGGTCCACTCCCGGGCTCGACGGAAATCCATCAGATCGAAGCACAGGTCGATCACGTGGCAGTAGAGGTTGCCCGCCCAGTTGGGGCTGACCTCACCCGCATGGATCGGCAGCATCGCCTCGTCGATCACCCGCAGGCCGGCCTCCACACGCCCACGACGGATCTCGGCGGCGCCTTGGAGGACGAGCCCCACCGCGCACAGCGTCGGATCGTCATGGCGGTCGGCCAGCCCCTGCATCCAACGGCTGGTCTCGATCGCCTCCTCGTACCGGCCTGCGCCCAGGTGTTCTTCGACCTGGATGTAGCCCAGGTAGCCGTGGGCAGCCGACTCCGGTGCCCCCTCGAGCAGACGGGCTGCTCGGTTGATCCACCCGGAACCCAGCGTGTGCTCCCCCCGCAGCAACCACAGGAAGCCGATCTCGACCGCCAGCCGGGCCGCCTGGGGGACGTGCGAACCGTGCAGATGGTGGCGGTAGACCTCCTCCGACAACTCCAGCGACTCATCGGTGCGACCCAGCCACCATGCCGCATCGGCGAGCGATGCGAGGTCGATCGCCTCGAGCGGTCCGTGTTCGGCGGCGGCCCGGAACAGACGGTACGCCTCGTCCCATCGGTACTCCCGGTAGGCGGCACGGGCCCGGTCGAGCCGCTCGTGGGGCGGGTCGTGAAATGCGGGGGCGTCGTTCCCCTCCATCCATCGAGTATGGCAAACGGGGGCACATGGGTCGATCTACCCATGTGCCCCCGGGCGTGAATGCACACGATGCCCGATGCGGCGCTGCCTCCCGTTCCCGCAGGGTGGACGTCATCGAACCTCGATCAGGACCGCCGACCAGGAGATGACGATGAACAGCGAAACGAACCGCACGTCCGTCCTCAGCCGCGACCGGGTTCCCGTCGACCCCGACGCACTGCGGGCGTTCATGGAGCGCTTCGCCGCCGACCAGGCGGCGACCGTTCATGCCGCCACCGTCGTGATCGGCGATCAGCTCGGGTTGTACCGAGCGCTCGCGGACGACGGCCCACAGACCGCCGGCCAACTCGCCGCCGCGACGGGCTGCCAGCCCCGCCTCGTCGGCGAGTGGCTCAACGCTCAGGTGGCGAGCGCCTACTGCGAGCACGAGAACGGCAGCTACTGGCTCACGCCCGAGCAGGCGGCGTGCCTGGCCGATCCGTCGAGCCCGACCTACGTGGCGAGCGGTTCGCTCGTCATCAGCTCCAGTCACAAGGACACCGAACGGGTACGTGAAGCGTTCCTCGGCAACGGCGCGATCAGCTGGCACGAGCACCACACCGACCTGTTCGAGGGGACCCGACGGTTCTTCGAGCCGGTCTACCGGGCCAACCTCGTCGCCAACTGGGTACCGGCGCTCGAGGACGTGGCCGACAAGCTCGAGACCGGCGCACGCGTGGCCGACGTCGGATGCGGCCACGGGGCGCCGTTGATCCTGCTCGCCCAGGCGTATCCCGGCTCGACCTTCGCCGGGTACGACTACCACGCCGAATCGATCGAGGCCGCCCGGGCGAACGCCGCCGAAGCAGGTGTCAGCGACCGGGTCACCTTCGAGGTGGCCGGCGCCGACGACTTCGGTGGACACGACTTCGACCTCGTGTGCGTGTTCAACGCGCTGCACGAGTGGGGCGACCCGATCAGGGCCGCTCGTCACATCCGTGAGTCACTGGCACCCGACGGCACCTGGATGTTCACCGAACCACTGACCGACGACGACCTCGTCCCCAGTGTCAGGGCCCGGACCTTCTACTCGGTCTCGACGTTCGTCTGTACCCCGAGTGCGCTGTCCCAGGACGGCGGCGAATCGCTCGGTGCACAAGCCGGCGAGGGCGAGCTGCGCCGCGTGGTCACGGCAGCCGGCTTCTCCCGCTTCCGCCGAGCCACCGAAACCCCCTCGTTCATGGTGCTCGAAGCCCGTCCGTGAACGACGACCGACCACCACCGGCCACAGACCCACCACCACCACCACCCACCACCCAACCACCACCCACAGAGAGGCACACCCCAATGTCCACCACCACGACCGACCAGCAGACCGACGCCGTCGACAACGGCGTCGACGTCGAGTTCCTTCGCTCGGCCCGCGAGATGCTCACCGCCGAACCCGCCGGTGCCGCCTTTCGCTGGCGGGTCCGCAACACCTGGGTGAACGGCACGCACAGCCGATCGACCGCGACCGACTTCTTCGGTCTGGGAGAGGAGCAGCATCACCGCACCACGTTCGCCTTCGACACCGACCATCCCGAGGTGTTCGCCTCGGAGGACAACGGCGCCACACCGGTCGAGCTCGTATTGGCCGGGCTGGCGGGCTGCTTGACCGGCGGCATCGCGGCGATCGCCCAACAGCGCGACATCCAGCTCCGCTCGGTGACCGCCACGGTCGAAGGCGACAGCGACGTGCGCGGCGTGCTCGGCGCCGACCCCGACGTGCGCAACGGCTTCAGCCGCATCGCCGTGGCGTACGAGATCGACGCGGACGCGAGCGACGCCGACATCGAGGCGCTGGTCGCACAGTCGCAGAAGCGCTCGGCCGTCTTCGACGTGGTCGCCAACCCGACCAACGTGTCGGTCGAGGTGCGTTGACCGTCGTGCGGCACACCAGCGGCGCCCGCACTGTCACCACGCTCGTCGTCGGGGCCGGTCACGCCGGCCTCGCGATGAGCCGGTGCCTCTCCGATCGGTCGATCGACCACGTCGTGCTCGAGCGTGGCGAGATCGCCAACTCGTGGCGAACCGAGCGGTGGGACTCGCTCCGGCTGCTCACCCCGAACTGGCAGAGTCGGCTGCCCGGTCATCGCTACGGCGGTGACGACCCGGACGGCTACATGACGATGGCCGAACTGATCGACCACCTCGACGCCTACGCACGCACGGTCGACGCACCGGTCGAGACCGACACCACCGTGACGTCGGTACGAACGGTCGACGACGGGTTCGAGGTCTCCACCACGCAGGGCGAGTGGTCGTGCCGCACGGTGGTGGTCGCGAGCGGTGCGTGCAATCGGGCCGCCGTGCCCGAGTGCGCAGCGAGGTTGCCGCCGGGAGTCGACTCGTTGACCCCCATGGACTACCGGAGCCCTGACCAGCTCGAACCTGGTGACGTCCTCATCGCTGGTGCGGGTGCCAGCGGCATCCAACTGGCCGACGAGATCCGACGCTCGGGCCGAGCCGTGACGCTGGCCGTCGGTGGCCACGTGCGAGCGCCACGCACCTACCGCGGCCGGGACATCATGTGGTGGCTCGACGCCGTCGGCATCCTCGGCGAGCGGTACGACCAGATGGATGACGTGGGCCGTGCCCGACGGCTCCCCTCGTTCCAGCTGGTGGGTTCGCCCGAGCGTCACACGGTCGACCTGAACTCGCTGAGACGCGCCGGGGTGCGCACCGTCGGACGGGTCGCCGGAATCCGCGAGGGCATGGCCCAGTTCTCCGGATCGCTGAGCAACCAGTGCACCCTCGCCGACCTGAAGCTCGGGCGGATGCTCGACGCGATCGACGGGTGGGCCTCCGAGAGAGGCTTCGACGACATGATCCCACCGCCCGAGCGGCCGGCTCCGACCCTCGTGGACGACGATCCCCCGCTCGGCCTCGATCTGACGACCGGCGAGATCCGGACCGTGATCTGGGCGACGGGGTATCGACCCGAACTCGGCTGGCTCGATGTGCCGGTTCGCGACGCGGCCGGGCGGCTGGCGCACGACGGCGGGGTGACGAAGGTGCCCGGGCTGTACCTCATGGGGATGCCGTTCATGCGTCGCCGGGCGTCCACCCTCATCGACGGCGCCGCCCACGATGCCCGGTACCTCAGCGCTCATCTCGCCGGACACCTCGCCGGACACCTCGCCGGACACCCCGCCGGACATCTCGATCACCGCACGGACGACCATCGACCCTCGCAACACCCGAGGCGTCGAGGTTTGGTGATCGCTGGCACCGGGTAGCACGGCTGCGGGCGCCCCTCCCGCCGTCGATCGCGCCCGCCGACCGGAGCCAGCTCATGGCGAGCACCGACACCGATGACGATCTCTCGCACCGGGAGCGCCTGTCCGTCGTCCTCGAGGAGCGGCTCGACATCCCGATGGCGGTGCTGGCGGTGCTCTGGGCGGGCGTCGTCACCTACGAGTTGGTGGCGCCGGAGCCCGTCGGCCAATTGGTCGTGCTGGGCAACGTCATCTGGGTCGTCTTCATCGTCGAGTTCCTCGCCAAGCTGGTCATCTCGGGGCACCCGGCTCGCTTCCTCCGTCGCCGGTGGCCGTCGATCTTCTTCCTCGCGCTCCCCTTCCTACGTGTGTTCCGGATCGTCCGGGCGGTACGAGTGCTCAGGGTCCTCCCTGCGGCACGGGTGGTCGGCTCGTCGTACCGCACGATCGGCACCGCCCGCTCGCTGTTCAACGGACGGCTCGCCTTCTTGATGGTGACCTCGGCCGTGGTCGTGTTCTCCGGCGCCCAGCTGCTCTACCTGGTCGAGGGTGAGGGTGCCGATCGTCGGGGTTCGTTCGGTGATGCCCTCTGGTGGACCTCGAACGCCGCGATCAGCGGCAACCAGGTGTTCGAACCCGAGACGGCGCTCGGTCGGATGATCGCCGTGGTGCTCAGCGTGTACGCGGTCGTGGTGTTCGCCTCCGTGGCCGCCACGTTCGGCGCGTTCTTCATCGAGTCCCGAGCCGAGAAGGCCGCCGCGGAGGATGAGGCGTCCGACTGAGTGTGCGCGGTCAGTGCACGGTGATGGTGCCGGTGGTCGGGTCGACGGTCACGGTGGCGCCGTCGGCGATCAACTCGGTCGCACCGGCCACGCTGAGCACCGCCGGCAGCGCGAGTTCACGGGCCATCATCGCCGCGTGGCTGAGCAGGCCACCCTCCTCGGTCACGACCGCGCCGGCCAGCGACAGCATCACGTTGTACGACGGCGATGTCATCGGCGCCACCACCACGTCTCCCGGCTCGAACTCGCCGCCGTCGATGCCGCCGCGGACGATGCGAGCCGTACCGGTGTAGGGCTGGTGGCCGATGCCGATGCCCTGGAGCGGTCGATCGCGATCGGGAGCCACCTCGTACATCGCGAAGATGCGCATCACGGCGCCGAGCCGACCGGGCCAGTTGGTCGGGGACGGCGATGCCGGCGGGCCGAGAGTGCGCGGCGCCCGCGACGACGGTCGTGACCGCCGACGATCACGGCGAGCACGCAGCTCCCGGACGTCGGGTGCGGCACTCCCGGCGAGGGCGCCGATCAGCTCGGCGACCGTGGCCTCGACGGCGAGACCGGTGTCTGCTGGGGAGCCGTCGGTCAGCACGCGCCGACCGGCAGCCAGCATCGCCCGTCGCATCAGGCCGCACGCCCACCCGAAGAGGATCCCGTTGTTGTCGTCGCGAACCCCGTACGAATCGCGGGCGTCCGCGAGCATCCGGTCGAAGTCGTCACGTCGACGAGCAGGGATCCGTGCCCGGACCGCCGCCGTGGCCTGATCGCGCCCCGCCAGCGGATCGGTCGGATCGGCTGCCGTGACGAGCCGGACGACGAGGTCGGGACGCTCGATCAGGGTGGCGCAGTCGACGTCGTAACCGTCGACCACCCGATGGCCGTACATCTCGAGATAGTCGTCCAGCGCCGTGCTGGCGGCGTCGCTCACGGAGCGGATCTGGTCGAGCGAGGTGGGTGCCGGCTGTCCGGCCAGCGTCTCGCGGAGGCGCAGCAGCTCGGGGTGCCGACCGGTCGAGGCCGGCGACGACCCCGCCAGCAGTTCGAACGCCTGGGCGTTCGGGATGCCCCAGCCATTGCACGCAGTCACGAACAGCCCGATGGCCAGCAGATCGGGCATCCCCATCGCGATGTGCCGGTACCCGTGCTCGAACAGCTGCCGCTCGACCAGGCGCAGGTGATCGGCCAACGCCTCGTTGCCGAGCGCATCGGGGTCAACCCGGGTCAGCTCGCGTTGGTCGGTCACGATCGACGGGCGGTCGACGTCGTACCACTGGCGGGCGTGGGCGAGCCAGATCCGGTCGGTGATCACCCGATCGAGCGTCGTCTCGGCCCGACGCAGCTGTGGGACCACTCGCAGCAGGACGTGCATCAGCCAGCGTGGCGGGTTGGCGCCACCCGAGCTGTGGAACGTGGCGTACGGGATGTCGTTCACGAGCGCCATCTCGGCGGCGTCGATCGGGAGATCGAGCTCGTGGAGGGAGTCGGTGAATGCCCGGCTCCACACCGCCGGCCATCCCCGCATCACCGCGGTGACGGGGCGCGGATAGTGGTCGGCCAGCAACTCCCAGCTCCCCGGCCCGGGCGGCTCCCACACCGGATCGGTCCCGTCACCGTTGCTGGTCGTGGCCGTGGTCGTGTTCGTGGTCACGGTCATGTTCGGTCCCCGTTCTGTCCGGACCCGAACGGGCCCTCGGTCTCGTCGATGAACACCAGGGTCGAGGGGTCGAGGCCCTGACCCCGGAGCAACTGCTCGATCGCCCACATGGCCGTGTCGACCGCGTCGTCGACCGACAGCCCGTGCCGGTCGTGGAGATCGAGGAACGTGTGCACGCTCATCAGCAGTGCCAGCGTGCTCAGGAGTCGCTGCCCGTCGGGGGCACCGGTGTCGACTCCTTCGTCGGTCAACGTCCGGCGGAACAGCCCGGCGATCGACTCGAACCGTGACTGCCGCAGCTCGCGACCGGCCGCCGAGATCGCCGCCTCGCGTGTGACCGGGAGGTTGGCCGCCAGCCGGGCCCACAGGGCCACGAGGTGGTCGCGCAGATCGTCGAGCGTGTACCGGCCGTCGGCACGCTCGATGCCGAGCGTCGTGTCGCGATGGGCCGCCGCGGTCACGAGTTCCTGACGGTTCGGGAAGTGGCGATACACGGTGGCGGGCGAGATGCCCGACGCCCGGGCCACCTCGGCCATCGTGACCGGCTCGGCGTCGACGGTGCTCCCGAGGTCGAGGAACGTCGCGACGATGCGCTCACGGGTGAGCGCCACCTGTTCCTCACGGATCCCCATGAGCGATGATCAAATCACGAGAGACCTCTCTCGTCAAGAGGCATCTCACTCGCCAACCTGGTCGACTGAGTGTGTGCTCACTCATCTCGGTACGCTGGCGAGGTGGCCCCACCTCCTCCCAGCAGCGGGCGCGCTGCGCCACTGCCCCCGGCCGAGCGGCGGGCTGCGATCGTGCGCAGTGTGCTGCCGCTGCTGATAGAGCGGGGCCAGGCGGTCACCTCCCAGGAGCTGGCGGACGCCGCCGGGGTGTCCGAGGGGACGATCTTCAACGTGTTCGGCAGCAAGGACGATCTGCTCGCCGCCGCACTCGACTCGGCCCTCGAACAAGAACCCTTCGAGCGTGCCGTCGAAGCCATCGATCACAACCAGCCGTTCGTGGACCAGCTCACGGCCGCCACCGAGCTCATCCAGCACCGCATCGTCGATGTGTGGCGCCTCATCTCGGGCATCGGGAGCAGCCATCAGCGACACGAGCGCCCGCTCCCTCCGAGCCCCGCGCTCACCGCCGTGCTGATGCGACACCACGACCGGATCACCGCCGACCCCGCTGAAGCCGCTCGCCTGCTCCGCGCCCTCACACTCTCGCTCACCCATCCGCTGCTGACAGCGCAGGCGGTCGGGGCCGATCGCATCGTCGAGGTGTTCCTGAACGGGGTCGGTCGTCACGAGCGCACCACTGGCCCATGAGCCTGCGCACGCTCATCCGGACCCATCTCGGGCCCTTCCGCTCGATGCTGCTGGTGGTCGTGGCCCTCCAGGCCGTGCAGACGTTCGCCACGCTCATGCTGCCCGGCCTCAATGCGAGCCTGATCGACGATGGCGTGTTGGTGGGCGACACCGGTCACATCTGGCGCACCGGTGGCGTGATGCTCGCCTTCACCATGGTGCAGATCGTGTTCGCCGCCGCGGCAGTGTGGTTCGGCGCCCGCGCGGCGATGGGATTCGGTCGCGATCTCCGGCGCGACCTGTTCCACCAGGTCACCAGCTACTCCGCACGCGAGGTCAGCAGCTTCGGCGCACCGTCGCTCATCACCCGCATCACGAACGACGTGCAACAGGTGCAGATGTTGATCGTGCTCGCCACGACCATGATGATCGCCGCGCCGCTCACGATGTCGATCGGTCTCGTCCTGGCGATCCGGGAGGACATCGGGCTCTCGGTCGTGCTGGCCGTGGCGATCCCCGCTGCCGTGGTGATCCTCGGCATCGTCATCTCGCAGATGGTGCCGGCGTTCCGGCTCATGCAGGAGCGCATCGACCGCGTGAACGCAGTGCTGCGCGAACAGATCACGGGCATCCGCGTCGTCAGGGCCTTCGTCCGCGAGCCACACGAGACCCGACGGTTCGCCGCAGCCAACGCCGATCTCACGTCGGTGTCGCTCAGGGCCGGTCGGCTGATGTCGATCATGTTCCCGACCGTCGGCCTCATCATGAACATGTCGAGCCTGGCCGTGCTCTACGTGGGCGCCGATCGGATCGCGAGCGGCCAGATGCAGGTCGGCTCGCTCGTGGCCTACCTGACCTATCTGGTCCAGATCCTCATGGCCGTGGTGATGCTCACGTTCATGGTGTCGATGATCCCACGGGCCGGTGTGGCCGCCGACCGGATCGTCGAGGTGTTGCGCACCGATTCGACCGTCACCGTTCCGGCCGATCCGATCACCGAGGTGCTCCATCGCGGCACCGTCGAGTTCCGCGACGTCAGCTTCAGCTATCCCGGTGCCGAGCACCCGGTACTGCGCGACGTCTCGTTCACGGTGGGTGCCGGCCGGACGCTCGGCGTGATCGGCAGCACGGGGGCGGGCAAGACCACCCTCGTCAACCTCGTGCTTCGGCTGATCGACCCCACGGACGGAACGGTGCTGGTCGACGGGGTGGACGTGCGCCGCCTCGATCCCCAGCTGCTGTGGGGCAGGGTCGGCTACGTCCCGCAGAAGTCGTATCTCTTCTCGGGAACCGTCGCCTCGAACCTCCGCTTCGGACGCCCCGATGCGACCGACGGCGATCTCTGGGAGGCGCTCGAGATCGCCCAGGCCGCCGGGTTCGTGCAGTCGATGCCCGACGGTCTCGAGGGTGAGATCCACCAGGGCGGCACCAACGTGTCGGGCGGCCAGCGCCAACGCCTCGCGATCGCGCGGGCGCTCACGGTACGACCCGAGATCTACGTGTTCGACGACTCGTTCTCGGCGCTCGACCTGGCCACCGATGCCCGGCTCCGCGCCGCGCTGGCTCCCCGCACCCGCAACGCCGCCACGCTCATCGTCGCCCAACGCATCGCCACCATCCGCGATGCCGACGAGATCCTCGTGCTCGAGGACGGCGAGGTGGTCGGTCGGGGCACCCACGACGAGCTCGTCGTCGCCTGCCCGACCTACGCGGAGATCGTGGCGTCGCAGTACGGCGAGGGGGCGGTGGCGTGAGCGGCGAGAACAGCCACGAGCCCGGCGGCCAGACGGGCGACGACCGCGAGCTGCTCGCGACCGCCGGGACCGAGGCGCGCCGCGCCGCGTTCGGTCCGGGTGGTGGGGCCGGCATGCCCGTGGAGCGCAGTGACGAGTTCTGGCCCACGCTGAAGCGGCTCGGCGAGATCCTCGGCACCGAGACCCGACGGCTCGTGGGCGTACTCGCCCTCACCGTCGCCAGCGTGGTGCTCGTGGTGCTCGGGCCACTGCTGCTCGGCCGCGCCACCGACATCATCGTCACCGGCATCGGCAGCGACGACGGCATCGACTTCGGTGCGCTGAACCGCACGCTGCTGCTGGTGGGCGTGCTCTACGTCGGCTCGTGGGCACTGGCGGCCTCGCAGGCCTACATCCTCGCCGGCGTGGTGCAACGCTCGATGTACGCGCTGCGCGAGTCGGTCGAGCGCAAGCTGCACCGTCTCCCCCTCCGCTACATCGACACCAGCTCGCGTGGCGATCTGCTGAGCCGCGTCACCAACGACATCGACAACCTCGCCCAGAGCCTGCAGCAGACGGTCAGCCAGATCCTGACCTCCCTGCTCACGCTCATCGGCGTGGCCGTGATGATGTTCACGATCTCTCCACTGTTGGCCGCGGTCACGCTCTCGACCGCGCCCGTGTCGATCTGGCTGATGAAGGTGATCGCCGCGAAGGCCCGACCACGCTTCTTGTCACAGTGGCGCTCCACCGGCAGCGTCAACGCCCAGGCCGAGGAGGTGTTCACCGGTCACGCAGTCGTGAAGAGCTTCGGGCGTCAGCAGCAGGTCGAGGAACGCTTCGGTCACGACAACGACGAGCTCTTCGAGGCGAGCTTCCGTGCCCAGTTCATCTCCGGTCTGATCCAACCGATGATGCTCTTCATGGGCAACATCCAGTTCGTGCTCATCGCCGTGGTCGGCGGACTGCGGATCTCGAGCGGGGCGATCAGCATCGGCGACATGCAGGCGCTCATCCAGTACGCCCGCCAGTTCGCCCAACCCCTCACCCACCTGGCGTCGATGGCCGCCACGTTCCAGTCGGGCATCGCATCACTCGAACGGGTGCTCGAGCTGCTCGACGCCCCCGAGATGTCGCCAGAACCCACCGACATGCCCGACGCCACACGGGTGCGCGGCCGCGTGGAGTTCCGCGATGTCCATTTCTCGTACTCACCCGACACCGAGCTGATCACCGGGCTCGACCTCGTGGCCGAGCCGGGGCAGACCATCGCCATCGTGGGGCCGACGGGCGCCGGCAAGACCACCATCGTCAACCTCATCATGCGCTTCTACGAGCTGGACGGTGGCAGCATCGTGCTCGACGGGCGCGACATCGCCACGATGCCGCGCCACGAACTGCGCTCGGACATCGGGATGGTGCTGCAGGACACCTGGCTCTTCGGCGGCACGATCCGCGAGAACCTGGCCTATGGCAACCCCGACGCCACCGAGGAGCAGATCCTCGAAGCCGCCCGCGCCACCTTCGTCGACCGGTTCGTGCACTCACTCCCCGAGGGATACGACACGATCATCGACGACGAGGGCGACAACATCTCGACCGGCCAGAAGCAGC
>REDU01000159.1 GCA_007693335.1 Ilumatobacter sp. | reverse complement strand
GAGAGGACGCCGGCGCCGATCAGCGCCTGCTGGAGACACGTGACGTCATGACCAGCGTCGCCCAAGCGGACCGAGCTGCCCTCGAAGCGGCAGTCGTCGCCGACGTCGCCGGGCTCGGGTTCGACCAGATCGACGAGATCGACCTGATCGACCTGATCGGCCTCGACCGCGTCAGCGGCCGACAGCGCGAGTGCGTCGGCGGATTCGGATTCGGCGTCGGCGGGGGCGGAGCCCGCTCCGGGCGCCACATCGGCGTCCGCCCTCCCGGACTCGGCCGGCTGAGCACCGGGGGACTGCGTGTCGAGCCCCGACGCGGTCTCGTCGGCCTGACCACCACCCGCCACGGCCACCACCAGCAGGCCGACCACGGTGGCCGCAACCACGACGAGCGCGAGACGCTTCTCGCGGACGCGGTCGGCGGCAGGCATCTGGCGCGCGGCGGGGGCTCTGCGTGTCATCGCCCGACCAGGGTAACGCGGGACCGCCCGCCGCGGCCGCCAGATCGCCCTCCGGGTGGGGATCGGCACGCGGTCGGTCGGCTACCGTCGCCGACGTGGGGGCACCGCGATGATCCAGACGATGCTCATCGCGAACCGTGGCGAGATCGCGTGCCGGATCGCCCGGACCTGTCGGCGTTTGGGCATTCGCACGGTGGCGGTCCACAGCGATGCCGACGCCACCGCGTTGCACGTCCGCTCGTGCGACATCGCGGTGCACCTGATCGGCGACGCGCCGGCCGACACCTACTTGAGGATCGATCTGCTGATCGACGCCGCCCGTCGCAGCGGTGCCGACGCCGTGCACCCCGGATACGGCTTCCTGGCCGAGAACGCCGCGTTCGCCGATGCCGTGATCGAGGCCGGATTGGTCTGGATCGGCCCGCCGGCCTCCGCCATCGACGCCATGGGCTCGAAGGTGAGGGCCAAGGCCCTGATGCGTGAGGCGGGCGTACCCGTGCTGCCCGACAGCTCGGTGGAGTCACTCGACGAGATCGGATTCCCGATGCTCGTCAAGGCGTCGGCAGGCGGGGGCGGCCGCGGTATGCGCCTCGTACGGACCGCACCGGAGCTGGAGCAGGCCCGGGCCGACGCCGAGCGCGAGGCACAGTCGGCGTTCGGCGACGGCACCGTGTTCTGCGAGCGGTACGTCGAGCGTGGCCGGCACGTGGAGGTGCAGGTGCTGGCCGACACGCACGGGACCACGGTGGCCCTGCACGAGCGCGAGTGCTCGATCCAGCGTCGCCACCAGAAGATCGTCGAGGAGGCACCGTCACCGGCCGTCGATCCCGCCCTCCGCGCCCGGATGTGTGCTGCCGCCGTGGCCGCGGCCGAGCGCGTGGGGTACGAAGGCGCGGGGACGGTCGAGTTCCTGCTCGACGCCGACGGCGGGTTCGCCTTCCTGGAGATGAACACCCGCCTCCAGGTCGAGCACCCCGTGACCGAGGCCGTCACCGGGCTCGACCTGGTGGAGTTGCAGATCTCCGTGGCAGAGGGACGACCCCTCCCGCCCGAGGCCGTCGACCCACCCCTCCTCGGCCACGCGATCGAGGTCCGGCTCACCGCCGAAGACCCCGACGCCGACTACCGGCCTTCGACCGGCACGTTCCACGCCGTCGAACTGGGTGAGCAGGTGCGGGTCGACACGGGCATCGACGCCGGATCGGTGATCTCGCCGTTCTACGACTCGATGGTGGCCAAGGTGATCGCTCATGGCACCACCCGCGACGACGCGATCCGACGACTCGCCGGCGCCCTGCGCGACGCACGCGTGCACGGTCCCACCACGAACATCGCCCAACTCCGACGCATCCTCGCCCATCCGGAGTTCGTGGCCGGTCGCCTGCACACCGAGTTCCTCGACGAGCATCCGTGCACCACCCCACCCGGCTCCGACACCGCACCCACCGTGCCGCTGCTCGCCGCCGCCCTGACGCTGCAGGCTCGCAACCGACGGGCCGCCACGACGCTCCCGGGTGTGCCGTCGGGATGGCGGAGCAATCCGGCGGTCGAGCAGTTCGTCGAACTCGCCGTGGGCGGTGCCGAACACGGCTCGCAGCACCGCGTGGGCTACCACCTGGGGCGCAACCGGTCGTTCACCATCGACCACGAACCGGTGGCGGCCGAGGTCGACGTGGGCGTCGACGTGGACGTGGACGTGGACGTCGACCTCCACGTCGACCGTGCCGCGCCGTCACCGGCCCACGCTCGGGAGCGGGTGACCGTGGTGGTCGACGGCGTCCGGCACGTACTCGAGGTGCACGTCGTGTCATCCACGGCAGGTGGACGAGGAACCGGCGGCGCCACGGTGTACGTGGACGGTCCCGGTGGCTCCGTCACCCTGCACGAGATGGAGCGCTTCCCCCTCCCGGGCAGCACCCTGGCGGCCGGCTCACTCGTGGCACCGATGCCCGGCGCGATCGTCAGGCTCCACGTGAGCGTGGGCGATCACGTCGCAGCCGGTCAACCGCTGGTCGCGCTCGAAGCGATGAAGATGGAGCACCAGGTGCACGCCCCCGCTGACGGCATCGTGGCCGAGATCCTCGTGGCGGCCGGCGAGCAGGTCGACAGCGGCCAGGTGCTGCTCACGATCGACGACACGGGCGACGACACGGGCGACGAGCACGGGGGCGCCACGTGACCGGCGAGCGCGGGACACGCCCGGTGAAGGTGGCGAACTGCTCGGGGTTCTTCGGTGATCGCCTCAGCGCAGCTCGCGAGATGGTCGAGGGTGGCCCGATCGACGTGCTCACCGGCGACTGGTTGGCCGAGCTCACGATGCTCATCCTCTGGAAGCAGCGTGCTCGCAACGCGGACGCCGGCTATGCCTCCACGTTCCTCACCCAGATGGAGCAGGTGCTGGGCACCTGCACCGACCGGGGCATCAAGGTGGTGACGAACGCAGGGGGGCTGAACCCGGCCGGCTGCGCGTCGAAGGTCCGGGAGATCGCTGAACGTCTCGGCGTCTCCGTCAGCGTGGCGCACGTCGAAGGCGACGATCTCATGGACCGCATCGACGGCCTACGACCCCAGCTCGACCACCTCGACACCGGCCAGCCACTCACCGATGACCCCGTCTCGGCCAACGCCTACCTCGGTGGATGGGGTATCGCCCGTGCGCTCACCCACGGCGCCGACGTCGTGGTGACAGGTCGGGTGACCGACGCGGCCGTCGTGCTCGGTCCGGCCGCCTGGTGGTGGGACTGGTCGCCCTCCGACCTCGATCAGCTGGCCGGAGCGGTGTCAGCCGGACACATCATCGAGTGCGGGGCCCAGACCACCGGCGGGAACTACGCGTTCTTCTCCGAGCTGCCCGACCTCGATCGCCCGCTGGGGTTCCCCATCGCCGAGATCGACGCCGACGGATCGAGCATCATCACGAAGCACCCCGACACGGGTGGCCTGGTCTCGGTCGGCACGGTCACGGCGCAGCTGCTGTACGAGATCGGCGCGCCCGCCTACGCGAACCCCGATGTGGTGGCCCGTTTCGACACGATCCGGCTGACCCAGGAGGGTCCCGACCGGGTGCGGGTCAGCGACGTCCGCGGCGAGGCGCCGCCGCCCACCACCAAGGTCTGCATCAACCTCGACGGTGGCTTCCGTAACCGCATGTCGTTCGTGCTCACCGGCCTCGACCAGCAGGCCAAGGCCGACTGGGTCGGTCGAGCGCTGCTCGACGCCATGGGTGGCGAGGCCCTGCTCACCGAGCTGGGCGTCACCACCGACCTCCGGTTCGTACCGGCGCCACCCGGGGCCACCGACGGCCAGGAGTCGGCCAGCGGACGACTGCACGTGACCGTGAAGTCGAACGACGAGCGTGCTGTCGGCCGCGCCTTCTCGTCTGCCGCGGTCGAGCTCGCGCTCGCCAACTACCCCGGGTTCTTCGCCACCTCGGCGCCGGGGCCCGCCCAGTCGTTCGGTGTCTACTGGCCGGCGCTGGTCGACGCCACCGAAGTCGATCACACGGTCGTGCTCGACGACGGTCGCCGGATCCACATCGACCCGGCACCGTCCGACACGGTCCACCCGCCGATCGAGGTACCCCCGGCACCCGACGTCGCACCGGCCGAACTCCCCCCTGGGGAACCTCTCGGTCGTTGGTTCGGCGCCCGCTCGGGCGACAAGGGCGGCAACGCCAACGTGGGTGTGTGGGCCACCGACGACGCCCACTACGCCTGGTTGCGGAGCGAGCTGACCCCCGACCGGCTCCGCGAGTTGATCCCCGAGGCCCGAGATCTCGCGGTGCACCGTCACGAGTTCGCGAACCTGCGCGCCGTCAACTTCGTGATCGTGGGCTACCTCGGCGAGGGCGTGGCGTCGTCCACCGCCTTCGACGCCCAGGCGAAGGGCCTCGGCGAGTATCTCCGCTCACGTGCGGTCCCCGGAACCGTGACGTGAGCGTGCGGATCCCTGCGTCCTGAGGTCACACGTCGCGGCAGTGGTGACGTCGGCTCAGGGCACCAGGCGGTAGCCGATACCTCGAGCGGTCACGATCAGCTTCGGATCGTCGGGGTGATCTTCGACCTTCACGCGCAGACGGCGTACGTGGGCGTCGACGAGGCGCGAATCCCCCAGGTACTCGTACCCCCACACCCGCTCGAGCAGTTGGTCGCGCGACAGCACGGCGCCCGCGTGATCGGCGAACTCGCACATCAGACGGAACTCGGTCTTGGTGAGGTTGAGCTCGCGGTCGTTCTTGAGCACGATGCCCTGCTCGCGCCGCAACTCGATGTCGCGGAACTTGGTGGCCCGCGGCACCGTCGTGCTCTCCTGCAGGGCGACACGACGCATCAGCGCGCGGATGCGGGCGGCGAGCTGCTTCGGCACCACGGGTTTGGTCACGTAGTCGTCGGCACCCGCCTCGAGGCCCGCCACCATGTCGTAGGTGTCGGTCTGGGCCGTGATGATGATGATCGGCACGATGCTCTTGGCCCGCAGTGCGCGGCAGACGTCGAACCCCGACATGTCGGGGAGCCGGAGATCGAGGAGCACCAGATCGGCCTCACGGGCCTCGAACGCCGCCAGTCCCGACATTCCGTCGGGGGCCTCGCGCACGTCGTAACCCTCGTCCTCGAGGGCGAGCGACAGGGCCAGTCGGATCGCATCGTCGTCTTCGATGAACAGCAGGGAGTACACGGCCCGCCCATTGTGCACCACCCGACCCGGCACCACCGAACATCGTGCAGGCGTCGGCTGACCGCTACCGACCGCGGTCGAGTCCGCGCGGTTTGTTACACAAATCGCACAGAGCGCGCAGCGTCCTGTCACATGCCACCAACATGATGATGACTGTTCACGCTGCCCCGGTGGGGTGCCTTCCTCCCCCTGGCGCCTCACCGGCAGCGGTGAACTCTCCCCTCCGGGATCCGGCACGACCTCGTGGTCGACGATGCGGATCGGGGGGCCGGTGGAGGGCTGACCCACGTGCACGGTGGACGATCGGGTAACACTACGGGCGTGGCCACCCGCCGATCACTCCGTCTCAGCACCCGGGTCACACTGTCGTTCGGCATCGTCGCGTTGCTGGCCGGCGTGAGCCTCACCGTGCTGACGTACCTGATCGCGCGCAACTCGCTCATCGAGCAGCGCTCCACCGCGGCACAGTTCCAGAGCTTCACCAACGCCCGCGACATCCAGCTCGCCTACCCCGACGCCACCGAACTGTCCGACGTGATGCGACGACTCCCGGTCGAGGCCGACGGCTTCGCCGCGCTCACCGAACCGCGTCTGCAGACCCGACTCGGATTCGGTCTCGAGCAGTTCCCGGTGCAACTGCGCACAGCAGTCACCGACGGCCGATCGGCGCAGCAGCGCTTCGACCTCGCCGGCGACCCCTACCTGGGTGTGGGTGTCCACATCGCCGCCTTCGACACCGCCTACTTCGAGGCGTTCCCCCTGTCGGACACCGAGAGCACGCTCCGCCTCGTCCTCACGGCGCTGCTGGTGGGGGCCGGCGTGACCACGCTGTTCGCCACGTTCTACGGCTGGTCGTCGAGCCGACGTCTGCTGCGACCGCTGAGCCGGGTTGCCGACGCAGCCGGCGACATCGCCTCCGGTGCACTCGGGGCACGCCTCGAACCGGCGCAGGATCCCGACCTCGACCGACTGGCCGGATCATTCAACGAGATGGCCGACGCCGTGCAGACCCGTATCGAGCGCGAGGCTCGGTTCGCGTCCGATGTCAGCCACGAACTGCGCTCCCCGATCACTGCCCTCACGGCGGCGGTCGAGGTGCTCGACGCCCGCCGTGACGATCTCCCCGAGCGCACCCAACAGGCACTCGACGTGGTGGTGAGCCAGGTCCGCCGTTTCGACGACATGGTGATCGACCTGCTCGAACTCGCCCGCATCGATGCCGGCGCGACCGAGGTGCACGGTGAGATCGTCGACCTCCCCGATCTCTGCGAGCGCGTGGCACACGCGTTCGGCGCCCGCGAGCTGCCCGTCGAGATCCACCATCGCGCCTCCCGCGACGCGTGGCTCGACAAGCTGCGATTCGAACGGATCCTGGGGAACCTGCTCGAGAACGCCGAGAACCACGGGGGTGGTGCGATCCGGATCGCACTCGAACCGGGCTCCCGCGGCACGGTGCTGATGGTCGTGGAGGACGGCGGGCCGGGTGTCGCGGCCAGTGAGCGCCAACGGATCTTCGAACGCTTCGCCCGGGGCAGCGCCGCCCGGCACCGCATCGGCACCGGCCTCGGCCTCGCACTGGTGGCCGAGCACGCCCACGCCGTGGGGGGCGATGCCTGGGTGGAGGACCGACCCGGCGGTGGCGCCCGTTTCGTGGTCCAATTCCCCGTGGAGGCACCCCGATGAGCCCGAGCACCCGCCGACCCCTCGACGCCGAACGATCATCCGGCGGCCGTGGCCGCACACGCCGACGCGGCCTCGCCGCCATCGCCACGGTGGTGCTCGCCGTGTTCGCACCGCTCGGCATGGTCGCCTGTTCACTCACCAGCGACGAGTCGCTCGAATTCATTGCGTCCGACGAGATCCCGTTCGGCCTCGATCAGACCACCACGACCACCACCACGACCACCACCACCACGCTGCCGACCGAGCCCACCGAGACGACCATCCCGCCCACCACCGTCACCTCGCCGGTACAGACCGCCCCGGTCGAGATCTACTTCGTGATCGGGCTCGCACAGCTCCAGCGTCAGACGCTCCAACTCTCGTTCCCGATCGAACCGCTACAGGTGCTCGCGCAACTCGAGGAGGGGCCACCGGCCGACCAGAGCAGCGTGGGGCTCCGCACCGCGTTGCGACCCAACCTCACGACCGGTTTCGAGAACGTCGACGGCACCGCCACCATCGATCTGCGGCCGTCGACGCTCAACCGGATGTCGCGGCGCGATCAGGACCTCGCTGTCGCCCAACTCGTCCTCACCATGGCCCGCCTGCCCGGGGTCGGCCAGGTGCGCTTCACCCTCGACGGCGAACCCCTCGCGATCCCGGTCCCGCCCACGCTCACCCTGAGCGAGCCCGGCGAACCACTCTCGTACGCGATGTTCGCCGTGCTGCTCACCGGCCCCAACGCGCCCACCACCAGCACGGCGGCGCCCCCGACCGCCACGACCTCGCCGCCCGTGCGCCCCACCACCACCTCGTCCTCCACGACCGAACCCGACGGGCCACCCACGAGCGAGCCGGACGACAGCGGGCCCGACGCCGACCCGCCGGACGACGACGAGATCGATCCCGATCAGTAGCCCAGGCGCTCGACCCGATCGGGCCGGTGCTGCCAGTTCTTGTCGACCTTGACCCGGAGCTCCAGGTACACACCCTCGGGGAGTTGCGCCCGCACTCGCTGACCAGCCTCTTTGAGGATGGCTCCACCCTTGCCGATCACCATCCCCTTCTGGCTGTCGCGCTCGACGAGGATGTCGACCCGGATCCGCGGCCACTCCCACTCGACCACCCGGGTGGCGATCGAGTAGGGCAGCTCGTCCCTGGTCACCGCGAGCAGTTGTTCGCGCACCAACTCGGCCACCCACAGCTCCTCGGGGAGATCACTCACCTCGTCGTCGGGGAAGTACTTCGGCCCCGCCGGCAGCCGGGCGGTGAGGTGGTCCACCAGCGCCCCGACGCCGTCGCCGGTCTTCGCCGAGACGGGGAAGTAGGCCTCGGCGTCGAGCGCCCCGGCGGCCCCCAGCATCACCATCACCTGATCCGGGGTGGCGATATCGGTCTTGTTCACGATCACGACGGCGTTCGCGATGTCGAGCCGATCGGCCACCCACCGGTCGCCGGAGCCGAACGGCATGGTGGCGTCGAGCACGAGGCACTGCACGTCGACGTCGGCCGTGCTGTCGAGCGCGGTGGCGTTCACCCGCTCGCCCAACGCGGTGACCGCCTTGTGGAGCCCGGGCGTGTCGACGAACACGATCTGGGCCCGGGGCCTGGTCAGCACGCCCATGATGCGGTGGCGAGTGGTCTGGGGCTTGTCGGACACGATGCTGATCTTGCGACCGCAGATCGCGTTGACCAGCGACGACTTGCCCACGTTCGGTCGCCCGACGAACGCCACGAACCCCGACCGGTGTTCGCTCTCGTCGACCGCGTCGGCAGCCTGCTCGTCCGGGGCGTCAGCGTCGTCGAGCATGTCAGACGTTGCTGCCGTGGTCGGCCCAGTAGGGCTGGCGGAGCTCGCGTTTGAGGATCTTGCCCGATCCGGTCTTCGGAAGCTCATCGAGCCATGCGATCGATCGCGGCACCTTGTACCCGGCCAGGTGCGCCCGGGCGTGATCGGTCACCCCGGCCTCGTCGAGCCCGCTCCCGGCATGCCTCACGACCACGGCGTGCACCGTCTCTCCCCAGTCGTCGGACGGGATGCCGAACACCGCCGCCTCGACGATCTCGGGATGCGCCTCGAGCGCCGCCTCGATCTCGGCCGGGTAGATGTTCATCCCGCCCGAGATGATCATGTCCTTCTTCCGGTCACAGATGTACAAGAAGCCCTCGTCGTCGCGGTAGGCGATGTCGCCCACCGTCTGGAAGCCGTCGCGGTGGTCCTCCTCGAACTTGTCGTGCTGCTTGTAGTAGTCGGCGAACACCGACGGGCTGCGCACGTACAACTCCCCCGTGGCGTCCGGACCCGTACCGGTCACGATGCTGCCGTCGACGTCGTACAGCCGGATCTCGACCATCGGTGCCTCTCTGCCGCACGAGCCCGGCTTGCGGAGCTGATCCTCGGGTCGGAGCACGGTGTTCACCCCCAACTCGGTCGAGCCGTACACCTCGAACAGCGAGTCGGCCGGGAAGTCGGCCACGTACTGCTGCTTGAGCGCGAAGCTCCACGGCGCGGCGTTGGCGATCATCACCCGCATCGACGAGCGGTCGTGGCGATCCTTGATCTCCTGGGGCAGGTTGGTGATCATGCGGATCGGAGTGGGCGCCGAGAACGTGGACGTGCAGCGGTACGTCTCGAGGAGTCGCAGCCAATCCTCCGGGTCGAACTTGCGCTGCAACACCACGGTCTGGCCGAGCGCCATCGCGATGCCCATGAAGCCTCCGGGACCCGAGTGGTAGAGCGGTCCGGTGGTGAGGTACACGTCGTCGGGTGAGTAGCCGATGTGCTGCAGCAGACCGGCCACCTGGTTCGGGTCACCCGCGCCGCGCCTGAGCGCTCCCTTCGGCTTGCCGGTGGTGCCCGAGGTGTAGATCATCGTGGCCGACTCCTCCATGGCGGTCGGCACCTCGGGAACGGTGGCGGGCGCCACGGCCATGAGCTCGTCGCACGACGCCATCGCAGGGGGGGCCTGGCCGTCGAACACCAGGATGGTCGACACCTTCGGGATCCCGGAGCGGATGCGCTCGAACAGCGGAGCGAACTCGGCATCGACGTAGACGATCTCGGCGTCGCTGTGGTCGGTCACGTACGCGGCCTCCTCGTCCGACAGCCGGTAGTTGAGCGGTACGGCCGTGGCACCGATCTTGCGCGCCGCGTTCACGAGGGCGACCACACCCGTCGAGTTCTGTCCGCACCACACCACCTTGGTGTTCGGCCGCACCCCCATCTCGAGCAGTACGTTGGCGAGCCGGTTGGCCTGCTCTTCCAACTCGGCGTAGGTGACGCGACGCACGTCGCCGCCACGTCGGTCGTCGATCACGGCGAGCTTGTCGGGTTGCGCCTGGGCATACGTGGTCAGCACATCGGCCATGGCCCGCATTCGTAGCACGCCCGGGGGCGTCCGCAGCGTGGCGGACCTGGCAAGCTGGCCCCCATGGCACCACGACTCATCAACGGCATCGACGAGCTGAAGACCCTCGTCGGCGAACATCTCGGTTACAGCGACTACGTCGAGGTCACCCAAGAGCAGGTCAACACCTTCGCCGACGCCACGGGCGACCACCAGTGGATCCACGTGGATGTCGAGCGCGCCAAGGAGGGTCCGTTCGGCGGACCGATCGCGCACGGCTACCTCACCTTGTCGCTCGGCCCGATGCTGTCGCCACAGATCTTCGCCGTCTCGGGCATC
Source organism: Ilumatobacter sp. (assembly GCA_007693335.1). Taxonomy (GTDB): domain Bacteria; phylum Actinomycetota; class Acidimicrobiia; order Acidimicrobiales; family Ilumatobacteraceae; genus SKSP01. The sequence goes on along the minus strand of REDU01000159.1, from coordinate 89,051 downwards.
TCGATGGGCGTCAACTACGGCGCCGCCAAGATCCGCTTCCCGTCGCCGGTCCCGGTCGGGTCGAAGCTGCGCCTCGGCGCCAAGCTGCTCAGCGTCGACGACGTGGCCGGCGGCGTCCAGGTGATGATGGAGTTCGTGTTCGAGGTCGAGGGCGCAGCCAAGCCCTCCTGCGTGGCCGAGGTCATCTTCCGCTACTACGCCTGACCCCCTCCCCGAACTGTCTGTGCCGGGAAGGCGGATCCCGCCGATTCGCGCGGACAGTTCGAGGGGCACATCCCGAACTGTCTGTGCAGACCGGGCGGATCCGGGCGATTCTCGCGGACGGTTCGCAGGATCAGCGGAAGGCGGGGATGACCTCGCCGGCGAGCAGCTCCAGGGTCTCGGTGTCGGGATAGTCGGCACACCACGGCACGAAGCCGCGGCACCCGAGATCCATGTACGCGCCGATCTTCTCCGCCACCTGCTCCGGCGTGCCGACCAGGTTCCCGGCACGCCAGCTCTCGGCCGGCTCACCGCTGAGGCTCTTGCTGCCTGCCGCTGCCACCTCGGCCTCGGTCGAGCGGATGAACACCTCGGGTGACCACGTCATCCGGATCTCGTCGGGATCACGACCGACGGCGGCGCAGTGCCCTCGCAGCACGTCGCGCTTGTGCGCCCACTGCTCGGGCTGGCCGCCGAAGTTCGAGCAGTCGGCGTGGCGCGCCACCACGCGCAACGTGAGCTGCTCGCCGCCCCCGCCGATCCAGATCGGTGGGTGCGGGTCCTGGAGCGGCTTGGGGTCGCAGTTGGCCCGCGACACCTCGTAGTACTCACCTGAATAGGTGGTCTCGGGCTGGGTCCACATCGACCGGACGATCTCGACCGATTCCCGGAGCATCCCGATCCGGTCCTTCGGTTTCGGGTACTCGTAGCCGTAGCTGCGGTACTCGTTCTCGTACCAGCCCGCGCCGATGCCCCAGTCGAGGCGGCCGCCCGAGATGACGTCGACGGTCGACGTGATCTTCGCGAGCAGGGCGGGGTTCCGGTAGCTGTTGCAGCCCACCATCTGTCCGAGCCGGATCGTCGAGGTCAGCTGACTGACGGCCGCCATCGTGGTCCAGCACTCGAACACGGCCTCGTGGGCCGGGCGGGGCACGTTGTGCACGTGGTCGTACACCCAGATCGAGTCGTACCCCAGTTCCTCGGCGCGCACGGCGATCCCCACGGCGGCGTCCCACTTGGCCGTGGCGTCGGGGAGGCCCGCCAACTCCATCTTCCAGCCCTGGGGCATGAAGACCCCGAACACGACATCGTCCACGGGCGGAGCATGATCGGTCATGGCCGGACTGTACGACACCGACCCCCCACGAATCGTCCCGTCCGCACGATCGGACGCGTGATCTCGGGTGTCAGGATTCGTCGTCAGGATTCGTGACCCCCGACACAGTGTCTCTAGGTTCCTGGGAGTGAGCCCGACCGACAGCGGTATCGACACCGGCAATGACACCGGCAACGACACCGGCACTCCCCCATCGCTGAGCCTCGCCGAGGTGCACGAGGCCATCGCCGCGAGCCGACCCGACGAGGACTGTCTGGTGTTCCGCGATCGTCGCTCGACGTGGGCCGAGGTGACCGAACGGACCCGTCGCCTCGCGAACCACTTCCTCGGCGCCGGCCTCGGCTGCCACGTCGAGCGCGACCAGCTCGCCGGCCACGAGTCGGGGCAGGACCACCTCGCGATCTACCTGCACAACGGCAACGAGTACCTCGAGTCGATGCTCGGCGCGCTGAAGGCCAGGGTGGCGTCGTTCAACGTGAACTACCGCTACGTGGCCGAGGAGCTGCGATACCTGCTCACCGACTCGGGTGCGACCGCAGTGGTGGTGCACTCGCGGTTCGCACCGACGCTGGCCGAGGTGCTCCCCGACCTGCCCCACCTCCGCGTGATCCTCCAGGTTCCCGACGAATCCCACAACGAACTGCTGCCCGGCGCCGTCTGGTACGAGGACGCCCTCGCCGCTGCGTCACCCGAGAAACCCGACGTGACCTGGAGCCCCGACGATCTCTACATCCTCTACACGGGTGGCACCACCGGGATGCCCAAGGGTGTGATGTGGCGCAACGCCGACGCGATGATCGAGTGCTTCGGTGGTTCACCCACGGCGCGCACCGTCGACGACTTCGTCGCCGAGGCCACCACCGGTTTGCGGGCGCTCCTCGCTCCCCCGTTCATGCACGGGGCCGGCCACTGGATGAGTTTTCGCACCTGGCTGGGCGGCGGCACCGTGTTCGTGCAGTCGGTGCCCGACCGCCTCGATCCGACCGACATCTGGGGCCTCATCGAGCGTGAACGACTCAACTTCCTCCTCATCGTGGGCGACGCCTTCGCCCGCCCGCTCCTCGATGAGCTCGACCGCGGCTCGTACGACCTGTCGAGCCTCACCGTGCTGCTGTCGGGTGGTGCAGCACTGTCGGCCAACCTGAAAGACGAGTTCCTCCAGCACCTGCCCACCTTGATGATCGTGGACGGACTCGGCTCGTCGGAGGCGGGCGGTCAGGTCTCACACGTGTCGACGGGCGGCGCGGCCACCACTGGCACCTTCGAGCTCACCCCGGGCAACCACGTGCTGTCGGCCGACCTCGACGCCGTGCTCGAACCGGGCGACCCCGAGATCGGATGGCTCGCCAAGAGCGGACGGCTCGCGCTCGGCTACCTGGGCGACCCCGACAAGACGGCTCGCACCTATCCGGTGATCGATGGTGTGCGCTACGCCGTGCCGGGCGATCGCGCCCGGCTACGTGCCGACAACGTGATCGAACTGCACGGTCGCGACTCGGTCACCATCAACTCGGGCGGAGAGAAGATCTTCGCCGAGGAGGTCGAGGCCGCCATCAAGGCCCATGAGGGCGTGTACGACTGCGTGGTGGCCGGCCGGCCGAGCGAGCGCTGGGGCAGTGAGGTGATCGCCGTGATCCGCAAGCGTGACGGCTACGACGTGGACGAGGCCGGCGTGTTGGCCGAGGCCGAGCGCCACATCGCCCGCTACAAGCTGCCCAAGGCCATCGTCTGGGTCGACGAGATCGTGCGTTCCCCGAGCGGCAAGGCCGACTACCGCTGGGCCAAGCAGGTGGCCACCTCCGCCTGACCGCCGTCGCGGCGTTCGGCCTCACCAGTCCGTGGGTCGGTAGTCCTTCAGGAACTGGCCCCACAGGTGGGTGCCGGTGTTCACCCCGTCGATGATCGGGTCGACGATGCGGGCGGCCCCGTCGACGATGTCGAGCGGCGGATGGAAGTGCTGCTCGGCGGTCTTGCGCTCGGCGATGTGCGCCGGGTCTTCGTCGCTCACCCAGCCGGTGTCGACGCTGTTCATGTGGATTCCGTCGGCGTGGTAGTCGGCGGCCGAGGTGCGCGTCATCATGTTCAGCGCCGCCTTGGCCATGTTGGTGTGCGGGTGCCGGGTGGTCTTGAGACGTCGGTAGAACTGCCCCTCGACCGCCGACACGTTCACGATGTGGGTGGCCGGCTCGGGTGAGCGGAGCATGAGCGGCTTGAGCCGGGCGTTGAGCACGAACGGCGCGGTGGCGTTCACCAGCTGCGTCTCGAGCAGCTCGACCGACGACACCTCGTGGAGTCGGAGCCGCCACGAGTTCCGCTCACGGAGATCCACCTGCTGGAGGTCCTGGTCGAGGTGCCCCCCGGGGAACAGGTCCTGTCGTGGGGTGTCGTCGGGCAGCAGCTCGGCCTGCGACAACGCTGCGGCCCGCACCAGGCCCACCGGTGTCCGCGTCGGTGCGTTCGACGCGGCCAACTCCACCTCGCCGGTGTGGAGCATCTCGCTGCGGCGGAGCCCCTCGTACGCGCCGAGCAACTCGTGGACCGGCGCCGGCATCTCGTCGAGCGCCGCCTCCTCCGCTGCCATCATGTGCCGGTAGAAATCGGGCGGGCGACGCACCGTCTGACAGGCGTTGTTGATGATGATGTCGAGCCGGTCGCGGGTCTCGAGCAGGTGCTGGCAGAACGCCTCCACACTCGGCGTGTGGCGCAGGTCGAGGCCGAAGATCTCGAGGCGATCCCCCCACCGAGCGAAGTCCGACTCGGCGGCGTAACGCTGCGCGGCGTCACGGGGGAAGCGAGTGGTCACGATCAGGTGTGCGCCGGCCCGCAAGAGCTTGATGCCGGCCTGGTAGCCGATCTTCACCCGGCCACCGGTCAGCAGCGCCACCCAGCCGTCGAGATCGGCGGTCTCGGTGCGCTTGGCATGATTCAGGTCGCCGCACTCCGGACACATCTGATCGTAGAAGTGGTGGATCCGGGTGTACCGCTGCTTGCACACATAGCAGTGACGGGGTTCAAGGACGTCGGTCTCGTGGGCGTCGAGCGCACCGACGGACGCCAACTCGGCCGGAACCGGGGCGAATGCGTCAGGGGTCGTGAACACCGGCTTCGACCGCAGCGAGCGGATCCCGGTTCCCGACAACGACTCCTGGTCGATCCTCGACCGCTCGGCCTTCTGCGCCCGGCGCTGCGCCTTGATCTGGCGTCGACGACGCTCCACGTCGGGCTCGTACACGTCGCCCGCCGCCGAGAGCAGCCGCGTGCGCTCCTCGACCGAGAGCACGTTCAACGCGTCCCGATCGGCCACGACGTGCTCGAGGGCCTCGATCGCCGCACGCAACCGCGCCCCATGATCCTCCGATCCCGCGGCTGGAGTGGGGTGACTGCTCATCGACCCGAGCCTACGGACGGTCAGCGCGAGGTCAGAGCGGGAGGTTGCCGGTGGCGGCCTTGGTGGTGCCGTGGTCGTTGAAGGCGGCGATGGTGCGCTGCGCGATGCGCATCTGGTGGATCTCGTCGGCGCCGTCGGCGAACCGGGCCCAACGGGCCTGCTGCAGCATGTGCGCGAGCGGGGTGTCGGTCGAGTAGCCGAGCGCACCGTGCACCTGGATGGCCCGGTCGATGATGCGCCACAGGCTGTTGGCCACGAAGTGCTTCGCCATCGACACCACCGACGTGAACTCCATGCCGTTCTCGATCTGGTAGGCGGCGTGCAGCACCATCAGCTTGCACTGGTACATCTCCATCGCCGAGTCGGCGATCAGCCACTGGATGCCCTGCTTCTCGGCCAGCAGGGACCCGTGCGAGAACCGCTCGAGCGAGCGCTCCACCATCATGTCGAGCGCGGTCTCGGCCTGGCCGATCCACCGCATGCAGTGCGCGAGGCGGGCCGGTCCGAGCCGGTACTGCCCGAGCAGATGACCCTGGCCCCGTCCGCCCAGCATGTTGGCGTCAGGCACGCGCAGATCCTCGATGAGGATCTCGCAGTGGTTGTGCCCGCCCGACATCGTGTGCACGTCGCGCACGATGTTCCAACCCTCCGACGGGAGGTCGACGATGAAGCACGAGTTGGCGGCCTGTGGGATCTCCGGGTCCTCTTCGGTGCGGGCCACGAGCATGGCGAACTTCGCCCCACGGGCGCCCGAGATGAACCACTTGTGACCGTTGATCACCCACTCCTCGCCGTCCTTGTACGCGAACGTCTGGATGAGCGTGGGATCCGACCCGGCCACCTCGGGCTCGGTCATCGCGAAGCACGAGCGGGTGGTGCCCTCGCACAGCGGTCTGAGGTACTTCTCCTTCTGCTCGTCGGTACCCCAGTGCAGCAGCGTGTGCTGGTTGCCTTCGTCGGGGGCCTGGGCGTTGAGCACGAACGGGCCGATACCCACCTTGGCGGCCTCGGCCGACACCGCCGCCATCGCCGTGGGCCCGAGGCCCATCCCTCCCCACTCGGGAGGCATGTGCGGCAGCCAGAGGGCCCAGTCCTCCTTGGCCTCCTTGCGGAGCTTCTTGATCGTGCCGACCAGCTGCGTGCGGTCACTCTGGTCGATCGACTCCCATTCGGGTCGCACCCGGGTGTCCATGAACTCGCGGACCTTGAGGCGAACCTCTTCGACTTCGGGTGGGAAGCTGAAATCGATCATGTGGCCCATCCTCGCCGGGCAGGAGCGCGCGCTGCGAGCCGGGCGGCCGTAGCCTCCGTGGGCGATGTCCGACCAGCCCGACCCAGATGCATCCGACCGGGCCGCCTGGGATCGCGACGCTCTGCCCGAGGGCGACGAGAAGGTGCAGGCCGTCCGCGAGATGTTCGACACCATCGCGCCCCGCTACGACATGGTGAACCGGATCATGACGTTCCGGCTCGACACCCGCTGGCGTCGCAAGGCCGTGCGCGAGCTGGGGCTCGGTCGTGGAAGCCGTGTGCTCGACCTGGCCAGCGGCACCGGTGACCTCTGCATCGACCTCGAGCGGGCCGGTCACCATCCGATCTCGATCGACCTCAGCTTCGGGATGCTGGCCGCCGACCGGTCCGGCGCCCCTCGCGTCCAGGGCGACATCCTGCGGCTCCCGGTTCCCGACGCATCGGTGGACGGCGTCACGTGCGGGTTCGCGCTGCGCAACCTCGTGGAACTGCCCGCCTTCTTCGTCGAGCTCGGTCGGGTGCTGCGTCCCGGCGGTCGTATCGCCCTGCTGGACGTGGGGGTGCCACGAAACCGTCTGGTCCGCTGGGGGAACGGCATCTACTTCGGCAAGGTGGTCCCGAAGATCGGCGGCTGGCTGTCCGATCCGGGGGCGTACCGCTACCTCCCCAAGAGCGTGGCCTACCTGCCCGAACCGCCCGAGATGCTGGAGCTGCTCCGCGACGCCGGCTTCGCCGATGCCGAACACCGTGCACTGTCGGGCGGCATCACCCAGCTGCTGACCGGCACCCGGAGCTGAGCGTGCGGGCGATCACACGTCCCCTCGACGGTGATCTCGATCTGAACGACGTGGCTCGCGGCGACGGCCACCTGTTCGTCCGCAATGCGGTCGGATTCGCCGGACGCGGGTGCGCAGCACGGGTGCCCGCTGACGACGCCGTGGCGTTCCTCGCCTCGGTCGATCATGACGACGGGGTCGGGGGCACGCCCGGGCCGGTCGCGTTGGGCGCCGTGCCGTTCCTGCCCGGTGCACCCGCTGAGATGATCGTGCCCGAGATCGTGGTGGGCAAGGACGCCGCCGGTCGGGCCTGGGTGACCACGATCGACGACGCCGACGCGTCCGCTGAACTCGAGCGTGCCCGGTCCGGTCCTCCGCGGACCCGCACCAACGGGTACCGGATCGGTGCGGCGGTGCCGACCGATCACTACCTGACCGCGGTGGCCGCGGCCCGCGATGCCGTGCGTGATGGTCGGCTGACCAAGGCGGTGATCGCGCGCCCGGTGGCGGTCGAGGCCGACGAACCGATCGACGTGCACGCTGTGCTCCACCGGCTCAAGGCCTCCTTCGGCGCCAGCTACCGCTATTCGATCGACGGCATGGTCGGGGCGTCGCCGGAGCTCCTCGTCGAGGTGGCCGGCGAGATCGTCCGCTCCCATCCACTGGCCGGCACGGCACCACGCACCGGCGACCCCGACCGTGACGCCGAGCTGGCGGAACGGTTGATCGCCAGCACCAAGGACCAGATCGAACACCGCGTGGTGATCGAGATGGTGCACGACACGCTGCTGCCCTGGGTGAGCTACCTCGATTGGCAGCCCGAGCCGTCCATCGTGACGGTGGCGAACGTGCAGCACCTCGGCAGCGAGGTGGAGGGACGGTTGTCGCAGCCCGGCCCGTCGGTGATCGAGCTCGTGCGGGCGCTCTCCCCCACCCCGGCACTCGGTGGGCATCCTCGCGACGCCGCGCTGTCGCTGATCGCCGAGGTCGAGGGGTTCGAACGCGGCCGGTACGGCGGGGCCGTCGGGTGGGTCGACGGTCGCGGCAACGGTACGTGGGCCGTCACGATCCGATGCGCCGAGTTCAGCGAGGATCATCGGCGGGCCCGGTTGGTGGCCGGCGGAGGCATCGTGGCCGACAGCGACCCGCACGCCGAGCTCGCCGAGACCCAGGCCAAGCTCCAAGCCATGCTCAGCGCCATCGTCCGCCCCTGACCACCTCGAACTGTCCGCGCGGAACCGGCAGATCCACCCGAACACCACAGACAGTTCGCCAGCACCACCTCGAACTGTCCGCGCGGAACCGGCAGATCCACCCGAACACCACAGACAGTTCGGAGGGTCAGGGGCGGGTGTCGAGGACGGCGGCCACCGCGGCGTGGATCTCGGCGTGGGCCTCGACGTTGCCGGCCCGGTCGGTGGGGACGCGGACCAGCCACGGGCCGGGGCAGACCAGCGCATCCGCGAGCTCATCGCGGGTCGTGACGGTGCTCGCCGGAATCCCGTGGGCGCCGGCGAGCGCCACCACGTCGGTTCCGTGGGGGGTGCCGAACAGTTGCTCGAAACGTCCGCCCGTCAGCGACGACGCCTGGGGGAGGAACGAGAAGATCCCACCACCGTCGTTGTCGACCACGACGATGCGGAGGTCCGCCGCCCGCGACATCAACCCCACCAGCGCGTTCGAGTCGTGCACGGCGGCGATGTCGCCCAGCAGCACTGCGGTCGGAACACCGGTGAGCGCACGGCCGAGTGCCGTCGACATCACACCGTCGATGCCGTTGGCACCACGGTTGGCGTGCGCCCGAGCCCTCGGGCCGCCGTACCACTCGAGATCACGCACGGGCATCGACGAGGCCACGACCAACTCGACGTCGTCGGGGAGCGCTTCGGCCACGGTGCGCGCGACCGCCGGCTCGGTCAGGTGATCGGCCGCACCGAGCACCTCGACCATCGCCTGCTGCGCTCGCTCGTCGGCACGCTGCCACCTCGCCAGCCACGGAGTACCCGACGCGCCCGCCAGCGCCGCCAGGCCTACGAGGTCGCCCGGCTCGAGCACGGCCGCCACCGTGTGGTCGGGATCGATCATCCCCGGCCCACCCACCTGCGCCAGGACCGCTCCTGAACCGGCCAACCACTGCGCGAGCACCTTCGATGCCGGTGGCCGGCCGATCCGCACGACCACCTCGGGAACATGCGCGTCGGCGAACGCGTCATGGCGCAAGAGCACATCGAACGAGGTCACGACGCCGTCGAGGTGGCGAGCTCCCGAAGTCGGATCGGCCAACACCGGCCAACCGGTCGCTTCGGACAGCGCGGCGATGTCGGCCGCCGACACCCCACTCCGCCCGCCGGCGACGATCACGCCACGTTGACGATCGAACGCACGGACCGTCTCGGCCGCGGCAGATGCGCGTGACGACGTGTCGATGGACAGGGCGACGCCGGCCGGCGCGGGCAGGGCGGACGGGAGGGGCCCGGGATCGCCCACGAGCGGTTCACGGAACGGCAGGTTGAGGTGCACCGGCCCGTCGATCGCGGCACGGAACGAGCGTCGGCCCAGTGAACGCCACGAACCGGCCGCGACGTGGTCGGGCGCGCCCGGATCGTGGAACCAGCGCACGGAGCGCCCGAACAGATGCGTCTGGTCGATGGTCTGCGGTGAACCGACGTCGCGGAGCTCGGGAGGACGATCGGCCGTGAGCACGAGCATCGGTACCTCGGACAGCCCGGCCTCGACCACCGCCGGCAGGAAGTTGGCCGCCGCCGTCCCGCTGGTGCACAGCAGCACGGCAGGTACTCCGTCGAGGCCCATGCCGAGGGCCACGAACGCCGCCACCCGTTCGTCGTGCACGACGTGCAGAGACACCTCGTCGCGTCCGGCCAGAGCCAGGGCCATCGGCGTACTGCGCGACCCGGGCGCCACCACGGCACGGGAGACGCCGAGACGCACCCACTCGTCGACGAGGGTGGCGCAGAACGTCGCAGCGGCGGACATCGGCACGAACCCTACGACGCCGTCCGCCGGGTCACGTCGTCGACGGTGAGGGGTAGGGTCGAGAACATGGCCGACACCGTCCGGGTAGAGATCTGGTCGGACGTCGTGTGCCCGTGGTGCTACATCGGCAAGCGTCGGTTCGAACGTGCGCTGGCCGAGCTCCACGGCGAGATCGAGGTCGAGGTCGTCTACCGCCCGTACCAGCTCGACCCCACCGCCCCGCTGGGGACGGCCACACCGGTGTCGGAGGTGTACGCCAAGAAGTTCGGCGGCCCCGAGCGGGCGCAGCAGATCTTCGAGCACGTCACGCGGATCGCTGACGACGAAGGTCTCGACTTCCGGCTCGACCGTGCGCTCCGGGCCAACACCCGCGATGCCCACCGGCTGCTCTGGTTCGCCGAGCAGCAGGGCGGACCCGTCGTGCAGGGCGCCGTGAAGGAACAGCTCCTGCGGGCCTATTTCACCGATGGTCTCGACGTGGGCGACCGCGAGGTACTGGCCGACACCGCTGCGGAGGCGGGCCTCGATCGCGCCGAGGTGGCGGCCTTCCTCGACGGCGTCGACGGCACGGCCGAGGTCGACCACGATCTGCGGACGGCGCACGAGCGCGGCATCACCGCAGTGCCCACCTACGTGATCGACGATGCGTGGGCCGTGCCCGGTGCCCAGGAGCCCGACACGTTCGTTCAGGTGATCCGGCGCATGGTGGCGAAACGCGACGAACGAGCGGCCGAGGGCCCGGGGGGCTGAGCCGCAGCCGTGTCCACCACCACACCGTCGGGGCGGATCGTGCTCGTGCACGGCTTCACCCAGACAGCTGCCAGCTGGCAACCGATCGCCGGCCTCCTCCAGGACCGTCTCCGACCCGAACCCGAGGTGATCACCGTCGACGCACCCGGGCACGGCACCCGGCACGATGTCCATCTCGACCTCCCGGCCGGGGCCGATCTGCTGGCCGACCAGTACGGCCGTGCCACCTACATCGGGTACAGCATGGGTGGTCGGCTCTGCCTCCACCTGGCACTGCAACATCCCGAGCTGGTGGAGCGGTTGGTGCTCCTGGGCGCCACCCCCGGGATCGAGAACGACGTGCAACGCGCCGATCGACGGGCGGCCGACGAGGAGCTGGCCGCCGACCTGGAACGAACGGGGGTCGAGGAGTTCCTCGAGCGTTGGCTCGCCCAGCCGCTGTTCGCTCGCCTGCGCCCGACCATCGCCGAGATGGACGAGCGCCTGACCAACACCGCCGAGGGCCTGGCCGCCAGCCTCCGTCTGGCGGGCACCGGCACACAGCAGCCCCTGTGGGATCGGTTGGGCGAGATCCGGGTGCCCGTGCTGGTGTTGGCCGGACAGCACGACCAGAAGTTCGCCGAGATCGGCCGCCGCATGGCCGACGAGCTGCCCGACGCCACGTTCACGACGGTGCGCGACGCCGGGCACGCCGCCCACCTCGAGCAACCCGTCCGGACCGGCGAGATCATCACCGGCTGGCTCAGCCGCCGAGCGCCGCTCCCAGGCTGACACCCACGCCCACCGCGAGCTGCACCTTGCCGGTGGCGCCGAGCACGGGGATCAGCTCGGCACCGGTCGCACCTCCCAGCACGCGTCGGCACGGGCCCACGGCCAGCGGGACGCCGATCAGGCCGAGCAGTATCGGCACCCTCCAGAGCGCGGCGACCGTCACCAGCACGAACGCACCGGCCACGAGCACCACGTAGAGCACCCGCGTCGAACCGTCGCCCAGACGAACGGCCAACGTCTTCTTCCCCACCTCACGATCGGTGGGGATGTCACGCAGGTTGTTGATGACGAGGAGGGCACAGGCGAGGCAACCGACGATCGATCCGGCCACGAGCGAGAGTGCGGTGATCTGTTCGACGGCGACGAAGACGGTGCCGACGGTGGCGACCAGTCCGAAGAAGACGAACACGAAGACCTCCCCGAGTCCCAGGTATCCGTACGGCTTCGGACCGCCGGTGTACAACCAGCCGGCAGCGATGCTGACGGCGCCCACCACCAGCAACCACCATGTGGTGTCGGCGGCCAACACCAGCCCGGCCACGGCGGCCACGCCGAACGAGAGCAGCGCCGCCCGCTTCACCTGCGACGGTGTGGCGAGACCGGTCGCCACCAGCCGCACCGGGCCGACGCGCACGTCATCGGTGCCACGCACGCCGTCGCTGTAGTCGTTCGCGTAGTTCACGCCGATCTGCAGCGCCAGGCTGACGACCGCCGCCAGCACCACGCGCCACCAGACCGGTTCGGCGCCGTCGATCCCTGCACCCACGGCGCACCCGGCGCCGACGGCCACGGGCACGATGGCAGCGGGGAGGGTACGGGGTCTGGCGCCGGCCACCCATCGGTTCCCGACATCGGGGACCGTGGCCTGGGTTCGGGGATGCTCGTGCGGTTCCACTGGTGCGACATCATGGGGGCATGCGTGTCGCCAGGCAAACGGAGGCCTGAGTGACCGGCCGCCTCGTGGCGCTCGATCTGCCGGGTGGACCGGAGTTCGTCGACGCGCTCCGACGCACATGGGATGCGGGCGACGCCGCGTTCCCTGTCGATCAGCGCCTCCCCGATGCGGCGCGTCACGCGCTGTTCGAGGCCATCGCCCCCTCGGCCGTGATCGGACCGGACGCCGGGCTCACCACCCTCTCCGGCGGGATTCCCGTCGAGGTCGGCGACGCGCTGGTGGTCGCCACGAGCGGCACCACGGGTGCGCCGCGGGGTGTGGTCCTCACGCACACCGCCGTGGCCGCGTCAGCCGTCGCGACCAGCGCTCGCCTCGACGTGAACAGCGGCGATCAGTGGATCGCCTGCCTGCCGTTGTCGCACGTGGGCGGGCTCTCGGTCGTGACCCGTGCGCTGCACACCGGCTCGCCGCTCACCGTCCTCCCAGGCTTCGACGACGCTGCGATCCGATCGGCGGTCGATGCCCACCGGGGCGACACGCTCATCTCACTGGTCGCCACCACGTTGCGGCGCACCGATCCGACCCGGTTCCGCACGATCGTGCTCGGCGGGGCGCGCCCGCCCTCAGACCTCCCCCCGAACGTCGTCACCACGTACGGCCTCACCGAGACCGGTAGTGGAGTGGTCTACGACGGGGTGCCGCTCGACGGCGTCGAGGTCCGGATCGTCAGCGGCGAGATCCACCTCCGGGGCCCCATGTTGCTGCGGGCCTATCGCGACGGCAGCGATCCCACGGTGGACGGCTGGTTCCCGACCGGCGACCTCGGTCGACTCGACGACGGCGGTCGTCTCGTGGTCGACGGGCGACGGGGTGACCTGATCATCACCGGCGGCGAGAACGTGTGGCCAGCGACGGTCGAATCGGCGCTCGCCACCCATCCGGACGTGGCCGACGTGGCCGTGGCGGGCTCCCCCGACCCCGAGTGGGGACAGCTGGTGACCGCGTACGTCGTACCCCTCGACCGACCCCCGGCGCTCGACGAGCTGCGCGACCACGCGCGCAACGTCCTCCCGCCGTATGCGCTCCCCCGTCGCGTGGTCGAGGTGGACGCCATCCCGCGCACCTCACTGGGCAAGATCGTCCGCACCCACCTCGGAGCATGACCACGTCCCCACCGCCCGGTCCCCTGACGAGCGTCGGGTGACTAGGGTCTGCGATTCGTGACCCCAGGACCCGAGCCCCGCCCGAGTCGTCGTCTCGGCGACAAGACCGCCCTCGTGACCGGCGCTGCGTCGGGCATCGGTCTCGCCATCGTCGAAGAGTTCGTGGCCGAGGGGGCGCTCGTGGCCGCACTCGACATCGACGAGGTGGGTCTGACGGCACTGGATGACCGGTTCGGCGAATCGGTGCTCACGATCAGGTGTGACGTGACCGACGAATCAGCGGTCGAGCACGCCGTGGACGCCACGGTGAACCACTGGGGCGGCCTCGACGTCGTGGTGGCCAACGCCGGGCGGGGCACCTTCTCCCCCATCGTCGACCACCCGCTCGACGAGTGGCGCGGCATCCTCGACCTCTGTCTCACCGGCGTCTTCCTCACGATCAAGCACGGCGGCCGGGCCATGCGCGACGGCGGCTCGCTCATCACGATCGCCTCGCTCAACGCCATCCAACCCGCCGAGGGCATGGCGGCCTACTGCGCCGCCAAGGCCGGTGCCACCGCCCTGACGCGCGTTGCCGCGATGGAACTCGGTCACCGCGGCATCCGCGCCAACGTGCTCGCCCCCGGCCTGGTGCAGAGCGCCGCCACCGAGGCGCTCTGGGCGGTGCCGGGCGTGGTGGACGAGTTCGTCGAGAACTCCACCGTCGGACGCTACGCGCAGCCCGCTGACGTGGCGGCGTTCGCGGTGTTCCTGGCGAGCGACGAGTCGACGTTCGTGAGCGGGTCGCTCCACTCGGTCGACGGCGGTGCGTCCACCAAGCGCTACCCCGACATCCCAGGTGCGATCGCTCGACTGGGTGAGTGACCGGCCTCAGCCGGAGCCGGTGACGCCGGCGCCGCCGTCGATCACGTAGGTCTCGCCGGTGATCCAGCTGGCCCGGTCGGAGGCGAGGAACACGGCCAGGTTGGCGATGTCCTCGGGGTCGCCGAGCCGCTTCAGCGGGAGTCGGGCGGCCAGGGCGTCACCGAAGTTGTCGACGAGGTGGGCGGCGAAGTCGGTCTGGACGAGGCCGGGAGCGATGCCGACCACCCGGGTGGGCCCGATCTCGCCGGCGAGCTGCCGGGTCAGGTGGATCATCGCGGCCTTGGTCAGGTTGTAGACGCCGAGGCCGTTCTCGGCCCGCAGGCCACCGACCGACGCGATGTTGATGATCGTGCCGGGCTTCGCGGCGAACGCCTGCTCGTGGGCGGCCTGACACCAGAACAGCGGGCCGCGCAGGTTCACCTGGAACGTCTTGTCGTAGCGCGCCGGATCGACGCCCAGTGTGGCCCCGTAGTACGGGTTGGTCGCGGCGTTGTTCACGAGGATGTCGAGTCCGCCGAAGCGCTCGATCGTGGCGGCCACGCAGGCAGCAGCAGCGTCGAGGTCGCCGGCGTTGGCCGCGTACACCTCGGTCTCTCCCGCCATCTCGCCGGCGGCCGCCTCGAGCTGATCCTGCTTGCGTGACGACAACATCACCTTCGCCCCCGCTGCGGACATCTCCGCCGCGATGGCCTTGCCGATGCCCTTCGAGGCGCCCGTGACGAGCGCGACCTTGCCCTCCAGTGAGATCTCCATGACGTCGGAACCTAGTGGTCGGGGTGTCCGTGGTCGGCATGGGTGAGCGCGAACCCGGCCGGTCGCGGCCCTCGCCAGTGCCACCCCTCGAGATGGTGGAGCTCGCGCGCCTGCATCTGCTCGGTGTCGTCGGAACCGGTGTGATCGTGTCCGAGCACGTGGAGCACGCCGTGCACCACGAGCAGTGCGAGCTCATCGTCGAGCGAGCCGGCATGGGTGGGCGCGGCATCGGCGGCCACCGCCGGGCAGATCACGACGTCGCCGAGCAGGAGTGGCACACCCGCGACCGGTGCGTCAGACGGATCGAGATCGGCATCGAGGGGGAACGAGAGCACGTCGGTGGGTCCCTGCACGCCCATGTGCTCGGCGTTGAGGGCGGCGATGTCGTCCCGATCGACGAACGTCAGCGTCAACTCGCCGACGAGTCCTTCGTCGACGAGCACCGCTCGGGCGAGCGCCGACCAGCGGTCGAGGTCGACCTCGACGTCGTCCTGCTCGTCGGCCACGATCACGACGACCTCGTCGGCCGCTCCCGATCCCCCGGGGAGTTCAGCCATCAGCGCCCCACCATCAGCAATCAGCCAGCGGCCGCGGACCCGTTCACGCCACGCTCCATCGCTCCCCGGTCGGCCTCGCGCTCGTAGGCGTCGACGATGTCGGCCACGATCTTGTGGCGCACCACGTCACCCTTACCGAGGTGCACGAACGCCAACTGGTCGACGCCGGTGAGCACCCGCTCGAGATTGACGAGCCCGCTCTTGCCGTCGGGCACGTCCACCTGGGTCTGGTCGCCGGTCACGACCACCTTCGAGCCGAACCCGATGCGGGTGAGGAACATCTTCATCTGCTCGGGGGTGGTGTTCTGGGCCTCGTCGAGGATGATGAAGCTGTTGTTGAGCGTGCGGCCCCGCATGAACGCGAGCGGCGCCACCTCGACCGTGCCTCGTTCGAGGAGCTTCTGCGCACCTTCGAGGTCGACCATGTCGTACAGGGCGTCGTACAGCGGTCGCAGATAGGGGTCGATCTTCGCCATCAGGTCGCCGGGGAGGAAGCCGAGCCGTTCGCCGGCTTCGACCGCCGGCCGGGTCAAGATGATGCGCTGCACCTCCTTGGCCTGCAACGACTGCACCGCCATCGCCACGGCGAGCCACGACTTGCCGGTACCGGCGGGGCCGATCCCGAACGTGATCACGTTGCTCCGGATCGCATCGACGTAGCGCTTCTGACCCGCCGTCTTGGGCGAGATCTGG
Source organism: Ilumatobacter sp. (assembly GCA_007693335.1). GTDB lineage: Bacteria > Actinomycetota > Acidimicrobiia > Acidimicrobiales > Ilumatobacteraceae > SKSP01. Next base: position 72,878 of record REDU01000159.1, on the reverse strand, counting down.
CGACCCTTCGCGCCGCGGAGCACCTGGTGCGTGAGCACCTCGGTCGGTCGCTCGTCGGCCCGCACCATCGCGATCGACCGCTCGAGATCGACCGCATCGAGCGGATGACCTCGTTCGAGCACACCGATGAGCTCCTCGAAGAGCCGGGCGAGCTGGACCGAATCAGGACCACGGACCGAGATCTCGTCGCCACGGGCACTGATCTGTGCATCAGGGAACTGCTCTTCGATGCGACGGAGGTGGACATCTCGGGGCCCGAGGAGCGCGGACATGAGATGCATGCCTGGGACGACGATCGTGGTCGTCGTATCGGTCGTGGTCATGTGGGTGGTGGGCTCCTCCGGGGTCGCTGTCCACCCAACGGTAGCGCCCACCCATCGAGATGGGCCGACTGCGCTGTCTCGCCGACACTCAGCGTCACTCGACCAGCAGTCCGTAGAAGATGAACTCGGTGCGTCGGTTGAGTGCCAGCGACGTTTCGTCCTCCGCGACCGTCAGGAGATCGCTCTCACCGGCGGCCCGCGAGGACAACCTGCTCGGCGAGATGCCCAGAAAGCGCAGGTAGTTGACGACGGCCCGAGCACGCTCGTCGGAGATCGCGAAGTTCGTGGTCTCATCGCCGCGCTGATCGGCGTGACCGACGACGAGGACGGTGATGTTGGGGAGCGCGTTCATGATGTCGACGACGCGGTCGAGTTCTCGGGCGTGGTCCGGCAGGATCTCCGCCGTGGCCGCAGGGAATCGCGCCGAGTTGAGCTCGAGGACGCGGACGCCGACCGAGATCGGCACGGCGGGATTGACCACCAGGCTGTCGACCAGCTCGACGTCGGGGAACTGGCTGTTGGCCAACGCGAGCGTTCCGAGGCGTTCCGCCGCCTCCGCCGACGGGACCTGCCCCGACAGCGTGACGGTCTCGGTGTCGAAGACCGCCAGCACCGGCAGCGGTGTGCCGTCCGGGCTGGTGGGATACCCGGGCGAACCGTCCGCCGCTGGTACTTCGCTTGCAACCGAAGTGCTCTCCACGGCCTCACCCGAGGATGCGGTCGTGGTCGTGGTCGTCGTGGTGGTGGTGGTGGTGGCGGGCGCGGTGGACGTCGTGATCGGCGCAGTGGTGGACGTGGCCGGTGCAGTGGTGGGCGCGGTGGTGGAGACGACGGCGGCGATCGTGACGCTGACGTCATCGCTCGCTTCGGTCGTGCCGTTCGACCCTGACGAGCCAGGACCGGTGGCCGCACCATCGGTGTCCGCGTCGGAGCTCACCATGGACACCTGGGCGCTCTCTCGTACGGACCCCAGCTGCCAGAACGCGCCGCCGACGAGGACGACCACGACCAGTGCACCAGCCGCCTTCCAACGCCGCGACACGTCGAAGACCCACCAGTCGTACACGTCGTAATGGAATCGCATCACCGTCTCTTCCGCGATCTCGAAGCCAGCGGATGGAACCTCGAATCGACGAAGACTAGGCCGCCCGAGATACGCCCTCAACCGGAACCTCGACCAGCTGACGTCGGAACCGGGACACCGAGCTGACCGGTGACTCGTGCCGTTGTGACGAACGGATCCTCTGATCGCCCGGACGCCCCGACGGTCGGCGATGTCCACAACGCAGACGACCGGACCTGGGCGGCCATCTCTCAAGTACGCGTGTGTCGTCGCCGATGAAGATTCATCAGTCGTCACGGCCCCAGGCGGATTTGGGGCGTGGCGGCTGACGAACGCATGGCACCCGGCGAGACGGTCTGACTTCGGCGCCGTCTGTCGAATGGGTTCAGCGGCGCACCACGATGCTCCCCGACCAGCGCCAATAAGCGCCGTCGGCACGGTCCCACAGGACGAGCGCGAGGTCGCGGGCCTGGACGCTGCGGGTGCAGGTCCGGATCACCGGGTCATCGTCGTCGTACAGGTACCGATCGGTCTCCAACACGCTTGCGCACCCGATTCCGCACGCCACGTGCCGATTCGGGCGCACAAACGCCTGTCAGACGTGCCCCCGAGGTGCCGGACCATGGTTGCGGTCGTGCCGATCGACGCCCCGATACTCATCGCGCAGGGCGAGGCCGACCAGCCCACGCTGACCACTCGATCGTGGCTGTCCGGCACAACGGTGACGCGCTGGGCGGGCACGGTCGGCGGGGTAAGTGGAGAGGCGCCGGGCGACCAACGCCGCTACTTCGGGTCTCACCCGAATGGAGCGATGTCAACGACAAGAACTGACGTCCCGGCCCGAGTATCACGAACGGTATCGGAGACACCCAGCGGTGCTTGTACCTGCTCCGGTACGTTCGGCTCATGAGAGCTATGCGCGTGGTCCCAGGCCTGCCGGATTCGGCAGCCACGGTAGAGCTCGCGGAACCGGAGCCGACGGCCGAGCGTCCATACGTGCTCGAGTCAGTGCTCGTTGGTCTTTGCGGAACTGACCGAGAGCTCCTGCGCCGGCATCCTCCCGCCAGCCGAGTGATGACCATTGGTCACGAGTCCCTCGCGCGCGTCGTCTCGGCACCGGGGACGGGAGAGCATCAGCCTGGCGATTTCGTCGTCGGAGTCATCCGGCAGGCGTGCAGCCAACGATGTCGCGGCTGCCTCATCGGCCGCTTCGACCTCTGCCTCACCCGGCCGATCACCGAGCGAGGGATCTACGGGCGCGACGGGTTCGGAAGCGATCGATGGACTGCGTCCGAGGACGCTCTGGTTCAGGTGCCGACAGACCTCGGCGAGCGGGGCATACTCGTCGAACCGTTGACCTGTCTGGTGAAGGGTCGGCGACGGTTGCTCGATGCACATCGAAATGTGGCGTCGTCGTCAGTTGACCGTCTTCTCGTGTCTGGTGCTGGACCGATCGGGCTCCTCGCGAGCTGGTACTTCGGCCAGGTATTCGAGTCGGTAGTACTCGTCGACCCGTTTGCAGACGCCGAGGCCGTCGCAGCAGCAGCACTGCTACCGAGTGTGGAATTCGTCGACACCTGGGCCGATGTCGAGCGCAGCCGATTTGACGCCTTTGTCGAGTGTTCCGGGAGCATCGATGCCATCATCTCGGGATTGCCACTGGTGCTCCCCGCTGGAACCGTGGTTCTGGAGGGCATTTGCGGCTCGAATGGCCGTGCGCTTCCATCGGCCACCATCCAGTCGGCTGTACTGAACGACCTCACCATTCTCGCCACGGTGAATGCGAGCCACCGAGACCACCTTGATGCGGTCGAGCAATTGGCGAGCGCACCGGTTGCCTTCCTCGATGCATTGACCAGCCGCGAGATCACCCCTGAGGACTGGCCGACGTGGGCAAGTGACGATCGTCCGACTGGGGTGAAGACGGTCGTGCGGTTTCAGCTCTGAGCTGGCCGTCGATTCACCACGGGTTCCCCCCCCAGGATCGGGTGTCCCACGAGTCAGGTCAGCTCCACACGACTCGAGGTTCGCATGGCTCTCCCATCTCTGAGATGTGCTCGTTCGCAGGATGCGGTCACGAGGAGTGGTCGTTGATCCGGTCGCGCCGCGGCGGTCAAGAGTGTGCGCCACGGTGACGGTCTTCTCGTGCCCATCAGACGGCTTCGCCCTGTCCTCGACCTGCACCTCTGGGACGCGGTTACACGGGTGATCGGTTGTGCGTTAGGGGATGGCCCGTCACGTCGTCGGGAGCACGAGCATCGCTTCGTCGTCAGTGGCTGCGAATCGCGCGACGTCATCGAGGTGATCACGCACGACGTTGAAGATGTCGAGCGTCGACGCGTTCCCCATCCGCAGCCAGATTGCCTTCGGTGGCGGGCCGTGCAAGAAGGCGAGCTGCCGGAAGTCTGAGTCCTTCGACACGATCAGATAGTCGTGTTCACCGGCCCACGCCCAGACCTCGGCGTCGGTCGCGGTGTCGAGGCCAACGTCGGTGACATGGCGACTGTCGGGATACTCGACCGCCAACTGACGAACAAGGTGACGTGACAGGTTCTGGTCGAACAGAAGTCTCACGCCGGGGCGGCGAGCCGTCGTTCACGCATTGCCGCGAACTCGATCGCGGCGCGCACGTGCTCGCCGGTGAGCTCGGGGAAGTCGCTCACGACTTGCTCGCTGGTCATGCCCGACGCCAGATAGTCGAGGACGTCGTAGACGGCGATCCGGGTCCCGATGAAGCACGGCTTGCCGCTGCGAACCCCCGCCCGGGTCTCGATCATCGACGTCAAGTCCATGTCGGTCACGCTACTCCTCCCGCGGCGGGGACGACTGCGAACGACGGCCAGACCGTTCGGAAACGCGACGGCGGGTGGCCCGTGGGAGAGCGTGTTCACGTCAAGGGTTCCCGTGGGCTGTCACCACAGGCTGATCGAGGCTCTCCCGTGAGCGATGCTGCAGCGGCGGGTACGCGTCCGCGGACGCGCCGGGGAAGCGATCAAGGACGGTCAGACGTACGTGGCCGACACCGACGTGGGCAAGGCAACGAGCGAAGCAGCCCGGGACCCGGTCGCCCGGGCCCCCGAATTCTTCTCACCCAACCCGGGGAATTCTTCCAATCCCCCATAGATAGATAGATAGAGGCGGCGCCGGGAATCGAACCCGGGTAGAGGGCTTTGCAGGCCCTTGCCTCAACCACTCGGCCACGCCGCCAGAGGGGCCGAGGATAGCGGGGCGAACGCCCACTCACCGGATCCCCGAGAGGACGGGCACGTCCGACAGCTGTCGGACGCCGGAGCGACACTCCGCGCAGCCCGACGATCTGCCACGATCAGCACATGCGCTCACGCCCTCTCCTCGCCGTTGCCGTACTCCTCCTCGCCGCAGCGTGCGGCGGTGACGATGCGGGCGGGGCCGCGGTCACGACCTCACCTGACACGGCTCCGGCACCCACCCAACCCGACACGACGGAGGACGCGCCCGAGACGACCCCTCCCGACACCAGTCCGGAGACCACAGCGGCACCGGCAACCACGACCCCTGCGGAAACGACCACGACCACCGAGGCGCCACCCCAGCCGGTCCGGTTCGACGAGGCCGGGCCGTTCCCCGTGGGGGTGACCACACTCCAGCTCGCGACCGGTCCGGCCGTCGAGGTCTGGTATCCGGCGGTCGAGGGCACCGTGGGCACCGACAGCTACGACGTGCGCGACTTCACCCCCGAGGCGATCCAGGAACTGCTCACCGGCGACGTGTCGGTCACGTTCACCATCGATGCCGGCCGCGACGCCGACGTGGCCGACGAGACCTTCCCCCTCGTGCTCTTCAGCCACGGATCGAGCGGGTTTCGTCTGCAGTCGAGCTTCCTCACCTCGCACCTGGTGTCGCACGGCATGATCGTGGTGGCGCCCGACCACCCGAGCCGCGATCTGATGAACGCGCTCGGCGGACGCGACGAATCGGAGCGGACCGACCCGGTCGACGACCTGCTCGGCGCGCTCGATCTGATCCTCGACGAGAACGCGACCCAGGAGAGCCGGTTCGCCGGCCGCGTCGACGCCGACCGCATCGCGGCGATGGGTCACTCCGCCGGCGGCGGCACGATCCTCGGTGCGGCCTCCGACAGCCGGATCGGGAGCTACGTGTCGATGGCAGCGGGGGGACCCGCCGAGACGTCGGAGTTCCCCGACGTGCCGAGCCTCTTCATGGCCGGCTCGACCGACGAGGTCGTGACCCCCACCGACCGCACCCGACCCGCCTTCGAGTCGGCCCCCGGTCCCACCTGGTACGTCGAGATCGCCGAGACGGGCCACAACGGCTTCGACGACTTCTGCACGTTCGGCGGTGGCACCGGCATCATCGGGATCGCCGAGGCCTCCGGGCTCGGTCCGTTGCTCGACGCCCAACCGCAGCTGCGTCGACTCGGTGAGGATGGGTGCGTGCCGCCTGCCGCTCCCGTCGAACTCGCCTTCCCCATCATCTCCCACACCGCGACGTCGTTCCTCCGGTGGGTGTTCGACATCGACGCCGCACCGACCGGGCTCGATGCCGACACGTTCGCCGAGTTCGAGCTCGACGTGGTGCTCGAGGAGCGCTGACCCGTGTCTCCCGGCAGGCTCATGATCGCCCTCGTCCTCGGGACAGCGGTGCTCACCACCGCAGCCTGTGCGCCCGACACGGAGCAGGCGGCACCGACCGATCCGTGCCGCTCGACCATCGACGAGGCGAGCGCCGCCGCCGAGATCTCGCGCCAGGTCGAACTGCTCGACCGGGCACTGATCGTCTGCCCCACGGTGGAGACCTTCGCCGTGAACGCGCAACGCCACCCGACGATGCTCGGGATCGACATCGCCACCTACCTCGGCACCCGCTGCTTCACCGCCGACGAGGAAGCCGTCCGCATGTCGCGGATCTGCAGTTCGGAATCGATCGCCACCACCACGCTGCCGCCCACCGACGTTCCCGAGGTGGTCTACGTGGGCACCACGCTCGACGGTCGAGAGGTGGAGATCCGACCCAGGGCCGGTCGCCCCTTCGACGAGGGCATCCCGTCGGTGATCGCCGAGATGCCCGGCATCGCGCTCCTCACGGGCTGCGAGGGCATCGAGGCGGTGCTCGAGCAGTGGATCGCACGCATCGACGATCCGGTGATCGGCGACGAAGCCTCGGTGTACGCACAACAAGCCCTCGACGTGCTCACCTACATCCAGTGCGACTGACCGAGCGACATCAGCCACCCGCTCGGCGTTTCGACCGGCTGGCTCGGGGGTACGCGTCGATCATGCGCGTGAAACGTCATCTCATCGCCGCCGGCATCGGCGCAGGCATCGTGTGGTTCACCCATCCCCAGGATGGCGAACGCCGCCGTCGCGAGGCCCGCGACGCGTTGTTCCGCGTCGAGCGCACTGTTCGCAGCGTCATGGACAACACCATCGGGTCCATCGGCGACGCAGACCCGCTCCCGCCCAGCCCGGCAAGCCTGCTCGAGGTGGTCGAGGCGGCCAAGCGGCACGGGCTCCGGGCCGAATTCACCGTGGCCGAGGACGCGATGGTGCACTGCAGCGCATGCGGCAACGACCTCGCCCCCGATTCGCTGTCCCGCGAATGGATGCATCGTCTCGAGGGGACGAGTGACCCCGACGAACTGCTGACCGTGTCGGCGCTCACGTGTCCGACGTGCGGCGCCAAGGGCTTGCTCGTGCTCCCGTTCGGTCCGGCGGCCGACGCCAGCGAGGGCGCCGTGGCACGACGGCTGCCGGATCCGCTGCATGCCGACATGGCGCCGCTTGCCGTGTGACGTGACCGCCGGCGACGTCGACATCGAGCAGGTGTCGGAGCACGCCGAGGACAGGCACGAACGTGGCCTACCCCTCGAGAGCGAAGGCGCGATCGAATCCTGACCCCGAGCGGGTCCACCGCCGGACGCTCCATGCTCCCTGCGAATTCCTTGAGGAACTCTTGATCCTGACGGTCCAGCGCACAGGTGTGGATCATCCTCTTCGCGTTCGGTCGACCACAGAGCGTCATCCGGGCTACGCTTCGCCGATCGAGCAGATCGCCTCCACCTCGACCGACTCGCGCCGCTTCGCCGGACGTCTCGCGGACACCGTGCGCACGCTCGCGAGCGAGGTCGCGAGCCGTCAGTGTCCACCACTCGTCCGGTTACGTCGACTCGTCGCCATCGCGCTGGCCGGCCTCACCCAACTGTTCGATCGTGGCCGGATCCTGATCATCCTGCTCCCGCTCTCGTTCGATCGATCCCTCGAGTTCTCGGCCCGACACGGCTTCGACTCGGTGGTGACCGCAGCCGCAGCGGGTACTGCGGTCGGACTGGTGTTCTTCACATGGGGCTGGCTGGTCGGACGCTCGTTCCACTGGTCCCTGCGCGAGTACCCCAACACCACCGCGGCATTCCTCGAGAACCATCCGGCGGCCGTCGGGGTCATCAGCACGGCCATCGACGGCTTCCCCAAGGACGCCGAGGAGTACGAGCGACTGAACGGGCGGTTCGGGCCGCACTTCGAGTTCGGCCCGTACGCCCACAAGAACTCCCTGGTCGCCAAGTTGCGACTCGCCATCATCCGGGGCGTCAAGACCGCGTTCATCTTCGGGACCACCGCACACGTCGGCATCGCCACCATCAACGGGTTCTCCCCATTGGCGGTGCGCACCCGGATCTGGGTGGTCGCTCTCGAAGCAGCCGTGATCCTCGCGTCGATCGCGGTCGTGGTGAGCCTGCTGGTCAGCTACGACTTCCTCGGTGTCGCGCAGCGGATCCGCGACACCATCACCGACCGTCGGATCCTGATCACGACCAGTGTGGTGGTGATCGTGGCATCGGCCGTCGACAACTACGTGCGTCGACGCAGCGTTGCCACTGCGACGATCTGAGCCGGCACGCAGTAGGGCGCTGCCCCGGATTCTCACTGCGCGAATGTCAACGAGCACCTACCTGACCGCACGTCAGTTCGTGGAGTGATAGGTGGGGACTATGGGAATGATGGGAACCATCGATGTACGAAATCAATGGCTATTGGGTACCTTCATAGGTGTCATCAATCCCCCCGACACTCCTGCGAGGTACACAATGTCCGTGCTCAACACCGAGATCAAGCCCTTCACCGCCATGGCGTTCCACAACGGCGAGTTCGTCGAGATCAGCGACGCCGACGTGAAGGGCAAGTGGTCGGTCTTCTTCTTCTACCCCGCCGACTTCACGTTCGTGTGCCCCACCGAGCTCGGTGACCTGGCCGACAACTACGCCGAGTTCCAGCGTCTCGATGTCGAGATCTACTCGGTCTCGACCGACACGCACTTCGTCCACAAGGCGTGGCACGGGAGCTCGGACACCATCGGCAAGATCCGCTACCCGATGATCGCCGACCCCAACGGCGTGGTCACCACCAACTTCGACAACATGCGCGAGGGCCAGGGCCTCGCCGACCGTGGTACGTTCCTGGTCGACCCCGACGGCATCATCCAGTTCCTCGAGATCACCCCGGAGGGCGTGGGACGCAACGCCGTCGAGCTCCTCCGCAAGATCAAGGCCGCCCAGTACGTCCGCACCCATCCCGGCGAGGTCTGCCCCGCCAAGTGGGAAGAGGGCGACGACACGCTGGCCCCATCGCTCGACCTCGTCGGGAAGATCTGAACCGACGAACGTCAACGGTCACGTGCGGGCCTGTCCCGCACGAAAGCGTCCCGAGCGCCGTCCCACCCACGGCGCGTCGGGCAGACCCCGGCCGGTCCCACCACCGGCCGGGGTCACCACTCTCTCCCCCCGAATCGCTCCCCGAGAGGACCCCGTCGTGCTCGATGCCACCCTCGTCTCCCAGCTCTCCGCCCACCTCGACAAGATCACCCACCCGATCGAGTTGGTCGCCTCGCTCGACGACAGCCAGAAGTCGAAGGACCTGATGGCACTGCTCGAGCAGATCGCCGGGCTCTCCGATCTGATCGACGTCGAGCGACGCGACGACGACGAGCGACGTCCGTCGTTCGCGATCCACCGCGTGGGCACCGACGTGGAGGTCCGCTTCGCCGGTCTCCCACTGGGCCACGAGTTCACGTCGCTGGTGCTCGCTCTCCTCCAGGTCGGCGGCCACCCGCCCAAGGCGACACCCGATGCCATCGAGCAGGTGCAGAGCCTCGACGGCCGGTACGTGTTCGAGACCTACATGTCGCTGTCGTGCCAGAACTGTCCTGACGTCGTGCAGGCCCTCAACGCCATGAGCGTGCTCAACCCGAACGTACGCCACGTGGCGATCGACGGTGCGCTCCATCAAGCCGAAGTGGACGCCCGTGAGATCATGGCCGTCCCCACGGTGTACTTGAACGGCGAGGTGTTCGGCCAGGGTCGTATGACGCTCGAGGAGATCGTCGCCAAGCTCGACACCGGCGCAGCCGCACGCGACGCCGAGAAGATCGCCGCCAGGGATCCCTTCGACGTGCTCGTCGTCGGTGGTGGACCGGCCGGCGCCGCAGCAGCGGTGTACGCGGCCCGCAAGGGCATCCGTACCGGTGTGGCCACCGAGCGCTTCGGCGGACAGGTGCTCGACACCATGGGCATCGAGAACTTCGTGTCGGTCCCGTACACCGAGGGTCCCAAGCTCGCGACGGCACTCGAACAGCACGTGCACGACTACGAGGTGGACGTCATGAAGCTGCAGCGCGCCAGCAAGCTGGTCCCTGCGAGCGAACCCGGCGGTCTCGTGACCGTCGAGCTCGAGAACGGTGCCACCCTCAGCTCGCGGACGGTCGTCGTGTCGACGGGCGCCCGCTGGCGTTCGATGAACGTGCCGGGCGAGCAGGACTACCGCAACAAGGGCGTGACCTATTGTCCACACTGTGACGGACCGCTGTTCAAGGGCAAGCGAGTGGCCGTGATCGGCGGCGGCAACTCCGGGGTGGAGGCCGCCATCGACCTCGCCGGCGTGGTCGACCACGTCACGCTCATCGAGTTCGACGCCCAGCTCCGCGCCGACGACGTGCTGCAGCGCAAGCTCCGCAGCATGCCGAACACCGAGATCATCGTGAGCGCCCTCACCACCGAGGTCATCGGCGACGGTCAGAAGGTGACCGGTCTGGTGTACACCGATCGCACCGACGACACGTCGCACACGATCGAGCTGGCCGGCGTGTTCGTCCAGATCGGGCTGTTGCCCAACACCGAATGGCTCGAAGGCTCCGTCGAGCTGTCGCCACGCGGCGAGGTCGTGATCGACGATCACGGACGCACCTCCATGCCAGGTGTGTTCGCCGCCGGCGACTGCACCACCGTGCCCTACAAGCAGATCGTGATCGCCCTGGGTGCGGGATCCACCGCCGCCCTGAGCGCGTTCGATCACCTGATCCGGTCTCCCCTCCCCGATCCGGTTCCGGCCGAGGCGCTGCTGGCGTCGGCATGATCTCGAGGGGTTGACGTGAACCTGCGGGATCTCGAGTACCTGGTCGCCGTGGCGGAACACCGCCACTTCGGCCGGGCCGCCGAGGCCTGCCACGTCAGCCAACCGACACTCTCGACCCAGATCAGGAAGCTCGAACGTGACCTCGGTGTCGAGCTGTTCGAGCGCAACCCCCGCCACGTGCTGCTCACCGCGGTCGGCGAGGGCATCGTGGCGCACGCCAGGGCAGCGCTGCGTGAGGCCGACACCATCCGCGACATCGCCCGGCTCGCCGGCGATCCCGAGTCGGGCAGCATCCGCATCGGGCTCTTCCCCACCCTGGCCCCGTACCTGCTCCCCCACGTCGTCCCGAAGGTGCACCAGCGGTTCCCGGACCTCGAACTGCTGCTGATCGAGGAGAAGACCGAAGTGGTCCTCGATCAGCTCCGAGCGGGCGACCTCGACGTCGGGATCCTGGCACTGCCGGTCCACGACGATCAGCTCCATGTGGAGTTCCTCTTCGAGGAGGACTTCGTGCTGGCCGTGCCGGCCGACCACCCGATGGACCCGGCCGACGAACTCGTCACGCTGGCGGTGCTCGACGGCGAACGCGTCCTGTTGCTCGACGACGGACACTGCCTACGCGATCAGGCACTCACGGTCTGCAAGTCGGCCGGCGCCGATGAGCGATCCGGATTCCGGGCGACCAGCCTCGAGACGCTCCGCCAGATGGTGGCCGCCGGTGTCGGGATGACGCTGCTGCCCGAGCTGGCCGTGCAGCCGCCCGTGCCACCGTCCGACGACATCCGACTCATCCGCTTCGTCGAACCTGCACCCCATCGTCGCATCGCGATGTTCTGGCGACGCGGCAACCCGTTCCGCGACTTCCTCCCGGCATTGGCCGAGATCTTCCGTGACCTTCCCGCCGGTCTCGTCCGCACCGGGAACGTCCCGACCGACGCGTGACCTAGGCCCCTACCGGGTGCTCCGGATCGCGGCCACAGTGGGGATCATGACAGCGGAGAGCGCCACGACGGCGCGCGCGGCACCGATCACGGTCGACGCGAACGAAGCGGTGGCCTCGGTGGCGTACCGACTGAGCGATGTGATCGCGATCTACCCGATCACCCCGGCCTCGGCGATGGGCGAGCACGCCGACGAGTGGTCGGCGGCGAACCGTCCGAACCTGTGGGGGTCGGTGCCCGAAGTGGTCGAGATGCAGTCGGAGGGCGGAGCGGCCGGAGCGTTGCACGGGGCGCTCCAGGCAGGAGCGTCCGCCACGACGTTCACGGCCTCGCAGGGGCTGTTGTTGATGCTCCCGAACATGTTCAAGATCGCCGGGGAGCTCACGCCGTTCTGCCTCCACGTGGCGGCGCGGTCGATCGCCACCCACGCCCTGTCGATCTTCGGCGACCACTCCGACGTGATGATCGCCCGTGGCACCGGCTTCGCGCTCCTCGCGTCGGGTTCGCCGCAGGAGGCGCAGGATCTCGCGGCCATCTCGCACGCCGCCACGCTCGAGAGCCGGGTGCCGTTCCTGCACTTCTTCGACGGGTTCCGCACGTCGCACGAGATCCAGAAGATCGATCCGGTGGACGACCGGGTGCTCGATGGCCTCGTCAACATCGATGCGGTCATGGCACACCGGGCCCGCGCCCTCACCCCCGACGCGCCGGTGCTGCGCGGCACCTCGCAGAACCCCGACACCTTCTTCCAGGCGAGCGAGGCCTCGAACCCCTTCTTCGACGAGTGCCCTGCCGTGGTCGAGCGCATGATGGACCGCTTCGCCGATCTCACCGGCCGGCAGTACGCGCCGTTCGAGTACGTCGGCCACCCCGAGGCCGAACGTGTCGTGGTGCTGATGGGATCGGGCGCAGAGTGCGCCCACGAGACCGTCGACCACCTCGTGACACACGGCGAGCGCGTCGGTGTGCTCAAGGTCCGCCTGTTCCGGCCGTTCTCGATGGAGCGCTTCGTGTCGGCGCTGCCCACCTCGGTGCGCTCGATCGCGGTCCTCGATCGCACCAAGGAGCCCGGCTCGACCGGCGAGCCGCTGCTGCTCGACGTGACCGCCGCGCTGGTGGACGCCTTCGCCGCCGGACATCGCGAGGAGGTACCACGGATCATCGGCGGTCGTTACGGACTGAGCTCGAAGGAGTTCACGCCGGCGATGGTGATGGCCGTGTTCGACGAGCTCGCCCGCGAACAGCCTCGCCGGCGCTTCACCGTCGGCATCAACGACGACGTCACCCACCTCTCGCTCGAGTACGACCAGGAACTCGACATCGAGCAGCCCGACGTGACCCGCGCCGTGTTCTACGGCCTCGGATCCGACGGCACGGTCAGCTCGAACAAGGCGTCCATCAAGATCATCGGCAGCACCACCGACCTGTACGCCCAGGGCCACTTCGTGTACGACTCGAAGAAGTCGGGCGCCACCACGGTGTCGTACCTGCGGTTCGGACCCCGACCGATCCGGTCGACCTATCTCGTGCGTCGGGCCGGCTTCGTGGCAGTGCACGACACCGGAGCGCTCGAGCGTCTCGACGTGCTCGACGTCGCCGCTCCCGGCGCCACGGTGCTCGTCAACACCCGCGTGCCGGTCGACGAGGTGTGGCAGCGCCTCCCCCGGGAGGTGCAGGAACAGCTCGTCGCTGCCGAGTGCAGGTTGTTCGTCATCGATGCCGGCCGCATCGCCGACGAGCACGGCCTCGGTCGACGAATCAACACGATCATGCAGACGTGCTTCTTCGCGCTGGCCGACGTGATCGACGTCGACCTCGCGATCGAGCAGATCAAGACATCGGTGGCCGAGACGTGGGGCCGACGGGGCCAGGAGGTGGTGCGCCGCAACGTGGCCGCCATCGACGACAGCCTCGATCAGCTCCACGAGGTGCCGCTCGGCAGCGCCGACTCGGTGGCGCATCGTCGCCCGGCGGTGGCAGCCGACGCGCCCGACTTCGTGCAGCGGGTCACCCGTCTGCTCCTGGAAGGGCACGGCGACCGCCTCCCGGTCAGCGCCTTCCCGCCCGACGGCACCTGGCCGACGGGCACGAGCCGCTACGAGAAGCACGGCATCGCGACGCGGATCCCGATCTGGGAGCCCGACCTGTGCGTGCAGTGCAACAAGTGCTCGACCATCTGCCCGCACTCGGCCATCCGCACGCAGGTGTTCGATCCGGCCGCGGCGGCGTCGGCACCGCCCGAGTTCCGATCGGTACCCGAGTCGGGCACGCCCGAGTTCGAGGGCCTGTCATATGTCGTGGCCGTCGCCCCCGACGACTGCACCGGCTGTGGGCTGTGCGTCGAGGTGTGCCCCGCCAAGGACCGCAGCCAACCCAGACGCAAGGCCATCAACATGAGCCCGATCGACGAGCACGTCGAACGCGAACGCATCGCGTGGGACGTGACCGTCGGGCTCCCCGAGATCGACCGCAGCCTCGTACCACGCGAACCCAAGCGCATCGCGCTGCTGCCGCCACTGTTCGAGTTCTCGGGCGCGTGCGCCGGCTGCGGCGAGACGCCCTACATCAAGACCCTCACCCAGCTCTTCGGCGATCGTCTGATGATCGCCAACGCAACCGGCTGCTCATCGATCTACGGCGGCAACCTCCCGACCACCCCGTACACCGTGGACGAGCACGGTCGCGGTCCGGCATGGAACAACTCGCTGTTCGAGGACAACGCCGAGTTCGGACTCGGGATGCGCCTCGGCGTGGACGCCCAGCGCCATCGCGCCGAGCACCTGCTCGCCCGCCTGGCCGGTCAGTTGCCGTCAGAGCTCGCTGACGCGCTGACCGCCACGGTCGGATCGGATGATGCGTCGGTCGCCGCCGGGCGCGAGCAGGTCGCTCTCCTCCGCACCCACCTGGCCGCCATCGACACCCCCGACGCCCGTGAGCTGGCGCAGCTCGCCGATCAGCTCGTGCCCCGCTCGATGTGGATCGTGGGCGGCGACGGATGGGCCTACGACATCGGTTTCGGCGGCCTCGACCACGTGCTGTCGTCGGGGCGGGACGTGAACGTGCTGGTGCTCGACACCGAGGTCTACTCGAACACGGGCGGCCAGCAATCGAAGGCGACACCCCTCGGCGCCATCGCCAAATTCGCCTCGGCGGGCAAGGAGTCGGCGAAGAAGGATCTCGGGCTGCTCGCGATGAGCTACGGCCACGTGTACGTCGCCAGCATCGCGATCCAGTCACGGGGCCATCGAGCCATCACGGCCTTGATGGAGGCCGAGAGCTATCCCGGGCCGTCGCTCGTGATCGCCCACAGTCCCTGCATCGCCCACGGCTACGACCTCGTCGAATCGCCCGCCCAGCAGCAACGGGCCATCAAGAGCGGCGCGTGGCCGCTCTACCGCTTCGATCCACGCCGGATCGACGAGGGACTGCCTCCGCTCCAGATCGACGCCGACCCCTTGTCGATCCCCGTCCGCGAGTACATGGACCAAGAGCCACGGTTCCGTATGGTCGAGCTCCGCGACCCCGAGCGCTATCGCCGCCTGGTGGCCGACGCACAGCAGGCCGTCCAGCGCCGACACGACCACTACGAGCAGCTCTCCCACATCCATCTCGGGCCACACACACCCGAGTCGGGGGCCGACGACCAGACGGGTGACGCACGATGACCGACCTCTCCACCTCCTGGCTGGGCCTCGACCTCCGCGGCCCCCTGGTCGTGGGCGCGTCGCCCATGGCCGACGACGCCGACCTGGCCCGCCGATTGGTGGATGCCGGAGCCGGCGCCATCGTGATGCGATCGTTGTTCGAGGAGCAGCTGGTGGCCGAGGAGCTCGCGCTGCACCGGTACTTCGACCACAGCGTCGACACCAACGCCGAGGCACGGTCGTTCCTGCCCGCCACCGATGCCGCGGCATCGGGCAGCGGTCCGTACCTCGCTCAGCTCGGTCGCCTGCGTGATGCAGTGGACGTGCCCGTGGTCGCCTCGCTCAACGGAACCACCGCTGGCGGGTGGACCCGTCACGCCATCGAGCTCGAAGACGCCGGGGCGAGCGCCGTGGAACTCAACCTCTACGAGGTCGCGACGCAGCTCGACGAGACGGGCGCCGAGGTCGAGGCCCGGCAGCTCGAGGTGGTGCAGGCGGTGGTGGACGCGATCGACGTACCGGTCGCGGTCAAGCTCTCACCGTTCTACGCCTCGGTCCCCTCGTTCGTCGCCCGGATCGCCATCACCGGCGCCGCTGGAGTCGTGATGTTCAACCGGTTCTACCAGCCCGACGTCGACCTGGAGACCCTCGACGTCGATCGTACGCTGGTGCTCTCGACACCGGCCGAGCTCCCGCTGCGTCTGCACGCACTCGCCCTGCTCCACAGCCGTCTCGGCCTCTCGCTCGCCTCGAGCGGTGGTGTGCACCACGGCACCGACGCCGCGAAGGCGATCCTGTGCGGCGCCGACGCCGTGCAGCTGGTCTCGGCCCTCCTGCCCGACCCGGTGAATCGCCTCACCCGCATCGCCGGTGAGTTGCACACCTGGCTCGACGAGCAGGGCTACCGCGATCTCGGCGAGGCCAGGGGCGCCACGTCGTTCGGCAACGTGGCCGATCCGGCAGCCTGGGAGCGTCTGAACTACAGCCGGATCCTCCAGGGCTGGCGACCCCGCTGACAGACCTGACGGCGAGTCGCCTATCGTCCGCTCCGTGACCGAGACGCCTTCGCAGAGCACGATCGAGCACGTCGAGCGCATCGCTCGGGACGGATTCACGATCATCGAGGACGTGTTCGACCGCGATCGGGCCGGTGCCCTGCGCGCCGAGCTCGATCGGCTCGAGCGCGACCTCGGGATCGAGCCCGCAGGCAACTCGTTCGAGGGCGCCACCACCTGGCGCATCTACAACCTGCTCGCCCACGGCCCGCTGTTCGAAGCGATCCCCGTGGATCCGGCCGTGCTCCCGATCGTCGAAGGGGTGCTCGACGAGGGTTGCCTGGTCAGTTCGTTGTCGTCGATCGTGATCGGTCCGGGCGAGGGTGCCCAACCGATCCACGCCGACGACCAGGTGATGCCGCTCGACAAACCGCACGCGCCCACGGTGTGCAACACCATGTGGGCCCTCACCGATTTCACCGGGGCGAACGGCGCGACGCGGCTCGTGCCCGGCTCGCATCTCGCCGACCACTCCCCCACCTACGGCCAGCACTACGACTCGGTGCCCGCCGAGATGGCCGCCGGCAGCGTGCTCATCTGGCACGGATCGCTGTGGCACGGTGGCGGGGCGAACACCACCGATCGGCGCCGATACGGCATCGCCATGAACTACTGCGCCGGCTGGGTGCGCCAGCAGGAGAACCAGCAGCTCGGTCTCCCGCTCGATCTCGTGACCCGCTTCACGCCCCGGCTCCGGGAACTGGTCGGGTTCGGCACCTACCGCGGCCTGATCGGCCACATCGACAAGCAGACCCCCGCCCGACGCCTGCTCGACGCGAGCGCTGCCGACGGCATGATCTGGGACGCCACCTGACCCCGTCACTCCGGGGCGCGCCCGTCGGCGAACTCGGTCAGCCGGTGAGCTTGTCGGTGAGCCATCGGGCGAATCGGCCCGGCTCGGGTGGCTCGTAGTCGGACGGCACCGAATCGGGAGCGTGCTCGAGTGCGACGGCCAGCACGTCGTGCACGGTCGGGTTCACGAGGCCGACCGGACCGACGGTGACCGTGGGCACGGTCTCGTTGCCCCGGGCGATCGAGCGGACGAACGCCGCAGCGTCGGGATCACCCCAGATCTCGACGGCACGGTGCGGCACGCCGTGCCGCTCGAGCTGACGGAACAACCCGGAGCAGAAACCACACCCGGGCCTCCAGTACACGACGATCTCCGGCCCGGATGCTGCATCACTCACGACAGGTGGAACCCCGGGCAGGAGCACGTTGTTCCCAGCGATATCGACGTATCGTGCGATCCGTGGGTACCGATCGGCGTCGCACCGGTTGGCTCTTCGTGATCGCTCAGGTCGTGCTGCTGGTGGCGATCGTGCTCGTGCCGGAGGGCGACGACTGGCCCACCCCGCCGTGGTTGCTCGGGTTCGCGTCGGTGCTCACCCTGGGCGGCATGGTGGTGATCGTGGTCTCGGCCCTGCGCCTGGGACGGGCGCTCACCGCCTCACCCGCTCCCGGGGCAACGGCCGGGCTCCAGACGACCGGGTTCTACCGTTGGGTACGACACCCCGTGTACGCCGGCCTGCTGGTGCTGGTGGTCGGTGTCGCGATCAGGTCGGGCAACATCCTGGCTGCTGTGCTGTCGGTGGTACTCGTGCTGTTCTTGCACCGCAAGGCCGCCTGGGAGGAACGTCACCTGCGCGAGCAGTACCCGGCCTACGATGCCTATGCCGCCGTGACACCCCGATTCCTGCCCCGGCCATGGCGCACCGGCACCGGCACCGACTCGTGATGGACGATCCGACCTCCAGCCTCCGCTCCCGGCTGATCGCCCTGGCCGAGCGTGCCCGCTCGAGCCTGTTCGTGGTGCCGATGATCTTCGTGATCGCCGCCGTGGTGCTCGCCCAGGTCACGCTGGCGATCGACCGCGCCGACACTGCCGGCACCATCGACCTCCCACTCGGCTTCTCCACCGTCGACGGCGCGCGAGCGGTCCTCACCACCGTCGGCGCGGCCACGATCGGGTTCGCCGGGGTCGCGTTCTCGGTGTCGCTGCTGGTGGTCCAGATGGCATCGAACCAGTACTCGCCCCGCGTGGTGACCGGATTGCTCCGGAACCCGTTCTCGAAGCGGGTGATGGGCACGGTCGTGGGAACGTTCACGTACTGCCTCGTCGTGTTACGTGCGGTGCGGAGCAACGACAACGGCGACGGCGACGACGTGGTCGCCAGCCTCTCGGTCACGCTCGGCTTGGTGCTCGGCATCGTCGCCATCTTGGCCACCATCGCGTTCATCAACCACAGCGCCCACTCGATGGACGTCAGCGAGTTGCTCCAGGGTCTGACCGATGACGCCGTGGCCGTGGTGCGCGACGAGTGGCCCGAGCCCGACGACGATGCGAACCCATCTCCTCGGGCGGGAGCGGTGCCCGACGATGCCCATCTGGTGCGGTTCACGACCAGCGGCTGGATCCAGCGCATCGAGTTCGAGGCGCTCGCCCGCGCCGTTCCAGCAGGCACGACGGTGCACCTCGAGGTCTCGACCGGTCGCTACGCCGTGCTCGGCACCACCCTGTGTGCGCTGTCGCCCGCACCCGACGATCCCGAATCGGTCGAGGAGACCCTCCGTGATGCGGTCCACATCGGCCCGTCGCGAACGAGTCGACAAGATGTCGGGTACGGGATTCGCCAGCTCGCGGATGTGGCGCTCAAGGCATTGTCGACCGGCGTGAACGACCCCACCACCGCGCAGGATGCCGTGTTCCACATCTGTGTGATCCTCCGAGAACTGCTCCAGCGTCGGCCTCCGCCGGCCACGATCGAACACGACGAGGGACGACGCGTGGTACGACACCACGTCTACACCCACCGGGAGCTGGTCGATCTGGCGTTCGAGCAGATCCGTCGGGCCGCTGTGAACGACCCGACCGTGTGCGTGTACCTCCTCGAGGCCATCCACCTGTTGCGCGAATCGCTCGACCACCCCACCCACGACGCTCACCGGGCCCTGTACGACCAGGCACGGCTGGTGGTGTCGGGCTGCGAGGCCGGTCACAGCATCGCCCACGACGTCGAGCTCGTCCGCCACGCGTACCAGAAGCGCTTCGGGACCTGAACGGTCCGATCAGCCACCCATGGAGGTCACGATGCGCTCCAGCACCGCCGGGCTCGTCGCCAGGTTGAGACGGACGTGCCCCGCACCCTCGACACCGAACGTGGGCCCTGGACTGACCTCGACGCCGCGCTCGGCGAACACCGGTGCCGGATCGGTCCCGAGCCCGAGCGGACGGCAGTCGATCCAGGCGAGGTAGGTCGCGTCGGGTGGCCGGTACCCGGCACCGGGTAGGTGTTCGGCCAGCAGGGCCGTGAGTGCACGGCGATTCTCGTCGAGCACCTCGAGCACGGAGCGCAGCCACTCCTCGCCCTCGGTCCAGGCCGCCTCGGTGGCGGCCACCGCCATCAGGTTGGGCGCGCCGAAATACTGCTCGCTGAGACCGGCGAGCACGGCGTGGAGGCGATCGCTGCCGGCGTGCAGCACCGCCCACCGGAGGCCGGCCGTGTTGAACGTCTTCGACGCCGAGGTGATCGTGACCGACCGTGCCGCCACCACCGGTACCGTCTCGGCAGCCACCGCCTCGAACGGCACGTGCACGTGGGGCGGGTGGGTGAGATCGGCGTGGATCTCGTCGGACACCACCTCGAGATCGTGGCGGGCCGCGATCTGGGCGAGATGTCCGAGCTCGTCACGGGAGAACACATGACCGGTGGGGTTGTGAGGGTGGCAGAGCAGCAGCACGCGGGCACCGGCGTCGTCGAGTTCGGCATCGAGCCGGTCGTGATCGAACGGCCACGGCACCCGCACGATGCGTCGGCCCATCCGCTCGATCGTGCGCAGGAACGGCGCGTATGCCGGGGTGTGCAGCGCCACCGCATCGCCGGGATCGGTGAGGTGGTGCAGCGCCACCCGCACCCCCTGCACGACATCGGACAGCTCGTGCAGACGTTCGAGCCGCGGCTCCCATCCGTAGCGATCCACCATGCGCCCGGCGAACAGGAGCGGGAGAGGGCTGGCCGCAGCACGTTCCCAGTCGGGATATCCCACATCGGTGGTCGCCAGCTCGATCAGTCGGTCGCGGATGGCCGGAGCGACCGGGAAGTCCATATCGGCCACCCAGGCCGCCAGCCGACCACCGGGGCGGTGCCACTTCGCTCCGGGTCGACGACGCAACTGCTCGACATCGAGCGAGCGCAGACCGAACGGGTCGTGGCGCACCTCGCCAGTGGCCCCGCCGTCGGTCCCGTCTCGGGTCACGGGACGAGCGCCACCTTGCCGGCCACCGTCCGGGCGGCGAGGTCGCTCAGTGCACGAGCGGCATCCACCAGCGGGTAGGTCACGGGTTCGGTGGGCGTGATGGCACCGGCGGCGATCAGGTCGAGCACGCCCTGCAGCATCGCACGGTTCGCAGCGGGGTGACGACCGGCCCACGCGCCCCAGTCGACGCCGGTGATGCGACGGTTGCGCAGGAGCACCTGGTTGGCGGCCAGCCGGGGGATGCCCGCCACGAACCCGATCACCAGGTACTGGCCGTTCTCACCGAGGGCCCGGAGACAGGTCTCGCCGAGCTCCCCGCCCACCGGATCGTAGAGATGGTCGACGCCGCCCGGGGTCGACCCGTGCTCCCCGGCGAACCGCCTGATCTCGTTCTTGACCTCGTCGGGTGAGAGCGAGGACGAGTCGATCTCGGCCACGGCCCCGTGACGACGGGCGAGCGACCGCTTCTCGGGCGTGGATGCCACGGCCACCACCTGGAGACCGAGCGCTGCTGCCAGGTCGACCGCCGCCAGTCCCACGCCGCTGCCGGCGCCCAGCACTGCGAGCGTCTCACCCTCCGAGACGGCACCCCGCTCGCGGAGCGCGAACCACGCGGTCAGGTAGCTCTGCATGAACGTGGCCGCTTGACCGTCACTGAGGGTGTCGGGCATCACCACGATCTGTTCGACCGTGGCCACCGCCTCGCTGGCATAGCCGCCGAGCCCCACATTGGCGAGCACCCGGTCACCCACGGCCACCTCGTCGGACTCCACCTCGGAGCCGATCCCGGTCACCAGGCCCACGACCTCCATACCCGGCACGAAGGGCAACGGCGGTTTGATCTGGTACTCGCCCCGCACGAACAACCCGTCCACGAAGTTGACCCCACACGCTGAGACGTCGATCCGCACCTGCCGCGGCCCCAGTGGCTCCGGCTCGCGCTCGACCACCACGAGCCGATCGACCGGCCCGAACTGGCGGCACTCCACGACCCGCACCGGTTCAGTCCCTCTTCCACGGGGTCCAGGCCGCGGCGTCGAGACCCAACTCATCGAGTCGCTTCCGGAGGAACACCGGCACCGACATCGGCACCGACATCGGCTCGCCCGCCTCCAGGGCCCTCACCACCTCGCCGTCCTCGGCCCACACGTGACAGGTGTTGAGGTTCATCGCCCACATCTCCCGACCGGGCCTGCGTGCCTCCGAGCGTGAGTCGGCTCCGCCCGACGCCCCCGCCGACACGTCGCTCGACTGGTCGGCGGCGCGCCGTGCGGTCGACGCCTGCATCGACCAGAAGCACTGCACCGCCACCGGCGCCATCGCCTGCAGGAGCGCGGTCGTATGGGTGCACCCCCTCGGCCCACCGAACAGTTCCCTCACCTTGTGCGTGAACCCCCGAGCGATCGACAGACCGACGAGCTCGCCGTAGTGGGTCGTGATGACGGTGCACTGCTCATGAGGATGCGACTCGAACACCACCTCGGCGCGCACGATCTCCAGTGACGGGAACGCGACGTCCACCTCGATCTGCATGTGGTGGACCGTGAGCGGATCGGGATCGATCTCGAGATACAGCCCCGGAGGCTTCTGGTCACGCACCGCGGCTCGGATCATGAGCAGATCGTCGGCCTTCCGGTACGCACGGACCCGGTACTCGCGGTCGTGGAGCACCTCGAGTTCGTCGGGCTCGGCGGGCAGGATCGGGTCGTCGGCGAACAGGTCCACCCCCATTCCGTAGCAGACCGGGATCCGATCGGCCGAGGCACGGCGCAGATCGCTCGGGTACCGTCGGGATCCGTGTCCGGTGTCCACTCGCAGCGCTCCATGGTCCGCGTCGCCGCGGTCGGCCTGGCCGCAGGGCTCCTGGGCGGCATGTTCGGGGTGGGCGGAGGCATCCTCATCGTGCCGGCCCTCACGATCGTGCTCGGATTCGACCAGCGACTGGCGCACGGCACCTCGCTGGCCGCGATCCTGCCGATCGCCGGCGCCAGCCTCCTCACCTACTGGTCGGTCGGCAACGTCGACTGGCCGGTCGCGATGTGGATCGCACTCGGTGCCATCGTGGGCGCCGTGGTCGGCACGAAGTTGCTGCAGATCATCTCCAAGCGGACCCTCACGATCGGGTTCGTCATCATCATGTTGGCGACCGCGGTGAGGCTGTTCATCCCGACCGAGGGCACCGCCCGCGAGGCACTCACCGTGCTCGGCGCCGTGGGCCTCTTCGCCGTCGGCCTCCTGTCGGGCACGCTCGCCGGGCTCCTGGGCGTGGGCGGCGGCATCATCATGGTGCCGGCCATGGTGGTGCTGTTCGGGATGCCGTCGGTGATCGCGAAGGGCACCTCGATGGCGGTCATCATCCCCACGTCGATCATGGGCACGCTCCGCAACCGGGCCGTGCAGAACGCCGACGTACGGGTGGCTGCCGTGATCGGACTCACCGGAGTGGTGTCGGCCGTGGCCGGCAGCCTCATCGCTGATCGCATGAGCGATCCGGTCTCGAACGCCCTGTTCGCCGTCCTGCTCGTGGTGGTCGCGATCCGTCAGCTCACGACGCTCCGCAGCGCACGGGCGCCCTACAGCGACGAGGTCACGGCGTGATCCTGTCGGCTCGACCGAGCGGGCCGCTCCGGGTCCTGCTCGTTGTGGCGCACCCGAGGTCAGACGGCTACGCCCACGCGGTGGCCGGTGCGGCCACCACCGGGCTGCTCGCGGCCGGTCACACCGTGGAGACCATCGATCTCTACGCGGAGTCGTTCCGGCCGGCGATGACACTCGAGGAGCGGCGGGGGTACGACACGGGTGACTGTCTGCTCGACGACACATCCCGAGCGCACGCCGAGCTGGTGCGATGGTGCGACACCGTGGTGTTCGTGTACCCGACGTGGTGGAGTGGTCTGCCCGCGATCCTGAAGGGGTGGCTCGAGCGCATCCTGGTGGTGGGGGTGGCGTTCCGGTTCGACGAGCGCACCGGGAAGGTCAGACCGGGCCTCCCCCGGATGCGCCACATCGTGGGCATCAGCACCTACGGGTCCCCGAAGTCGTACGTGAAGGCGATCAACGACAACGGTCGCCGCATCATCCACCGTGCGCTCTGGATGAGTTGCAGTCTGCGCACCCGCCGCACATGGCTCGGTCTGTACTCGATCGACACGGCCAGCGCTGCAGACCGTGCCGACTTCCTCCACACGGTCGAATGGCGGATGCGCCACCTCGACCACCGGCCCCTCGGACGCCCACGTCGACCACGACGTTCACGACGCCCACGTGCGGGTCTATCGTGAACGTGCTCGTGGTGCACGCCCACCCCGACCCCGAGTCGTTCGTCAGCGCGGCATGTCGGAGCGTGCTCGCTGGTCTGGGGCGCACCGG
This sequence comes from Ilumatobacter sp., assembly GCA_007693335.1. GTDB lineage: Bacteria > Actinomycetota > Acidimicrobiia > Acidimicrobiales > Ilumatobacteraceae > SKSP01. The sequence goes on along the minus strand of REDU01000159.1, from coordinate 48,825 downwards.
TCACCAGGTCCGCACGATCGACCTCCATGCCGAGGGGTTCGACCCGGTGTTCGACGCCGACGAGCACCGCCGCCACCTCGAGCCCGGGGCGGCACCAGAGCTGGCAGCGCACGTCGAGGCCCTCAGGTGGTGCCACACGCTGGTACTGGTCTACCCGACCTGGTGGAGCGCCCAGCCCGCGCTGATGAAGGGGTGGTTCGATCGCGTCTGGGTGCGAGGGGTCGCGTGGGATCTGCCGCCCGGTTCGAACCGCATCCGCCCACTGTTGCGGAACGTGAAGCGGATCGTGGTCGTCACCACGCACGGCTCGTCGAAGTCGATCAACTCGATCGAAGGTGAGGCCGGAAAGCGCACCGTCACCCGGAGCCTCCGCCTCATGTGCCATCCGCGGTGTCGCACCCGGTGGTGGGCGTTCTACGGCGTGGACCGTGACGACGCCGCGAAGCGTGCGGCGTTCCTCGAGCGGATCGAGACCCGAGCCGCCGGGCTCTGAGACCGACCCCGGCGCACCGTCAACGCGACAGGGCGATGGCCACCTCGGACGCAACCTCGGCGTTGTGCTCGGCCAACGCGAGGTTCGCGGGAATACTCCGACCCTCGGTGGCAGCCGCGATCCGACCCAACACGAACGGTGTGACCGCGGCGCCGACGATCCCCTCGCGATCGCCGTCTTCGAGCGCTCTGGTCAGCACGGCATCGAGCTCGGCCACGTCGAGCTCGTCCGCCGCCGGGATCGGCACGGTCAACAGCACACCGGTGTGCGCCCGAGAGCGGCCCCGGAGCACCGCCGCCACCTCGTCGGCGGTCTCGACGCGATGGGGCACCGCCAGACCCGACGATCGCGTGTAGAAGGCCGGGAGGTGGTCGTGGCGCCATCCGAGCACCGGCACGCCAACCGTCTCCAGGTACTCGAGCGTGCGGGCGAGATCGAGGAACGCCTTCGCGCCGGCGCACACCGTCACCACCGGATGATGCGCGAGCGCGTCGAGATCGGCACTGATGTCACCCGTCAGCTCCGCACCGCGGTGGACCCCACCGATGCCACCCGTGGCGAACACCTCCACGCCGGCGGAGGCGGCGAGCGCGACCGACGCCGACACGGTCGTGGCACCGAAGTCCCAGTTCTGAGCCATTGCCACCGCCATGTCGCGTTCGGCGACCTTGCGGGCCGGTCCGAGGATCCGCTGCTCCTCACCGGGCTCGAGGCCGACGCGTGCCACCCCGTCGAGCACGGCCGTGACCGCCGGCACGACACCCCGGCGCCGGATGGCGTGGCCGCACCGCTCGAGCGCCTCGGCGTTCGCAGGGTCCGGCAGGCCGAGATTCGAGAAGATGGTCGACTCGAGCGCCACCACCGGCTGGCCGGCCGCGAGTGCTGCGGACACCTCGGTCGACACGACAGGGTTCAACATCGCGCCAGTGTGCCACCGGGGCCGGTCGGGTTCCGACGGGGCGACCGGAACGGCGAACGGTCGTGTCAGGTCAACGTGCCGACGTAGGCGCCGTCGGGGTTGCCGTTGCTCACCACGCCGCCGGCTGGCTCGATCGTGATGGCCAACGCCGCCAGATCGACCCGGGCGGTGAACGGCTCGAGCTCGGGATTCGGACCGAGGATCCCGATCGAGATGACGTCGTCGCCCACGACGCCCCAGAGCTGGTAGGTCTGGTCGCGCGAGAGCTGCGGCAGGGCGTCGGCCACGAGGAAGCCTCGACCGTTCTCGTCGATCACGGCTTCGATCTCGAGGGTCGACCCTTCGGCCGTCAGCACGGCGATGCGCGTGTCGCGATCGGCGCGGGCGGCTTCGACTGCCAGCTGCAGCGGATCGGAACTGCCGTCGTTGCGGTCGATCACCGAGATCGCGACCACGGCCAACAGCGCCGCCGCAGCGGTGGCGGCCACCCACTTGCCGAACGACGCCATCCGCGTCGACCGGCGGGGCGAGTCGATCGGCAGCACCTTGGCGAGCTCGGGTCCGGGGGCGGGTGCCGGTTCCTCGATGGTCGACACGATCCGGTCCCACAGTCCCTCGGGGGCGTCCATCCCGGTGTAGGCGAGCATCGTGGCGACCTCGCGGTGCTGCTGCACCTCGGCCATCGCCCGGGGGTTGCCGGCCAGGTAGTCATCGACGCGACGACGCTCGTCGGGATCGACGGCGTCGAGCGCGTAGGCGCCGAGCAGTTCATCCATCTCGGTGCTGTCGTACCGGTCGCTCAGGTCGCTCACGTCGCTCCTCCGGTGGTGATCCCCACGTCGACCAGTTCGGAGCGGAGTCGCTTCAGACCTGCTCTGATCCGACTCTTCACGGTGCCCTCGGCCTCGCCGAGTGTGTCGGCCACTTCGCGGTACGTACGCCCGCCGAAGTACGCGAGCTCGATGGCCTTGCGCTCACCGTCGGGCAGCACGCCCAGGGCGTCGCGCACGTGGCCCGCCACGGTCAGGTCCCACACCTCGTGACCGACGTCGTAGCCGACCTCGGCGGTGGCCTTGGCGTCACGTTCCTCCCGCGAACGGCGAGCACTCTCGGAGCGGATGAGATCGACGGATCGACCGTGGCAGTGGGCGAGCAGGAAACTACGGAGCGTGCCGCGGTCGGGGTCGAAACGGTTCGGATCGTTCCACAGCCGCAAGAACACCTCCTGGACGATCTCCTCGGCCCGGGCCTGGTCACGCAGCAGCCGCTTGGCCAATCCGAACACCGCGCCCGCGTGGCGACGGTAGGCCTCGGCGAGCGCGTCCTGGCGGTACCTCCCGATGGCCACCACGAGCGCCGCGTCTGAGGCATCGGACAGGTCACGTCGCACGACGTCTCTACGGTCCTGCTCACCATCCGGATGATCGGTCATGCCACGACCCCCGCCGGGTCGAGTGTGAAACGCGTCACAGTCTCGACGTGATGGGTGTGAGGGAACAGATCGAGCACCTCCGTGCCCACATGGCGGTAACCCCGGCGCCCGAGGAGGCTCGCGTCACGCGCGGCAGCAGCGGGGTCGCAGCTCACCAGCACCACGGTAGCGGCGCCGGTCGAGGCGACCGCCGCAACGCCCGGGCCACCCAAGCCGCTCCGCGGCGGATCCGCGATCACCACGTCGGCGGTCGGCCCTCCTGATCGGCGGCGGCGAGCAGGCGGCCGCCACCGACCGACCTCCGACGTCACGATCTCACCCCGGGGCACGTTCACCCGCGCGTCGGCCACCGCCGACAGGGCCGACTCGACCAGGGTGACGGGAATTCCCGCCGGCACCGCCGCCGCAGCGAACAATCCGACGCCTGCGTACAGGTCGACCACACGCCGGGCGGACGCCATCTCCGGAGCCGCCCGAGACACCGAATCGACCAGCAACCGGGCGGCGTCGGGACCGCTCTGGAAGAACGACATCGCCGACACGCGGAGATCGACGCCGCCGATCCCCTGGTGCACCACCGCATCGGCACCGACGGCCACGTCGTCGGGGAGACCGGTGACCTCTCCCGCGCGCGGGTCCCACAGGGCGAGCCGTTCCGTGGTCGTGGTCGAGCACCGCAGAGTCACCTCCAGCCCGGGACTGACCCTCATCGACCCCAGCAGCTCGACGAGTCGTTCGTGAGCGACGAGACAGCCCGCAGCATCAACCGTCTCGTGCGATCGCTCGTGTCGGAAACCTGCGGTCCCCTGGTGGGTCCCGACCACCCGGACGGTGGTTCGGTAGCCGGTCGCCGGAACGGAGCCGGCGGCGCTCACCACCGGACCGTCGAGGTGGGCGGTGCGACGGAGCGCATCGGTCACGATCGCCACCTTCGCATCGAGCTGCGCCGATGGGTCGATGTGTTGCCAGTCACATCCGCCACAGCCCCGACGCCGCTGGGGGCAGGGTGGTTCGACCCGGTGCACCGACGAGTCGAGCACGTCGACCACGTGGCCCCGGGCGAAGTCCTTCTTGGTCTCGGTGATCTCGACGGTCACCGTCTCTCCGGGCAGAGCCCCGCGCACGAACACGACGCGCCCCTGCTCGTCGCGCGCCAGCGCATCACCACCCGCCACGTGACGGTCGGGAGCGAGCTCGACGGTCTCGCCGTCCACGTCGTCCTCGTCGCTCACCTCGGCGACGCTAGCGCCGGGCCCGGACCGGGCACACTGGGGCCATGGCAGCATCCACCACGTGGTACTGGGACATGAACAAGCGGCGTGCCGTGCGGGCCGACGAACGCGGCCCGGGCGACGAGGTGCTCGGCCCGTATCCGAGCAAGGAGGCCGCTGAGCACTGGCGCGAGAAGGTCGAACGCCGCAACGAGGACTGGGACGACGCCGACGAGCAGTGGAACGAGTGGCCCGACCCCTCCTGACCCCCCTCCAACTGTCCGCGCCAAACCTGCAGGACCACGCGCACGACGCGGACAGTTCGGGCGCACCATCTCGAACTGTCCGCGCCGAACCCGCAGGTTCGCCGGATCCGAACAGACAGTTCGTGGTGGTGGGTGACCGGTGGTGGGTGACTAGGTTTCCGGGTCGTGGTCCGTCCCATCCAGATCGCCCCGTCGGTGCTGCCGGCCGACTTCTCACGACTGGGTGAGGAGGTGGCGGCCCTCGAAGCCGCTGGCGTCGACCTGATCCAGTGGGACGTGATGGACGGCCAGTTCGTGCCGAACCTCACCTTCGGTCCCGATGTGATCGCTGCGGCACGACCGCACACCTCGCTGCCGTTCGAGGCCCACCTGATGGTGCACACCCCCGACGTGATGGCCGAACGCTACGTCGAGGCCGGGTGCAGCCGGCTGATCGTGCACGCCGAGGCGTGCCCGCACCTCCACCGCACGCTCGAACACATCGCCTCGCTCGGTGCCACCGCAGCAGTGGCACTCAACCCGGCCACTCCGGCCGCCACCGTCGAGCACGTGCTCGATCTGATCGATCTGGTGCTGGTGATGACGGTGAACCCCGGATTCGGCGGGCAGGCATACCTCGAGACGATGGAACCGAAGATCCGAGAGGTGCGCTCGATGTTGACAGCATCCGGTCGCGGCGATGCCGTCGACCTCGAGGTCGACGGCGGGATCGGTCTGCAGACCATCGCCGGCGCGACCGCTGCGGGCGCCAACGTGCTGGTGGCCGGGAGCGCCCTCTACCGTGACCCCGAGGGGTTGGGTCACGCGGTGGACGCGCTGCGGGCCGCCGCAGCGGCGGCCCGCGAGCGCCCGGACGACTGAGCCGACGGGTCGCTCAGTCGCCCTTGAACTTGTCCTTGACGGAATCGACCGCGTCGGAGGCCTTGTCCTTCGCGGAATCGATCTTCTCCTTCGCCTTGCCGGCCGTCTCGTCGGTCTTGCCCTCGCGCTTCAGATCGTCGTCATCGCCGAGGTCTCCGGCGGCCTGCTTCACGCGGCCCTTGGCCTTGTCACTGGTTCCGCTCATCACGGCTTCCTTTCCGCACCCCGATGGGTGACGTCGATGGGGCTGTACCCGTTGTCCGTGCAGTTCACGGGTTGCATCAGGGTTACCCGCTGCGATCGGCGCCCAAACAGGACGTACCCCGTCAGCGGCGGGCCCGGGCCGAAGCCGCACCCACGCCCCGGGCGAGTCCGGACACGCTGAGCCGGAGGGATGCGAATGCGAACACCACGCCGAAGGCGACCGCGAACGGCACCAGCACGGCCGCGAGGATCTGGCTCCGGCGTTCGAACAGCGGTGCCAACACCGAGGTCTCGACCGTGGTGCCATCGGGGAAGATCGTGCGCGCAGGGTCCTCGAAGCCCGGGCACTCGACGTCGGCGTCGAACAGTCCGACGATGTCGTCGCCACCGAACATCGGTGGCTCGGGTCGGATCCTCGATGCCAGGATGCCGAGCACCGGATCTCTGCGAGCGGACACCAGATACTGCTGGCCGACCTCGAGGAACTGCACGTCGAGCCCGTAGCGGACGTCGATCAGATCGTCGGCAGCGAACGGGGTGGGGTCGCCCGCCCGTACCTGGAGGATGCTGAAACGGGCCGTTCGATAGTCACGATCGGTGAGCGTGCCCACGAAGACCACGTCGGGCAGCGGCGACACCAGACAACCACTCGGTACCTCCACCAGCGGACGTCGTGACGCCTCGGGCGGGCGATCGGGGACCGGAGCGATCTCGGGGACCGGCGGGTCGTCGGGATCAGCGGGGTCGGGCGACGCGACCACGTGGGCACCGGCCGACAGGAAGCCGCCGCACGCGAGCACCATCATCGCGAACCAGCGTCTCACGCCCGCAGGGTATCGAAGCGGTCCGGACAACCAGCGTCACCCGACCGCCGACGTCTCAGTGGCCCTGGAACGTCGGTTGACGCTTCTCGATGAACGCCATCACCGCTTCGCGCGTGTCGGCCGTCGAGAAGTTGATGGTCTGCGACTGACCTTCGTCCTCGAGCGCCTGTTCGAGGGTGACCTCGTGAGAGTTGTTGAGCATCCGCTTGGTCATCGCCAGCGCGATCGGAGGGCCGGCGGCCAAACGAGACGCCCAGTCGCTCACGAACGCATCGAGTTCGGCATCGGGCAGCATCCGGTTGACGAGTCCCATCGTCTCGGCCGTGGGAGCGTCGATGATGTCGGCCAAGAGGGCGAGCTCCTTGGCGCGGTGCAGACCGACGCGCCGAGGCAGCGTCCAGGAGCCACCGAAGTCGATCGACAGACCTCGCCTGGCGAAGATCTCGGAGAAGCGAGCGGTCTCGCCCGCCACCAACAGATCGCACACGAGCGCCAGGTTCAGACCGGCACCCACGGCCACGCCGCGGACCTTCGCGACGGTCGGCTGCGGCAGGTGGTACCAGGCCATGCACACCTCGGTGATGCGCCGCATCGATGCCAGCTGGTGCACCTGACGACCCTCGCCACCGCCACGACTTCCCATGTCCGACACGTCGGCACCCGAGCAGAACTCACCACCGGCACCCGTCAGCACGATGGCGCGCACCTCGGGATCGGCGCCGAGTCGACGGCCCACGTCCAGCAACTCGCCCCACATCACCTCGTTCGCAGCGTTCTTCCGCTCGGGCCGGTTCATCGTGACCGTGACGACCGCGTCGTCGCGGTCGATCAGGAGCGTCTCGTACTCGGGGGTGTCGGCGGTCATCCAGCGGACGATACTGATCGCCATGGGCTTCAACCCGTACCGGAAGTTCAAGGCTCGGCCGGGCGACTACGTGATGGTGGTGACGGCGGTGGCCGCGGCGCTCGCGCTCGTGGCCTGGGCATTCATGGGCTGATCCGTCTCGACCGTCTCAGAACGCCGCTTCGTAGACCTCGAGTTCGACACCGGTGATCGCCACGACGTCGAAACGCACATCGACACGATGCACGTCGTGGGCCGCCAGCCATGCTGCAGCGAGCCGGCGGAGACGGAGCTGCTTGGTGCGGTCGACGGCGGCCACGGGACCACCGAATCCCGCGGTGCGACGCGTCTTCACCTCGCAGAAGACCACGGTGTCACCGAGGCGCACCACGAGATCGAGCTCACCACGGCGAATCCGCCAGTTCCGGTCGAGCACCTCGTAACCGAGCCGGCGGTAGTGCCGTGCGGCCAGATCCTCACCCCAGCGGCCACGCGCCTGCGCGGACCGGTCTCCCGGTGGATCCTCGGACATGCGGGCTCCTCGTACCGTCTCGCTCACGATGACGGGGCCGGGGCCCGAGCAGCGGCGCCGGGGCGCCGCGAATCAGTGGGAGGTACTCAGAACTCGCGCTTCTCGCGGATCTTCGCGGCCTTCCCGACGCGATCACGCAGGTAGTAGAGCTTCGCCCGCCGGACGTCGCCACGCTTGACGACCTCGAGCTTCGCAACCGTGGGCGCGTGCAGCGGGAACGTGCGCTCGACACCCACACCGGAGCTGAGCTTGCGGACCTTGTAGGTCTCGTGCACGCCGCCACCCTGACGGGCGATCACGTTGCCCTGGAAGACCTGGACGCGCTCCTTGCCACCCTCGATCACCCGCACGTGCACCTTCACCTCGTCGCCGGGGGCGAAGTCGGGGATGTCGTCGCGCAGTGAACCGTGGTCGATCAGGTCGGTGGATTTCATGGCGTGCTCTTCCGTCCGGTGGCAGTGGCGCTGATCGGCAACGTCAGCTGATGGGCCGCTCAAGGATACGGGAGCGGAGGGAACTCTTCCAACAGTTCGAGCTCATCGTCGGACAAGCCGCCACGGGCGTCCACGAGATCGGGACGGTCGCGCACCGTGCGGTGTAGTGCCTGCGCCCGTCGCCAACGCTCGATGCGGGCGTGATCGCCGCTCCGGAGCACCTCGGGCACGCTCCACCCCCGGAAGTCGGCCGGCCGGGTGAACTGGGGCTCCTCGAGGAGCCCGGCATGTCCGAAGCTCTCGGTCACGGGGCTCTCGGCGTTCCCCATCGCGCCGTCGACCAGACGGGTCACCGCCTCGATCACGAGGCAGGCGGCCACCTCGCCACCCGACAGCACCACGTCACCCACGCTGAGCTCATCGTCCACGAGGTGTTGGCGCACCCGGTGGTCGACACCCTCGTACCGGCCACACAGCAGACTGAAACCCCCGCTGGCCGCGAGTTCGACAGCGTGCTCCTGATCGAAACGTCGTCCACCCGGACCGAGCAGGAACAACGGACGAGGTGGACCGGCGGCTTCGACGGAGGCGAAGATCGGCTCCGGCCTCAACAACATGCCGGCGCCACCCCCGAACGGTGAGTCGTCGACGGTTCGGTGCACGTCGGTGGTGTGCGCACGCAGATCGTGACAGCGCAGGTCGAGCAGCCCGCTGGTACGGGCCTTGCCGAGGAGGCTCTCCGCGCAGAAGCCGTCCACCAGACCGGGGAAGATCGTGAAGACGTCGATCCGCATGGCGAGCCTCCGTGGTGCTCAGGTGTCGGGTTCGAACAGCTCGAACAGACCGGCGGGGGGATCGATCCGCACCACGCCCTGATCGATCGACGTCACGAAGGTGACGGGTACGAGTGCCCCCGACTCCAGTTCGAGCAGGTCGGCCGCCGGGTTCTGGACCACCGAGACGCAGCGCCCACGGTCGGTGCCGCCGGCATCGACCACGGAGGCGCCGATGAGCTCGTGCACCCAGAGGGCGTCGGGATCGTCGAGGGGTTCGGCCAGGAGCGGTGCCGACGTCAGACGCTCGGCAGCAGAGCGATCGGACACTCCCTCGAACCTGACGCGCCAGCGATTGGTGTGCGGAATGGCACTCACCACCGTGAGCCACTCGCCTCGACAGAGGAGTCGGCTCCCGGAGGCGAGCCGTTCGGTGCGGTCGGAGGAGAGCGAGACCATCACCTCACCACGAACGCCGTGGGGGCGACCGATACGACCCACCTCGAGCAGGTCCAGGTCCGCGCCGGTGTCCGGGGGACCGTCCACGGAGAGATCAGTCGTCGACGAACTCGATGTCGAGGTCGACATCGTCGATCACGGCGGCGGCACGCGTGACGGTGCGGATGCTGGCGGCGGTGCGACCACGGCGACCGATCACACGCCCGAGCTCCCCGTCGGCCACGCTCACGTCGAGGCGGGCACGGTCACCCAGGTCGGTCTCGGTGACCTCGACGGCATCGACATCGTCGACGATCGAGGCGACGATGTGGGCCAGGGTGGCCTTGGCCGCAGGGGCCATCGGCTCGCTCACTTGGAGGCCTCGAACTGCTCGATGGCTCCGGAGATCTCGAGCAGCTTGCGCACCCGATCGGTCGGCTGCGCACCCTGGCTCAGCCAGTGCACCACCTTGTCGTTGTCGACGTTCAGCACCGAGGGCTCCTCGCGGGGGTTGTACCACCCGAGGATCTGGATGAAGCGGCCGTCGCGCGGCGAGCGCGAGTCGGCCGCCACGATGCGGTACTGGGGCTGCTTGGTCTTGCCGACCCGGGTGAGGCGCAGCTTCACTGCCATGTTGAAGAGTCTCCGTGACGTTCGATGTGGATCCGGCTCGAGGAACACGTGACCGCGTTCGCGAACCCTGAGAGGTTAGCGGCGACGGTCGGTTCCGCCACCCGGCGGCCCGGTGAGCCCCTTCTGTTCGGCGAGGCCCTGCAGCTCCGACAGATCGGGCATGCCGCCACCGGTCAGACCGGCCAGCGCACCCAGACCGCCGGTCTTGCCCTTCTTGCCCTTCTTGCCGCCTCCGGCCATACCGAGCTTCTTCATCATCTTCTGCATCTCACCGAACTGCTTGACGAGCCGGTTGACATCGCCCACCGTGGTGCCGGAGCCGTTGGCGATGCGAGTGCGGCGGCTGCCGTTGATCACCTGCGGTCGGGCACGCTCTTCGCGGGTCATCGAGCGGATGATGGCCTCGATGGGCTTCAGGTCGTCGTCGTCGATCTCGGCACCCTTGAGTTCCTTGGGCATGCCGGGCATCATCCCGAGCACACTGCCGAGCGGACCCATCTTCTTGAGCTGCTGCATCTGCTCGAGGAAGTCGTCGAGGGTGAAATCACCCTCCATCAGTTTCGCCGCGGCCTGCTCGGCCTGATCGGCTTCGAACGCCTTCTCGGCCTGCTCGATGAGCGTGAGCATGTCGCCCATGCCGAGGATGCGGCCGGCCATGCGATCGGGGTGGAACTGCTCGAAGGCGTCGAGCTTCTCACCGGTGGAGGCGAACGCGATGGGGCGACCGATCACCTCCTTGACCGACAGCGCCGCGCCACCGCGGGCGTCGCCGTCGAGCTTCGAGAGGATCACACCGTCGATCTGGAGCGTGGCGTGGAACACCTCGGCGGTCTGCACGGCGTCCTGACCGGTCATCGCATCGATCACGAGGAACGTGTAGTCGGGCGACACCGCACCGGAGATCAGGCGCACCTGTTCCATCATCTCGGCGTCGATCGACAGCCGGCCGGCGGTGTCGACGATCAGCACGTCGCGACCGAGCCGTTTGGCCTCCTGGAGACCCTGGTACGCCGTGAGGACGGGATCCTCGGGATCGGAGTAGACCGGCACGTCGATCTGGCGACCGAGGGTGCGGAGCTGCTCGACGGCCGCAGGGCGCTGGAGGTCGGCGCCGACGAGCAGCGGCTGACGACCCTGCTGTTTGAACCACGACGCCAGCTTGGCGGCGTTGGTGGTCTTGCCCGAGCCCTGCAGACCCGCCATGAGTACGACCGTGGGCGGACGACTGGCGTAGTTGATCTTGAGCGTCTCGCCGCCGAGGATGCGGGTGAGCTCGTCGTTGACGGCCTTGACCACCTGCTGGCCGGGATCGAGCGCCGCCGACTTGGTGGCGCCGATCGCGTGCTCACGGATGCGGTTGGTGACGGAACGGACGACGGTGACGTTGACGTCGGCGTCGAGGAGCGCCGTTCGGATCTCCTTCATCACCTCGTCGACGTCGGCCTCGGTGAGACGGCCCTTGCCGCGGAGGCGCTTGACGATCCCGTCGAGTCGGTTGGACAGCGTGTCGAACATGCGACCGCCAGGCTATCGGCCCCATCGGTGACGGCGAGGCGCCGGGCCGGGAGCGCTGTCCGGCGAATCAGCCCGTCGAGAGGATCTCCACCACCACGTCGGACTCCACCGCCACGTTCACCCGGCTCGGCACGAAGTCCGCAGTGCCGGCGAGATCCTCGCCGTCGAGCCGGAGCACCCGCAGCAACAGGCCCTGTGCCTCGAGTGCGGCCGTGGCCTCGTCGACCGAGCTGCCGACCACTGCGGCCACCTCGGCCACCTCGGGGTCGACCGGCTCCAGCGGATCGACCGGCTCCACGATCACCGGGTCGACGGGTTCGACCGGGAGCGGCATCAGGTCGTCCACCGGCTCGGCGAGGGTGATGAACTCGTCGGTCACGGCCGGAACGGTGTGTTGGCCGCCATCGGTGTCGGTGAACGTGTAGGCGGGCAGCAGCCACACCGAACCGTCGGTGTCCCACACCCACCACAGATCGGCACGCACGTCCACGAGCACGGCCACCGTGGGCTCCGGCGCGCCCGCCAGATCGCCGTCATCGGCCGGCAGGTCGATCGGCTGGTCGATCGCGAGGGAGATTCCGCCCCACCATCCACCCTGTTCGTTCAGCCGGGTGACGGCCGTCTCGAGATCGACCAGCGGGTAGGGGCCGGCCGCAACCGGTTCGGCCAGGTTGCCGCTCGACCACTGCAGCTCGCCCTCGGCGCCGAAGCCGAAGCCCCAGCTCAGCGGCCAACGGATGCCCTCGAGGACCGTCCACACGATGACCGAGGCCGACCACTCGTCGGCATGGGTCTCCAGTTCGACGGTGCCCGGATCGACCCCCAGCGTCACCAGGAGGTCGCGCACCCGTTCCTCGGCTTCGGGTGCCGTCGGGACCCCCTCGGGAGCGGTCGGCTCGGCGCAGTGTTCGTCGGTCGCCTCGCCATCGTCGGCGATGACGACCTCGCACGGTTCGAATCCTGGCTGGAGGGCCCAGGCCGACGAGTGGTACCAGCTCAGCTGACCGTCGTCGATCACGGTGAGCGACTCGGCGCTCCCGTCGTCGGGACCCACGCGCCAGAGGCTGCCGTCGCCGTCGCGGCCGTCGCCGGCCACGAGCTCACCCTCGACACCCAGAGCATCGGCCAACCCCGTGACCACAGTGGCGTCGACATTCGTGCCGGCCGGGAACTCGTAGCCGGTGTCGGCCGTGGGGAGCGCCGGGAGCCCGTCTCCGACCTCGTACACGTAGCCGCCCCAGGACGGCAGGATCGAGAGGTCTGACGAGAGGGGTTCGTCGTCGGCCGACCGACCCGGTTCCGGCGCCGCCGCACCGGCCGTCGACGCGGCGTTGACACCCGAGCCACCGACGGCGCCGACCTCCACGACGACGGGCGCCCGCCGTTCGTCGGCCCGGTGCTCGTCGGTCGGAGCGGACACGGTGCCATCGTCGCCGCCGCACGCGGCGAGCACCAGTGCCAACGCGGCGCCAGCGGCGAGAGCACGGGTGGAGTTCCGGTTCATGTCAGATCCGACGTCTGCCGAACCCGAACGGTTCCCGCAGCTCGATCAGGCGGCGAAGAGCGCCGCCACGAACTCGTCGGGGTCGAACGGGAGGAGATCGTCGATGGTCTCGCCCACACCGACCAGCTTGACCGGGATGCCGAGCTCGGTCTCGATGGCGAACACGATGCCGCCCTTGGCCGAACCGTCGAGCTTGCTGAGCACCACACCGGTCACCTGGGTCGCCTCACCGAACTCACGGGCTTGGGCCAGCCCGTTCTGACCGGTCGTGGCATCGATCACCAGCAACGTCTCGGTCACCCGACCGGCGCCCTTCTCGGCCACCCGACGCACCTTGCGGAGCTCGTCCATCAGGTTCGTCTTGGTGTGCAGGCGCCCGGCAGTATCGGCCAGCACGAGCTGCACGCCACGAGCCGCCGCCCGTTCGACCCCGTCGAAGATCACCGACGACGGATCACCACCCTCGGTGCCCCGCACGAACTCCGCCCCGGCGCGCTCGGCCCAGGTGGCGAGCTGCTCCGCGGCCGCCGCCCGGAACGTGTCGCCGGCAGCCATGAGCACCGAACGTCCCTCCGTGATCTGCTGCTGGGCGATCTTGCCGATGGTCGTGGTCTTCCCGACGCCGTTCACACCGACGAAGAGCCAGACATCGGGGCCTTCTGAGCCGTCTGGTACTGCCAGTGACCGATCGGCCGTCGAGAGCCGGGTCGACATCTCGGTCTGCAGCGCGTCGAGCAGGGCGTCGGGCTCGGTGATCTCGGCACGCTCGACCCTGCCACGGAGTTCATCGAGCAGCGCATCGGTCACGCGCACACCCACGTCGGCGCGCAGCAGGGCCTCCTCCAGCTCGTCCCAGGTCTCGGCATCGATACCGCTGCGGCTGCGGACGCCGGCGAACGCCCCCGCCAGACTGGCACGTGCCTTCGACATCCGACCGCGCAGCGTGACCGGTTCGACCGGTGGCGCGGGCGGCGCCTCCACCGCCGGTTCCGTGGGTGGCCGCTCCTCGACCAGCGTGTCGCCGGCTCGGCCGTCCTCGGCCTCGGCCTCGGGAGCCGACGGATCGGAGCGATCGGGCGGCACCGCCGGCCGGTCCCGAGGCGGTGCGGTCGGACCACCGTGGTCGGCTCGACGCCGATTGACCACCAACACGCCGATGCCGAACACGACCACGACGGCGATGAGGACGACGAACAACCACTGCAGATCCATCGCCGCCCGACGCTACCCGCCTCACGGCTCACGACCCCCTGTCCCCCGGCATTGCCGACCACTGTGTCGATCCCGGCCGGGTGGACGCGGCGGACGGGCGAGGGCGATCAGGCGGCGGAGCCGACGCGTTCGACGATCACCTTGGAGGAGCCGCCGGGTTGCATCGTCACGCCCAGGAGGCAGTCGCCCGCCTCCATGGTGCGCTTCTGATGGCTCACGATCATGAGCTGTGCCTCCTTGCGGAACTCGTCGATGAGCCCGAGGAACCGATGGAGGTTCACGTCGTCGAGCGCGGCCTCGACCTCGTCCATCACGTAGAACGGGGAGGGCCGGCTGCGGAACACCGCGAACAGGAACGCGAGAGCCGTGAGGCTCCGCTCGCCGCCCGACAGCAGCGACAGCTTCTTGACGTTCTTGCCGCTCGGCCGAGCCTCGACCTCGATGCCGGTGTTCAACAGGTCGTCGGGGTTCGTCAGGCTGAGCGAGCCCGATCCTCCCGGGAACAACATCGAGAACAGGTGCGTGAAGTTCGCGGCCACGTCGGCGAACGCTCCGGCGAACACACTCTGGATCTCGGCATCGACCGCCCGGATCACGCGCGACAGGTCGCGGCGGGTCGATCTGACATCCTCGAGTTGGGCCTCGAGGAACTGATGGCGCTGCTGGAGTTCGTTGAACTCCTCGAGTGCCAACGGGTTGATCGGACCCATCAGGCGCAGCTCACGGTCGAGTTCGCGCATCCGGGCGGCCGGCGTGGTGCCCTCGGGAACCGTGGGCGCGGGAGCGGCGACGGCCACATCGGGCTCGACGTCGAGGTCGCGACGCAACGCCTCGATGGCGGTCTCGAGGCGCAACTTGGTCTCCGCGTCGTCGATGTCGCTTCGACGCGACCGTTCTCGCAGCTCCTCGAGGCGCCGCTCGGATTCGGAGCGCTCGCGACGATGGGCGTCGAGCCGATCACTCAGATCACGAACGGCCTCGCTCTGGCGACGACGGATCTCGGCGAGGCGGGCGTGCTCGACGTCGATCACCCGACGATGATCGTCCACCAGCATCCCGATGCGATCGACGGCCACGATCGAGCGCTCGAGCTGCTCGCGCCGCCCGGCGGCCGCGACCCGGGCCTCCTGGTCGGCCTCGAGCCGAAGCTCGGTCTCGGCCAGTCGTCGTTCGAGGAACTGCTGTCGCTCGTGGAGACCAGCATTGCGGACCTCCAGATCGCGACGCCGGGAGCCGAGCACCGCCGCCCGCGCCTCCAGGTCGGCTCGGGCCTCGCCTCGCGCCCGAGCGGCGTCGGCCTCGGCCTGTTCGTCGGCGTCGAGCGCAGGCAGCACCGACTCGAGCTCGGCCACCCGTCGGCGCTCGTCGGCGATGTGGGCGGTGAGCTCCGCGACCGAGCGCTCGAGGTTCTCGAGCTCGGCCTGCGTCTCGCGCCGCTCGGTCTGCGCGCGTGCGAGACCTTCTGATGCGGCTGTGAATCGGGCGTCGTTGGCGTCGAGCTCGGCCACCACCTCGGTCTCGGCCCGACGCGCCGAGTCGAGCCCGGCGCGCGCGTCCGCGAGCGCGGCCTCAGCGACTCGGAGCTCCTGGTCGACACGTCGCTCCTGCTCACGGGCATCCTCGAGCGCAGCGGCGGTGGCCCCGCCGGCGGCCGCACCGACCCTCCATCCGGTGAGTCCGAAGCGGTCACCCGACTCGGTCACGACCACGGCGTCGGGGAACTCGAGCGCGATCTCGACCGCTGCAGCGGTGTCGCTCACCCGGACGGCGCCACCCACCAGCGCGTCGAGCAGCGGCGAGACACCGGGCCGACCCGAGCGCACGTGCGGTCGGACCGGGTCACCCGTGCGCGGTGCGCGACGGGCGGGAGGACGCACGCCCAGTGCGAGTACGGCACCGCTGGTGTCGGACTCGGCGAGCGCGGCGAGGGCACGACGACCTGCGTCGGCACCGTCGACCACGACGGCGGTGAGCGCCTCACCCAGCGCCGCCTCGACCGCCGGCTGCCAGCCGGGGTCGACCTCCACGAGATCGAGCAACGTGCCGAGCACACCGTCGACGTCGGCCAGCCGCTCGGCACCGGCGCGCGCGTGAGCAGCGTCGAGCGCGAGCTGCAGGGCCTCGACCCGGGCCGACATCCGCGATGCGGCCTCCGCCGAACGTTGTCGTTGGGCCGCAGCGACCTCGAGCGTGCCCTCCGCCTCGATGCGGAGCGCCTCGGCCCGCTCGATCCGATCGACCAGCGGCGCCTCCACCTGCTCAACGGCCGCGCACTCGTGGCGGAGGCGACCCGCCTCGGCCTCGGTACGACCGAGCACGTCACGCAGATGCTCGCACCGCTCGGTGATCCGCTGGAGGTCTCGATCGTTGCGCTCGACGGTGGATCGCACCGACCGGAGTTCTCCTCGGACCTCGGCGGCCGCGCTGGCGGCGCGAGCGCCGCCGGGATCGTCCCCGAGCGAACCGGTGATCTGCTCGCGGTGGCGTTGGAACGCTGCCTCGTCGGCTTCGAGCTGCTCGGCCTCGGGTGCGAGCGCCTCGATGTCGCGCAGCACGGTGGCGTGCTCGTCGCGGAAGCGAGCGACGTCGGCCTCGAGGCTCGCCACCACCCCACTGTCGAGGAGCTGACCCTTGTCGCGCTCCATCGATCGACGGCGCTCGACGAGCAGGGCCGCGAGTCCGCGAGCTCGCTCGCGCAGCTGTTCGACCTGCACCAGGCGATCCCCGAGGTCGCTCTGGCCACGGGCCGACAGTTGGGCCTCGATGGCCATGATCTCGGTGTCGAGCTCGGCCAGACGACGCTTCACCTCGGCCTCTGAACGCTCGGCGGCCAGCCGGTCACCGGCGATGGCACCGAGCTTGGTGCGCAGTCCGGCGATCTCGCGACCCGACACGAACAACCGGAGGGTGTCGAGTTCGGCCACGAGCACACCGTGTCGCTGTGCCGCCTCCGCCTGCCGCTCGAGCGGACGGAGCTGACGGCGCACCTCACGCAGCAGGTCCTGCACCCGCAGCAGGTTGGCCTCGGTGGCCTCGATCCGACGCTCGGCCTTCTCCTTGCGTTTGCGGAACTTGAGGACGCCGGCGGCCTCCTCGATGATCGAACGACGATCCTCGGGACGAGCGTTCAGCACCCCGTCGATCTGGCCCTGGCTCACGATCACGTGTTGTTGACGGCCCACGCCGGCATCGGACAGCAGCTCCTGCACGTCGAGCAGACGGCACGGCACACCGTTGATCGAGTACTCGCTGTCGCCGGAGCGGAACAGGATCCGGCTGACCGTCACCTCGCTGAACTCGACGCCGAGCAGCCCGGCCGAGTTGTCGATGGTGAGGCTGACCTCGGCCCGTCCGAGCGCCGAACGCTTGGCGGTGCCGGCGAAGATCACGTCGTCCATCTTCTGACTACGGACCGACTTGGGTGCCTGCGCGCCGAGTACCCACGCGATGGCGTCGACGACGTTCGACTTCCCACTGCCGTTCGGCCCGACCACGACGGTCACGCCGGGCTCGAGCACCAACGTGGTCGATTCGGCGAACGACTTGAAGCCCTTGAGGGTGAGACTCTTCAGGAACACGGTTCCGACCACGCTAGTGGGTGGACCACCCCTCCTCCGGGTTCTCGCGACGCCGCTCTCCGTCGCCCGACACCCCTGCGGGCGACCTCATCGTGCGCACGGCCGGCTCATCGCTGGCAGCGCGCGCAGTAGTGCGTGGAACGTTGGGCCACCACGATGCGCCGCACCCACCCCACACCGCAGGTCAGACACCGCTCACCGCCCCGGCCGTACACGCGGTGGGCCTCCTGGTACGAACCCCCACTCCCGAACAGATCCACGTACTGGGCATCGCGGAGCGTGGAGCCGCCCGCCTCGATGGCTGCGTTCAACACACCGAGCACCGCCGTGTGCAAGCGCGCCTCCGCCATCGTCGAGAGCGAGTCGGAGGGGCGCTGCGGCCGGAGCCGGGCGGCGTGGAGGATCTCGTCGGCGTAGATGTTGCCGATGCCGGCCACGAGGTGCTGGTCGAGCAGGAACTGCTTCAGCTGCCGCGATCGGGTGCGGAGCAACCGTCGGAGCTGGCGACGCGTGAACTCCTCGGCGATCGGATCGACACCCAATCGGGCCAGTTCCGGCAACTCCACGGCCACACGGTCGGGGTCGTACACCACGACCTCACCGAACGTGCGCGGATCGACGAACCACAGCTCCTCGGGCGGGCGCGACGGTGCCCCGGCCAACCTGACCGCCACGTGGGTGTGCGGCGGTCGAGGCGACCCGGCCGGCACGACGAGCACGCGACCGCTCATGCGCAGGTGGATCATCAACGTCTCGCCGCTGTCGAGGGGGCACAGCAGGTACTTCCCCCGCCGGTCGGCGCTGACGATGGTGGTGTCGGTGAGGCCGGCGATCAGCGCCTCGCGCGACGTGCGCCGCACCGTACGTTCCCGGCCGACCTCGACGTGCTCGACCCGACGGCCGACCACACGGGACGCCAGACCACGACGGACCGTCTCGACCTCGGGGAGCTCGGGCACCGGCTCAGCCGGCCACGGCACCCGACGCGCCGTCGACGCCGCCACGACCGTCGGCGGCGTCGGCGGCCTCGGCCTCGGTCTCGAGCCCCGCGAGGGCTGCGGCGGCGGCCGCCTGCTCGGCCGTCTTCTTCGATCGACCCTCGCCGATGCCGAGCCGGCCCCGATCGACCCACACCTCGGCGCGGAAACGCTTCGCGTGGTCGGGGCCGTCGGATGTCAGCAGGTACTCCGGGGCGCCGCGACCCAGGCGCGCCGTGAGTTCCTGGAGCGACGACTTGAAATCGAGCCGGTCGAGCGTGCCGACGGCCTCGACCAGCCGCGGTCCGATGAACCGCTCCACGACCTGGTACGCCACCTCGGTACCACCATCCACGTACACCGCGCCCAGCACCGCTTCGAACGCATCGGACAGGATCGAGGTCTTCTCCCGGCCCCCCGCTGCGTCTTCGCCCTTCCCCAGCAACAGATGCCGGCCGAGGTCGAGTTCGACCGCCACCTCGGCCAGCGCTCCGGCGTTCACCACGCTCTTGCGCAGGTCGGTCAGCGCGCCCTCGGGCAGGTCGGAGAAACGCCCGTACACGAGATCGGCCACGACCCAGCCGAGCACGGCATCGCCCAGGAACTCGAGGCGCTCGTTGCTCAGCGATCCCGGGGTCTCGGCCACCCACGACCGGTGGGCCATCGCACGCCGGAGCAGACCGGGATCGGCGAACTCGTGACCGAGCCGCTCGACCAACGCTGCGAGCGAGTCGTCGGCAGCAACGGGACGGGGATCCGGCGAAGGCCTCGACGACGACATGACGACCCGTTCGGCGTCAGCTGTCGCGCGTGCGCTCGTGCACGTAGTCGACGGCATCACGCACCGTCTTGAGGTCTTCGAGGTCTTCGTCCTCGATCCGGAACCCCACCGTTCGATCGGCCAGCTCCTCCTCGAGCGCCTCGACCAACTCGATCAACGCGAGCGAGTCGGCGTCGAGATCGTCGGCGAACGACTGGCCCTCGCCGATCGACGAGGGTTCGATCTCCAAGATGTCGGCCAGTCGGTCGCGCACGATCTCGAAGATCTCGTCACGCCCCAACGGGCCCTGTTCCACGTGGGTCTCAGCAGGCACGATCGCCGAGTCTACCGATCGTCGACCGGTCGTGATGTCTCAGAGCTCGCCGGCGATGGTGGCGCGGATCTCGGACACGATGTCGGCCTCGACCATCTCGCGCGCCACGTCGATGCCGTTGAACATCGCCCGTTCGCTGGACGAACCGTGCGAGATGATGCAGACCCCGTCGACGCCGAGCAGGATCGCTCCGCCGTAGGTCTCGGGATCGAGTGTCTCGTAGAGCGGGAGCAGTGCCGGCAACAGGGCGTCGGCGTGCGGCTTGTAGTGCGCTTCGGCGGCGAACGCGGCGAGCAACGCGCTGACGACCGTCTTCATGCCGCCCTCGAGCGTCTTGAGCACGACGTTGCCGGTGAAGCCGTCGGTCACGATCACATCGGCCGTGTCGGTCATGACGTCGCGTCCCTCGACGTTGCCGATGAACTCGATGCCCGCGGCGACGGCCAGCAGCTCGTAGGCCTCCTTCCGCAGCGAGTCGCCCTTCCCGGGCTCCTCGCCGATCGACAGCAGCCCGACGCGTGGTGTCGTGATGTCGAAGCGGTGGCGGGCGTACACCGAACCCATCTGGGCGAACTGCACCAGCCACTCCGCCTGGACCTCCGCGTTCGCCCCTGCGTCGAGCAGCACGGTGGGACCCGCCCCCGGCACGGGGATCGGGGTGGCGATGGCCGGCCTCATCACGCCCTTGATGCGTCCCATCCGGAGCAGCGCCGAGGCCATCGTGGCGCCGGTGTTCCCGGCCGAGATCATGGCGCTGGCCCGTCCGTCGCGCACCGCCTCGGCGGCACGGACGAGGGTCGAATCCTTCTTGCGACGGACGCCCTGGGCGGCATCGTCGTGCATCTCGATGACCTCGCTGGCGGAGATCAGCTCGAGTCCGCCGATGTCGACCCGCTCGCCGAGATCGGACGGGCCGACGAGGACCACGGGAACGCCCACGGCATGGGCGGCCAGTGCTCCGGCCACGATCGTGCCGGGTGCGTGGTCGCCGCCCATGGCGTCGACCGCGACGGGGAGCATCAGGTGGGTGATGTCAGCCGACGTCGACCACGACGCGGTTCTTGTACCAGCCGCACGACGGGCACACCGTGTGTGGGGTCTTGGCGGCACCACAACGCGGGCAGATGCTGCGGGCGGGCGCGTTGAGCTTCCACGCGCTGGCACGCCGGCTGCGGGTCTTCGACTTCGATGTCTTCTTCTTCGGAACGGCCACCGTTCGGACTCCCTCGTGACGTTGGGCCGCACCACGATAGCGGCGTGACGGCCCGGCGACACCCGGATCAGTTCAGGTCGTCGGGAGCCTCGAGGTCGAGCTGCTCGAGTGCCGCCCATCGGTCATCACGCACGACCGTGTCACACCCGCACGTCGCCAGGTTCCGGTCGGCCCCACAGACCGGGCAGATGCCAGCGCAGTCGTCGCGGCACAACGGCGGCGGATCGGCGAGCGCGAGCACCACGGCGTCACGGACGGTGGAGGAGAGATCGAGTGCATCGCGCCCGAGTTCGAAGGCGTCGTCGTCGACCACCTCGTCCTGGTACAGCTCGTTCACCTCCATCGCCTGGCGCCGTTCGACGGCGGCGAGACAGCGCCGACACTCGTCCCCCCAGCGCACGCCCACCGTGCCCGACACCACGATCCCGTCCACGGTCGACTCGGCCGCGAGCGCCACCACGACGTCGCCCACGAGCCGCTCATCGGTCACGTCGAGATCGGCCGGAGCGAGGGCCACGTCGACATCGCGGCGGAGCCCCGGCTGACGGAGCAGTTCGACGGTGTTCAGGCGTAACGCCCGCAGAGCGGCCTGCACGTCAGCGGTCCTGATCGAAGAATCCCTTGGTGGGATCGTCGTCGGGATCGATCACGACGTGTTCGGCGGAGTTGCCGATCGACAGCTTCTGACGACCGGAGGCGACGGTCTTCTGGAGCCGGTCGAGCAGGATCTCGAAGCTCCCGAGGCGCTGGTCGAGGAAGTCCTCGGTCTCGAGCTTCAGACGGCGTGAGTCGTTCTCGGCGGTGTCCATCACCTGACGGGCTCGCTGCTCGGCGGCACGTACCACCTCGGTACGCTGCACCATCCGCTCGGCCTGCACCCGAGCCGCCTCCAGCAGCTCGTCGGCTTCACGACGCGTCTTGGCCACGAACTCCTGGCGCTCCTTCAGCATCCAGCGGGCCTCACGCAACTCGGCGGGGAGACGACCGAGCGCCTCTTCCAGCAGTTCGATGATCTCGTCACGGTCGATGCGGGGCGACGACGACAACGGCATCGTGGGCGCCGTGGCGACGATGTCGACGGCGCGACGCAGCAACG
This sequence comes from Ilumatobacter sp., assembly GCA_007693335.1. GTDB lineage: Bacteria > Actinomycetota > Acidimicrobiia > Acidimicrobiales > Ilumatobacteraceae > SKSP01. The sequence goes on along the minus strand of REDU01000159.1, from coordinate 26,772 downwards.
TCTCGGCATCACCCACGTACCCGCCGGGTGCGCCGGGCTCGGGATATTCGTCGTCGATCTCGTCGTAGTCGTCGTCGTAGCTGCCGTCGTAGCTGCTCATGTGACCTCTCCGCTGCTGGAAACCGGGCCGAATCTATCGGCGAGCGCTGCCGCGACCGGTGCGGCCACGAGATGGTCGATCCGGCCGCCATGGGCCGCGATCTCGCGCACGAAACGGCTGCTGATGTGGCCGAGTTCGGGGGCGCACGGCACGTACACGGTCCGGATTCCGGTGACCTGGTAGTTGTTGTGCGCCATCTGCTGCTCGATCTCGAAGTCGGAGGGCGTGCGGAGACCCTTCACGATGAAGTCGGCGCCGGCACGGGCCGCCGCCTGCACGGCGAGACCCTCGTGGAGCTCGACGACGATGTCGGAGCGTCCGTCGAGGCTCGACCGCAGCAGCTCCACCCGCTCGTCGGGGGTGAAGAGACCCGATGGCTTCGATGGATTGTGCATGACCGCCACGATCACCCGACCGAAGAGCTCGGCCGCCTGATCGACCACGTCGAGGTGCCCGAGATGGACGGGGTCGAAGCTGCCGGGGATCAGAACGGTGGCCATGGCCCGACCACGGTAGCCCCCACCCCACCCCAACCGAACCGTCTGTGGGGACGGGGCGGAACCACCCGTGCGGCGCGGACAGTTCCCGCCCACCACCCCGAACTGTCCGCGAAGGGTCCGCAGAACCGCCCGGCGGGCGCAGACAGATCGTCAGGCGCGCTCGAAGAAGGTGACCCAGGTCCGCCCGTAGCGCTTCTCGCGCACGATGTCCCATCCGGCCACACCGTCGAGGGACCGACCGGACTCGGCCACCACGAAGGGGGCACGCACGGCGGCGAGCAGGGACGACCACAGCTCGATGTCGGCGCCGGTGTCGTAGGGCGGGTCCGCGAACACCAGGTCGGCGTCGATCTCCGCGGCACGGACGAGGGCATCGCCGGGCACGACCGTCGATCGCTCGATCAGGTCGAGTTCGTGGAGGTTGCCACGCAGCACGGCCAGCGCCGTTCGGTCACGCTCGACGAACGTGCAGTGTGCGGCGCCACGCGACAACGCCTCGATGCCGAGCGCACCACTCCCGGCGTAGAGGTCGGCCACCCGGGCGTCGAGCACGAGGTCGAGACTGCCGAGGGCGTTGAACGTGGCCTCGCGCACCTTGTCGGTGGTGGGCCGGGTCGAGGTTCCGGGCGGCGCGTCGATGCGTCGACCTCGGAGAGCACCGGACACCACGCGCATCACGCCAGACTAGGGGTGCATGCTCGAACCCGACCCCGTCATCACCTGCATCGACTGCGGCGGACGCGCTCACCTGCTCTCGTACCCACCCGAGGACGGACTCTGGGAGGTGGGCGACTTCGTCGCCTACCGCTGCGAGGACTGCCTCGATCGCTGGGACCTCGTGCTCGACGACGACTCCACCCCCGACTGAGCCCCCTCCCACCTGTCCGCGCCGAGCCAGCAGAACCACGTCATCCCCACAGACGGTTCGGAGAGTCACACCGACGGTTCACTGCTTCTCACCATCACATCAGTCGACGAGGCGGAGGCCCTCGGGCGTCATGGAGGGCTCGGCCTGGGGGAGGTCGACCACGAACTCGGTGCGGTGGGCGGCGAAGAGGTGCTCACTCACCAGGACGGGCTCGCCGCTGCGGTCGGTGGTGACACGCTGGCAGCGCAGCAACGGCGAGCCCACCGGCACGCCGAGCAGCGCAGCATCACGTGGTTCGGCCGAGTCGGCCCCGATCGTCTGGGTGGCGCCGCGGAGCTCGATGTCGAGCGATTCGTAGAACGGAGTGCGTTCGACGTCGTCGCGCGACAGGCGACGACCGAGCTCGGCCGGGCACCACACCGTCACCACGGCGAAGGGCTCGCCGTCGGCGAGGTTGACGCGCTTGACCCGCAACACCTCGTCGCAGCGCAGGATGCTGCGCACGCGCGCCGTGGGAGCGACGAACTCGAACTCCTCGATTCGCCGCTCGGCGAGCTTGCCGCTGCCCTCCAACTGCGCCTCGATGGTGCCGAGCGTGCCGAGGTGCTGCCGGAGCGGCTCGGTCGCCACGAACCATCCGAACCCCTGGCGAGCGGCCACGAGCCCCTCGTCGCGCAAGGTCTCGAGCGCTCGACGCACCGTGACCCGGCTGGCCTGGAACTCACCCGACAGCTCCGACTCGCTCGGGAGCACGGTTCCACCGGCGGCAGCGAGCACCCGTTCGCGCAGCTCCTCCGCGATCTCCTGGTATCGGATCCGCCTCATCGCGCCCATCGTCCCCACCCACCCCCCGAACTGTCCGCGCCAACGGCGGCACTCCACCCGATCCCCACAGACAGTTCGATGGGCTTTGCAGAGGTGGGCATACTTGTATTATAGTTGTCTACATGACGGCCCGCGACATCAACCCCGACATCATCTCGGCCACGACGCCGATCGACCTCGTGCAGCGTGTCTACGACGCCCTCCCCGACCGCGTCGCCCTCGGGCGCGAACGGCTCGGCCGCCCGCTCACGCTGACCGAGAAGATCCTCGTCAACCACCTCGTCGATCCCGACGGCCAGGAGATGGAGCGCGGCGCCAGCTACGCGGACTTCCGACCGGACCGGGTCGCCATGCAGGACGCCACGGCCCAGATGGCGCTGCTGCAGTTCATGACCGCCGGACTCCCCGAGGTGCAGGTGCCGTCCACCGTGCACTGCGACCACCTCATCCAGGCGAAGGTGGGCGCCACGATCGACCTCGGGGTGGCCATCGACACCAACGCCGAGGTGTACGACTTCCTCCGCAGCGTGTCCGCCAAGTACCAGCTCGGGTTCTGGGGTCCTGGCAGCGGCATCATCCACCAGGTCGTCCTCGAGAACTACGCCTTCCCCGGCGGGATGATGATCGGCACCGACAGCCACACTCCCAACGCCGGTGGGCTCGGCATGGTGGCCATCGGCGTGGGCGGCGCCGACGCCGTCGACGTGATGACCGGTTTCCCGTTCAACGTGCGCTGGCCCAAGGTGATCGGCGTGAAGCTCACCGGCTCGCTCAGCGGATGGTCCAGCCCGAAAGACGTGATCCTCGAGGTCGCCCGCATCCTGACCGTCGAGGGCGGTACCGGCGCGATCATCGAGTACTTCGGTCCGGGTGCCGACTCGATCTCGGCCACCGGCAAGGCCACCATCTGCAACATGGGCGCCGAGATCGGAGCGACCACCTCGGTGTTCGGGTACGACCACAACATGGCCCAGTACCTGAAGGCCACCGGCCGCGAGGCCATCGCCGATGCCGCCGACGCCGTGGCCGAGCACCTCCGCCCCGACGAGGGCGCCAGCTACGACCAGCTCATCGAGATCGATCTCGACCAACTGAAGCCGATGATCAACGGCCCGCACTCCCCCGACCGGGCCCACCGCGTCGGCGCCGAGGTCGGGGCCGCGGCGGTGGACAACGGCTGGCCGCTCGACATCTCGTCCACGCTCATCGGCTCGTGCACGAACTCGTCGTACGAAGACCTCACCCGGGTGGCCTCCATCGCCCGCCAGGCCGCAGCTGCCGGTCTGACCGCCAAGACCGAGCTGTTGATCACCCCGGGGTCCGAACAGATCCGCGCCACCATCGAACGTGACGGGCTGCTGGCCGATCTCGAGGCGATCGGCGCCTCGGTGCTGGCCAATGCCTGTGGCCCGTGCATCGGCCAGTGGTCACGGCCCGACAGCATCACCGGTCGGCCGAACACGATCGTGAACTCCTACAACCGCAACTTCCCCAAGCGCAACGACGGCTCGGCCAACACGCTGAGCTTCGTCACCTCACCCGACACGGTGCTCGCGCTCGCGCTCGCAGGGACACTCGATTTCGATCCCACCATCGACACGCTCACCGCCCCCGACGGCACCGAGGTGCGGTTGGATGCCCCCGTCGGCGAGATCCTCCCGAGCGCCGGCTACGACCCCGGCGAGGACACCTTCACCGCTCCTCCCCCGCTGTCGGAGACCGATGCGATCGAAATCGCCGTCAGCCCGACCAGCGACCGACTCCAGCTGCTCGAGCCGTTCCCCGCGTGGGACGGCAACGACTACCTCGGCCTGCCCGTGCTCATGAAGGCCCAGGGCAAGTGCACCACCGACCACATCTCGGCGGCGGGACCGTGGTTGAAGTACCGCGGTCACCTCGAGAACATCTCGGGCAACCTGTTCCTCGGCGTGGTCAACGCCTTCACCGGCGCCGTGGGCGAGGGGCACGACATCACCGACGGTGGCACCCGCCCGTTCCCCGAGATCGCCAAGCGGTACGGCGAGGCCGGCATCGGCTGGTGCGCCATCGGCGACCGCAACTACGGCGAGGGATCGTCGCGGGAACACGCCGCGATGGAGCCCCGCTTCCGCGGCGGCCTCGTGATCTTCGCCCGCTCGTTCGCCCGCATCCACGAGACCAACGCCAAGAAGCAGGGGCTCGTGCCACTCACGTTCGCCGACCCCGACACCTACGACCAGATCGGCGAGCTCGACCGCATCAACGTGCTGAACCTCCCGCCGGTGCCCGGACAGCCGGTGCAGTGCCAGATCGTGAAGCCCGACGGCACCATGATCGACTTCGAGGCCACCCACACGTTCAGCCCCGAACAGGTCGAGTGGTTCGAGGCCGGGTCGGCGCTGAACATCGTGCGCCGCAAGGTCGCAGGGGGCTGAACCGGCCCGTGGATCTCGATCGAGCGCTGCGCACCACCGGTGCGGTCCGCCGGTTCAGCGACACCCCCGTCGAACGATCCACCGTGCACGCCATCCTCGACTCGGCGCGGTTCGCCCCGTCGGGCGGCAACCGCCAGCCCTGGCGGGTCGCGGTGATCGAACGCCCCGCCACTCGTCGACACCTGGCCGGGCTCATGCAGCCCGTATGGGACGAGTACGTGGCTGCTGCGCAGCAAGGACGACGCGGGTTCAACCCGGTCGACCACGAGCCGATCGACGATGCTCCCCACGCCCCCAACGAACTGCTCGACCACATCGAGCAGGTGCCCGTGGTGCTGGCCGTGGCGGTCGATCTGCGCGAGTTGGCCGTCATGGACGGTGAGCTCGAACGGGTGTCGATCGTGGGTGGCGCCTCGATCTACCCGTTCTGCTGGAGCATCCTGCTGGCGGCGCACGACCACGGTCTCGGCGGGGTGATGACCACGTTCCTGTCGCGGGCCGAGCCCGAGGCCGCGCCGCTCCTCGGCCTCCCCGAGCACCATGCGCTGGCAGCCACGATCGTGCTGGGGGTGCCCGAGGGCGATCGCGTCACGAAGCTGAGCCGCCGCACGGCGGACACGTTCACGACCATCGACCGCTTCGACGGCCCACCGCTCGTCAGCGGACGAGACAGCTGAACATTCAGTCGGTGCCGGGACGACGCTCGAGCTCACGCCCGGGATCGCCGCGGTACCCGGGCGGGTAGGTGAGTGCGAGCTCGTCGGGCGTGGGGGTGCGTGCCTTGCGGGCCTCGGCCGGCAGGAGCTTCGTGATGGCCTTCATGATCCGCTTCGTGTCGGCCCCGAGCGAGCGATACTTCAACTCGACCGGCGGGCCGACCCGTACCCGCACCTCGGGGGGGTCGGTGAGGTTCAGCACGTTCGGGAGGCGCGCCGATCGGGGCCACACCTTCTCGGTGCCCCAGAGACCGATCGGGATCACCGGTGCGCCGCTCAGCTGGGCAAGGCGCGCCGCCCCCCAGCGACCCACGAGCACGGGGTCGAAGAAGGCCGGGCCGCGAGGGATCGTGCCCTGGGGCATGATCGCCACGATCTCCCCGCCCGCCAGTGCGTCGGCCGCTGCCTGGAGCGGCTCGTCGGAGCCCGTGCCGCGGTCGACGCGGATGCCACCCATCGCCGTGGCCAGCTGTCCGACCACCGGCGCATCGAACACCTCCTTCTTTCCCAGGAACCGCACGGTGCGACCCGTCTTGGCGAGCATCACCGAGATCGCCGCCACGTCGAAGTACGAGCGGTGGTTGCCGCAGAGGATGGCCGGGCCCTCCGCCGGCACATGATCGATGCCGGCGATGTCGAAACGCGCGTACGGGTAGAACAGTGGCCGCGAGAACTGCAGCCCGACCTTCTGCAACTCCATACCGACCACGGGGATCTTGGCGACCCCGGGCGACACGTCGAGGTTCAGCACCGGCCAGCGACGGGCGGCCGCCATGAGCACCATCCGAGGGTCGGGGTTGACCACGAACGGGTGCCCGACGGCGGCGAGCAGCGGCGTGTCGTACACCGAATCGGAGTAGGCGAAGCTCTGGGAGAGATCGACGCCGTGCAGCGACGCCCACTCCTGCACTGCCGCGAGCTTTCCCGCCGACCACACGAACGGTCCCACGATGGTGCCGTCGTAGGTGCCGTCGGCGTTCACGCCGTACCGGGTGGCCACGACGTCGTCGAGACCGAGCCGGTCGGCGAACGGCTTCACGAGGTCGTACGGCGTGGTGGTGGCGAGCACGACCGGGCGACCGGCCGCCCGGTGCTCGGCGAACACCTGCTCGGCGAAGGGCTGGACCATCGCCACCAGACGCTCGGCCACGTCCTCCGCCGCAGACTGCACGGCTGCCTGCGGTCGGCCGCCGGCCAAGGTGGCGGCCTGCCGGGCCAACGCCATCGAGGGCAAGGTCTCGCCGACCGCGTTGAAGAACTTGTAGAGGAGTTTCTCGCCCGGGATGTGACGCGACACCAGGCCGGCGGCGCGCATCGCGTCGGAGAAGACCTCACCGCTGGCGCCGGCCAACAGCGTGCGGTCGAGATCGAAGAACGCCGCGGACGGCGCCGACGTCTCGCGTGTCGTGGTGCTGACCATCGCCCGCAGACTACTCACCGCCGGCAGTCGGGTGATCGGGGCCACGAAGGCGCTGGGGAAGCAGGCCGAAAAAGGGAAAGACCCCGATGGGGGATCGGGGCCTCTCAACCTGGGATCCTCCGCCGGTTGGGGGAACCGACATGGTGGAGCATCCCTCGAGCGGTACATGGGGGGTGTACTCGCTTCGATCTGTTTGTGAAAGTATGCACGTGGGCGAGCGATCTGACAAGTAGAACATAGAGATATCCGATATCGTTTTGGGAGATGGATGTCCGGCAGTTGTCCGCTCTCGTCGCGATCGCCGATCACGGCACCTTCTCAGCCGCAGCCCGGGCACTGTTCACCGTGCAGTCGAACGTGTCGGGTCACGTCGCCAAGCTCGAGAAGGAGCTGGGGGTCACGCTGGTCGACCGGGCCCACGGTGGCCTCACCGACGAAGGCGCCCGCGTGGTCGATCGGGCCCGGCGGATCCTCCACGAGATCGACGACATCGCCGCCGACATCGCATCGCTCGACGACGAGGTCTCCGGCGATGCGCGGATCGGCGTGATCGGCACCACGGCACGCTGGCTGATGCCCCAGCTGCTCACGGCGATGGAACGCGCCCATCCGCTCGTGCATCCCATCGTGCACGAGGGCAGCACGTCCACGCTCATCCCCGGCGTTGTCTCGGGCCAGCTGAACGCCGCCATCGTGCACCTTCCGGTGGACGATCCCGAGCTGCTCATCGAACCACTCTTCGCCGAGGACCTGTTGGTGCTGGCCCACTCCAAGCACCCCCTGGCCGGGCGCACCTCGATGCCGTTGGCCGAGCTCGACGACGTCCCGCTGCTGCTGCCCCCGAAGGGCGCCGCACTCCGACGGGTGCTCGATCGGGCGGCCAGCTCGGCCGGCATCACCCTGCGACCCCAGGCCGAGATCGACGGCGTGCGACTTCTGGCCTCGCTGGCGTTCGACGGCTACGGCGCCGCCATCGTGCCGGCCACGGCCATCTCCCGCTGGCCGACGGGCGAGTTCACCCGGGTGAGTGTTCCGGAACTCCCCCGCCGCGTGGTCGCCTGGGCACGACGACGCCGTCCGGCCCCGAGTGCCGCCACCCAGGCCGTCGGCTCGGTCCTGCACCAGATCATCGAGAGCCGGGCCGCCCGACAGCCCGGCGTGCACCTCGACACCGGCCCGTTCCCCTCCCGCTCCGTATGACCCACGGCCCGGCCGACGTCACCGGGTTCACGGCCGTCGGGCGGCGAACGGATATCCGTGTACGTCGAACGCCCTGGCATTCGCTTCGCCCCCGGCACCCGCGAAGGTATCGACGGGATCACCGATCCGGATCTCGACGAAACCGACCTCGGTGAGCATCTCCTGCCAGCCTGCACACGGCAGGCCACCGGCGATTCAACCCGTCCAGAGGTCGATCTCACGCATCGCCTCCTCGGGGACGGGCCGCCCGTTCGCGATGTCGGCGAACTGCAACGTGCCCCCTGGCCGGAGTACTCGCACCACCTCGTCGAACGCCGCCCGCTTGTCAGCACAGAGGTTGAACACACCGTTGGAGATCACGACGTCGGCCCACCCGTCGTCGACCGGCAACGCTTCGGCGATGCCGTCTCTGAACTCGACGTGCTCGACGCCGAGACGCTCGGCGTTGAGACGCGACTTCGACAACATCTCCGACGTCATGTCGACGCCGATCACGGCCCCGGCCGATCCCACCGCCCGCGCCGCCAGCAGGCTGTCGAAGCCGGCCCCCGACCCCACGTCGACCACCCGCTCACCGGGCTGGACGACGCGGAGCTCGAACGGATTCGCGACGCCTGCGAACGATTCGACCGCGACGTCGGGCAACTCGTCGACGTGATCCATGTCGTAGCCGAGTCGCCGCGCGAGGTCGCGTCCGGTGTGGAAATGGAACGTGGCCTGGGGCGTCTCGGCCACCTCCCGGTACTTCGCCCGCACCTCGTCGCGAAGTGCAGCTGGGTCGATTGGAGTACTCATCGGTCCAGTCTCGGTCGCCCGAGGCCCGGAGTCATGGGGACGGGTTGGGGATCTCCTGGAGAACAGTGACGCGGCGTGACGGTCGGGGCCCTCAACGTTCGGGCACGCCGGCGGCGCGGAGCCCGTCGAGATAGCACGCCAACTGCTCGGGACGCTTCAGGTAGAACAGCTTGTGACGGGCGTAGGCGACCGTGAAGTGCGGGCAGTCGCGAACGAGCGCCTCGACCGCCGATGCGCAATCGTCGGTGCGTCCGAGATGGGCGAGCGCCACCACGCGATGGGCCAGGGCCCAGTACTGACAGTTCGGGATCACGGCAGCCTGGTCGGCCCACTCGACGGCCTCTTCGTACCGACCGGCCAACAGGTGGGCGAGCGCTCCGTACGACAAGAAGGCCCAACGCTGTGGGTCGTGGAGACCGAGCGCCACCGAGCGGGTGAACTGCTCGATCGCCTCGTCGTAGCGCCCCTCGCAACTGAGCGAGTCACCCAGACCGCAGTACGCCGCCGCGAAGGTCGGGTTGAGCTCGATGGCGCGCTGGTTCTCGATCAATGCCGAGCGGTAGTCACGGCGCGCCAACTGCACCCGCCCCCTGAGCATGTGGAACACCGCATCGTGGTCGTCGCTGCCGATCGCGACCGTGGTGGCCGCCAACGCCGCGTCGAGCGTGGCCCCGTCGGGCTCGGTTCCCCAGTACGTCATCCCGAGCACCACCGAATAGGCCCACCACGCCTGAGCGTCTCCGAATCCCGGGTCGATGACGCGGGCACGATCGAAGAGCCGCTGCGCCTCGAGGTTGTCGTGCGCGGTGAACCGGAACAGATGGTCGACGCCGAGGTGGAACAGGTCCCACGCCCTCGGGTCGGCCCGCTGACCCCGATGCACGCGCTGGCGCTCTGCGAATCCCACCTCGGGTTCGATGGTGGCCACGACCACGTCGGTGATCTCGTCGAGCACGTCGAACAGGTCCTCGATGTCCCGTTCGTACCGCTCCGCCCACCGGCACGTACCGCTGGCCACCTCGGTGAGGTTGACGGTGACGCGTAGTCTCCGGCCCTCGACCCAGACGTTTCCCTCGACCACGTACCCGACCCCCAGGTCATCGCTCAACCTGCGCACGGCGTCGGGCAGACCCTGATAGCCCGACGACATCGCCCGGGAGATCACCCGCAGCCATCGGTGCCGCGACAGCCCGGTGATGACGTCGGACGTGAGGCCGGCGGCCAGGTGGACACTGCCCCGCCCCGAGGACACGTCGTCGAAGGGCAGCACCGCCACGACCGGGTTCTCGTCGATCGGCATCGCGGCCGGAGTACCGACGGGCGCAGAGCGGCCCGACCCGTTGCCCGCCCGACCCGACCCGTGACCTGATCCATCGAGTGGCGCCACGAAGCGGTAACCGTGACCGTGCACCGTCTTGACGATCGCCTGCTCGGCGCCACTGTCACCAACGGCCCGTCGCACCGCTTTCACCTGCGTGGTCAGCGCGGACTCGCTGACGAACCGGTCGCCCCAGACCGAGTCGAGCAGCTCCTCTTTCGTGACGACCCGGTCGTGCTGCTCGACCAACTCGGTGAGCAGTGCCAGTGCCCGGGGCTCGAGCGGCACAGGGGTACTCCCACGTCGGAGTTCCCGACGTTCGTCATCGAGCGTGAAGTCGGCGAAACGCCACTCCATGTCCATCAGCGTACCCGGGCACCCCGAGCGCACCCGACGTCGCTCGACCCCGTGCCGTGCCGGTCGCAGGGCACGACAGGCCGCGGAGCGTCGGAGGGCTCGGAGCTAGGGTCGGGCCCCGATGAGTCTCGCCGAGCTCCCACTCTCCGCTCATTTGCCGGGTCCGGCGAGTGCCTGTGTTCGTGATCTCGGCGATCGCCGTGTGGTGTTCGTCGACCTCGACGGCCAACTCGAGGACGGCGATGCACCGGCGCCGCTCCCCTCCACCGCCTCGGCGGTCATGGAGCGTGCCGCCGACGTCGCGTGTGCCGAGGGCCTGCCACTCGTGCTCGTGCTGTCGACCACGGGCGCCGACATCGTCGAGGGCATCCCTGCGCTGCACGGCTGGGGACGGCTGGCCGCCTCGCTCGTGCGGTGTTCCGGCGTCGTCCCCACGATCGCCGTGGTCGACGGTCCCGCCGTGTCGGGGCCGGCGCTGCTGCTCGGCATCGCCGATCTCACCGTGATGACCGAAGCGAGCTACGCGTTCGTGAACGGCACCGTGATGGTCGAGCAGTTCACCGGTGTGCAGATCTCCAGCGACGAGCTCGGCAGCGCCACCAACCTGGCCCGCTACGCCGGCGTTCCCGCCACCGTGGTGCCCGACCGTGCGGCCGCCATCGCCGCCGTGGAGGATCTCCTCGCCTACCTGCCCGACCACGTGGACGTCGAGCCCGAGCGGTGGCCGAGCCACGACCCGCCGGACCGACGCTGCCCCGAGGCGGGCGAGCTCATCCCGCCCACCTCCACCGGCAGCTACGACGTGCGTCAGGTGGCCGCCGCCATCGCCGACGAGGACTCGCTCCACGAGATCAAGTCGCGCTGGGCGACGAACGTGGTCACGGCGTTCGCCACCATCGACGGTCGCCCGGTGGGCATCGTGGCCAACCAGCCGATCTCGCTGGCCGGCACCCTCGACATCCCCGCATCGCAGAAGGCAGCGAGGTTCGTGGCGCTGTGCGACGCGTTCAGCCTGCCGATCATCACCCTGGTCGACACCCCCGGCTTCTACCCGGGGAAGGATCTCGAGTGGCGCGGGATGATCCGCCACGGCGCGCAGCTCGTGTATGCCTACGCCCGGGCCACGGTGCCGCGGATCTGTGTCATCTTGCGCAAGAGCTACGGCGGTGCGTTCATCGTCATGGACTCCAAGACGATGGGCAACGACCTGTGCCTCGCCTGGCCGTGGGCCGAGCTGGCGGTGATGGGCGCCGGGCAGGCCGCCGCGATCCTGCAGCGACGCGCCAGCCCCGAGGAGCGGACCGCGTTCGAGACCGACTACACCGAGCGGCTCTTGAACCCCTACGTGGCGGCCGAGCGTGGCTACGTCGACGCCGTGATCGATCCCGCCGACACCCGAGCCGAGATCTGCGCAGCGCTGGCGGCCCTCGAGGACAAGCGCGAGCTGCTCCGGCCGCACAAGCACGGCAACTCGCCGCTGTGACGGGCCGGGAGGACCCACAGTCCGCTTCGTTGGATGCCGTGCTCCGTCGCCAACTAGGTTCAACCCGGGGAGCAAGCCCCAGATCACTCGTGCCACGAAGGAAGTGACGTGCCCGACACCATCACCATCACCGACGACCGCACCGGAAAGTCGGTCACCGTCCCGATCACCGACGGTGTGTTCCCATCGTCGGCCATCCGCGAGCTCGACCCGAACCTGTACATGTACGACCCGGCCTACATGTCCACCGCCGCGGCAAGATCCGAGATCACCTATCTCGACGGTGGCGCTGGCATCCTGCGCTACCGCGGGTACCCCATCGAACAGTTGGCCGAGCACTCGTCGTACCTCGAGGTGGCGTACCTCCTGCTCAACGGCGAACTCCCGAACGCCACCGAGCTCGACGCCTGGAGGGAGGAGATCACCCTCCACACCTTCATCCACGAGAACATGCGCAAGCGCTTCGTCGACGGCTTCCACTACGACGCACACCCGATGGGCATGTTCGTGTCGTCGGTGGCCGCGCTCGGCACGTTCTACGACGACGCCAAGAACATCCAGGACCCCGAGAGCCGACACAAGTCGATCGTGCGGCTGATCGCCAAGACGCCCACGCTCGCGGCGATGTGCTACCGCTTCTCCGTCGGCCTGCCGTTCAACTACCCCGACAACGACCTGTCGTACCCCGCCAACTTCCTCAACATGATGTGGAAGGTGGGCGACTACGAGGTGCACCCCGCGCTCGAGCGGGCGATGGACGTGCTGTTCATCCTGCACGCCGACCACGAGCAGAACTGCGGCACCACCGCCATGCGCGTCGTCGGCTCGAGCCAGGCCGACCCGTACTCGGCCGCCGCTGCCGCGGCCGCTGCACTCTACGGACCACTGCACGGCGGCGCGAACGAGGCCGTCGTGCGGATGCTGACCGAGATCGGCCATCCCGACAACGTCCCGGCGTTCATGGACTCGGTGAAGAACGGCCAGGGCCGCCTGATGGGCTTCGGCCATCGCGTCTACAAGAACTACGACCCTCGCGCCACCATCATCAAAGAGGCTGCGCACGACGTGTTCGAGGTGACCGGGAAGAACCCGCTGCTCGACATCGCGCTCAAGCTCGAAGAGGTCGCCCTCAAAGACAGCTACTTCGTCGACCGCAAGCTCTACCCCAACGTCGACTTCTACTCCGGGCTGATCTACCAGGCGATGAACTTCCCGATCGACATGTTCACCGTGCTGTTCGCGATCCCCCGCACGGTGGGTTGGCTGGCGCACTGGGAGGAACTGCTCGGCGACAAGGATCAGAAGATCTCGCGGCCGCGCCAGTGGTACACGGGTCCCGGCGAGCGCGACTACGTGGCGCTCGACCAGCGCTGAACCCCGGGCGGGTACTCGCCGACGATCGTGGTCTCGGCCATCTCCCTCCCGGCCACCTTCCTGCTCGGAGCCCACTCGTCCTACCATCGATGGTGATGGACTTCGCATGGACCCCTGAGCAGATCGAGCTCCGCGAGCAGGCCCGCAAGGTGGCGACCGGCGCGGTCGAGCGGTACGGACGCCACAACGACTCGTGGATCAACGGTTTCTCGGAGGAGTTCGCGATCGAGATGGCGGCGCTGGGCTGGATCGGCATGACCTGGCCGATCCAGCACGGAGGCGGCGGACGTCCGGCGATCGACCGGCTGATCGTCGGTGAGGAGTTGATCGCCGCCGGCGCACCCATCGCTGCGATGTGGTTCGCCGACCGCCAGATGGGTCCCACCCTGATCGCCTACGGACGGGACGACCAGCAGGAGGCGTACCTCCCCGACATCCTGGCCGGCACGTCCACCTGGTGCATCGGCATGTCGGAGCCCGACGCCGGTTCCGATCTCGCCGCCCTGAAGACCCAGGCGGCGCGCGACGGCGACGAGTTCGTCATCAACGGCCAGAAGATCTGGACCAGCTTCGGGGCGGTGGCCGACTACTGCTACCTCATCTGCCGTACCTCCAACGAGGGACCACCGCACGCCGGCATCAGCGAGATCATCGTCCCGATGGACACCCCCGGCATCGAGACCCGTCCGATCACCGACATGACCACCAACCGCCACTTCTGCGAGGTGTGGTTCAACGACGTGCGCGTGCCGGTCACCAACCTCGTGGGCACAGAGGGCAATGCGTTCAAGCAGACGATGCGTCAACTGGAGCACGAACGTGGTGGCATCGACCGACTCGTGTCGAACCGGGCACTGTTCGAGCTGGCGTGCGAGCGCGCCGACCGCACCGATGCGCGGGTCCGTCAGGAGATCGCAGATCTCGAGATCGGGTTCCGGATCGGGCGCATCCTGGTGATCCGCGAGGTGCTGGGGCAGGCACCGAAGGGATTCTCGGCGGCCACCAAGTGCTTCTGCACCGAACACGAGTGGCGGGTGGCGGAGTTCGTGGCCCGGTCGTTCGGCGCCGAAGCCACGCTCTGGAACGACGTGGTGCACGGACTCATGTACGCGCCCGGCTACACGATCATGGGCGGCACGTCGAACGTGATGCGCAACATCCTGGGCGAGCGGGTGCTGGGCCTCCCCCGCGAGCCCCGCTGACCGGGCTGACCGGGCTGACCCGGCGCACCCGGCGCCTCAGCCGTACCGGGCCAGCGCGGCGTTGAACGTGGGGCTCGGACGCATGGCCGCGGCCACCAGGTCGAGATCGGGCGCGTAGTAGCCACCCACATCGACGGGCGGCCCCTGCACGGCGTTGAGCTCGTCCACGATGGTCTGCTCGTTCTCCGCGAGCGCCGCCGCCAGCGGGGCGAAGTGCTCGGCCAACTGCATGTCGTCGGTCTGCGCGGCCAGGGCCTGTGCCCAGTAGAGCGCCAGGTAGAAGTGGCTCCCCCGGTTGTCGAGCTCACGCACCTTGCGCGAGGGCGAACGACCGTCCTCGAGCACGCGACCGGTGGCGGCATCGAGTGCCGTGGCGAGCACGTTGGCCCGAGGGTCACCCGTCAGTCCGGCGAGGTGTTCGAGTGATGCGCCCAGGGCGAGGAACTCACCGAGGGAGTCCCATCGGAGGTGGTTCTCCTTCACGAACTGCTGCACGTGCTTCGGGGCCGATCCGCCGGCGCCGGTCTCGAAGAGTCCGCCACCGTTCATGAGTGGCACGATCGACAGCATCTTGGCACTGGTGCCCAACTCGAGGATCGGGAACAGATCGGTCAGGTAGTCGCGGAGCACGTTGCCCGTGACCGAGATCGTGTCCTCGCCCGCCGTGAGTCGCTGGAGGCTCAGGTTGGTGGCGTCGACCGGGGCCATGATCTCGATCTGCAGACCCTCGGTGTCGTGATCGGGCAGGTACGCGTGCACCTTCTGGATCAGTTGGGCGTCGTGGCTGCGGGTGTGGTCGAGCCAGAACACGGCCGGTGCACCGGTGGCACGAGCTCGGGTGACGGCCAGCTTCACCCAGTCACGCACGGCGGCGTCCTTCACCTGGCACATGCGCCAGATGTCACCGGTCTCGACGCGGTGCTCCATGAGCACGGCGCCCGCGGCATCGACCACCCGCACCCGGCCGCTGGCCGGGATCTCGAACGTCTTGTCGTGCGACCCGTACTCCTCGGCCTTCTGCGCCATCAGGCCCACGTTGGGCACCGAGCCCATCGTGGCGGGATCGAATGCGCCGTGCTCCCGGCAGTAGTCGATCGTGGCGGCGTACACCCCGGCATAGCTGCTGTCGGGGATCACGGCCTTCGCGTCCTGCTCCTGGCCGTCGGCGTTCCACATCTTCCCCGACGTGCGGATCATCGCCGGCATCGAGGCGTCGACGATCACGTCACTCGGTACGTGGAGGTTCGTGATGCCCCGATCGGAGTCGACCATGGCCAGCGCCGGCCCGCTCGCGAGTGCCGCTTCGATGTCGGCCTCGATCTCGGATCGCTCGTGCTCGGGCAGGGCGGCGATGGACGTGAGGATGCTCGCGAGCCCGTTGTTCGGGTCCGCGCCCAGCCGGGCCAGCAGCTCGGCGTGCTTCACGAACACGTCGCCGAGGAACACCCTCACGACGTGGCCGAAGATGATCGGGTCGGAGACCTTCATCATCGTGGCCTTGAGGTGCACGGAGAACAGGACCCCGAGCTGCTTCGCGTCCTCGATCTGGCCGGCGAGGAACTCGACCAGCGCCCGCTTGCTCATGAACGTGGCGTCGACGATCTCGTCGGCCAGCACGGGGACCGACTCCTTGAGCACGATGACCGAGCCGTCGTCCGCCAGCAGCTCGATGCGCAGTTCACCGTCGGTTCCGATGGTGACCGACTGCTCGTTCGAACGGAAGTCGCCATCGGTCATGTGGGCCACATGGGTCTTCGAGTCGCTCGACCACGCGCCCATCGAGTGCGGGTGGTTCCGGGCGTACTGCTTGACCGAGGCGGGAGCACGCCGGTCGGAGTTGCCCTCGCGCAGCACCGGGTTCACGGCGCTGCCGAGCACCTTGCCGTAGCGGGCACGGATGTCGCGCTCGGTGTCGTCGGCGGGATCGTCGGGGAAGTCGGGGACGGCGTAACCCTTCGCCTGCAGCTCGGTGATGGCTGCTTTGAGCTGCGGGATCGACGCACTGATGTTCGGCAGTTTGATGATGTTGGCCTCGGGCAGCTGCGCCAGTTCGCCCAGTTCGGCGAGCGCGTCGCCGATCCGCTGTTCGGCGGTCAGCCACTCCGGGAAGTTCGCGATGACCCGCCCCGACAGCGAGATGTCGCGGGTCTCGACCGACACCCCGCACGCTGCGGTGAACGCCTCGATGATCGGCAGCAGCGAATACGTCGCGAGCGCCGGGGCCTCGTCGGTGTGGGTGTAGATGATCTTGGCAGCGGGGTCACTCACCCGCCCGAGGTTACCCACCGCACCCCATCCGCACCTGAACCGGCCGCTGCCTCCACCCCGGACGGAGGCGGGCTACCGTCCGGGCATGGAACACGTCCGCTTCGGCCGCACCGGCCTCAAGGTGTCACGCCTCTGTCTCGGCACCATGACGTTCGGCTACCAGAGCGACCGCGACACCTCGTTCGCCATCATGGACACCGCCGCCGATGCCGGCATCACGTTCTTCGACACCGCCGACGTCTACCCCTTGGGCGCACCGGTGGAGGACTTCGGCCGCACCGAGGAGTTGATCGGCGAGTGGATGGACGGACGACGCGACCAGTTCATCGTGGCGTCGAAGTGCTTCTTCCCGACCGGTCCGAAACCGTGGGACGGTGGCAACAGCCGACAGAACATCATGCGGGCCGTCGAGGCGTCACTGCGCCGGCTCCGCACCGACCACATCGATCTGTACCAGGTCCACTCGTGGGATCAGAACACCCCGATCGACGAGACCCTGTCGGCCATGGACGACCTCGTACGGTCCGGCAAGGTGCGCTACGTGGGGTGTTCGAACACGCTCGCCTACCAGCTCGCCCGATCGATCGGACGCAGCGAGGTGCTCGGCGTCTGCCGCTTCGAGAGTGTGCAGCCCCGCTACAACCTGCTCTTCCGTGAGAACGAGCGCGAGCTGTTCCCGCTGTGCACCGAGGAGCAGGTGGCGGTGATCCCCTACAACCCGCTGGCCGGTGGTCTGCTGACCGGGAAGCACCGGACCGGAGCGCCCACGGAGGGA
Source organism: Ilumatobacter sp. (assembly GCA_007693335.1). GTDB lineage: Bacteria > Actinomycetota > Acidimicrobiia > Acidimicrobiales > Ilumatobacteraceae > SKSP01. The sequence goes on along the minus strand of REDU01000159.1, from coordinate 9,157 downwards.
TCGAGGTTCACCCTCGGGTACGCGGCGGGGCGCTACCAGGACCGCTACTGGCGAGAGCACATGTTCGAGTCGGTCGAGCAGATCCGGGCGATCGCCGAGGACGCCGGCATCCCCATGACCACCCTGGCCGTACGGTGGGTGCTCGCCAACCCCGTCATCACCTCACCGATCCTCGGTGCCAGTCGACCCGACCAGCTCGCCGCGTCACTCGCTGCCACTGACGAGCCCCTCCCCCACGACGTCAAGGAGCAGCTCGACCAGCTCACCCACGAGTACCGCTTCGGCGACAACGTCCGATGAGCGCATCGAACACCTCGCCGGCGCGCATCGTGTCGCTGCTGCCGTCGGCCACCGAGATCCTCTTCGACCTCGGGCTCGGCGACCGGATCGTGGGCGTCACGTTCGAGTGCGACTTCCCGCCCGAGGCACGCTCGAAGCGCATCGTGTCGACCTCGGCGCTCCCCGAGGGCCTCGATCCCGCCGGCATCGACGCGGTGGTGAAGGAGCGGATGGCCGCCGGCGAGGACCTCTACCGGTTGGACCGTGGCGCCTTCGCCGATCTCGATCCCGATCTCGTGGTCACCCAGGACCTGTGTGCAGTGTGCGCCATCGACGTGACGGAGGTGGACGACGCGCTCGCCCACCTCGGGTGCAACGCCGAGGTCCTCACCCTCGACCCCATGACGCTCGACGAGGTGCTCGACACGATCGTCACCGCCGGGGCGGCCACTGGATCCTCGGAGGCCGCGTCGACGATCGTGGCGGCGCTCCGTGACCGCCTCGAGCGGCTGGCCACGCGGGTCGGGGATCTCCACCGGCCACGCACCCTCGTGCTCGAGTGGACCGATCCGGCGTTCACCGCCGGCCACTGGGTGCCCGATCTCGTGACTGCAGCCGGAGGCGAGCCGGTGCTCGGGCGAGCGGGCGAACGGTCCGTGGGCGTCGAGTGGGATGCCGTCTCGACCAGCGATGCCGAGGTCGTGATCGTCGCCCCGTGCGGTTTCGGACTGGACGGCGCAGCCGCGCTGGCCACAGAGGTGATGGATGCCGGGCGCCTGCCATCGGGGGCCGAGGTGTGGGCGGTCGATGCCGATGCCATCGTGGTGCGACCGGGCCCACGGGTGGTCGAGGGTGCAGAGGTGTTCGCAGCGATCCTCCACCCCGATCACTGCGGTGCGCCGGCACCCGGGTCGGCGAGACGGATCGGCTGACACGGTGGTGCCCGGTCGCTGGGCGCTGGCGCTCGGGCTCTTCGCCGTCGCCTACGGCACCAACGTCTCGACACCACTGCTGCTGCTCTACGAGCGCGAGCTCGGCCTCACACCGTGGACCGTGACCGCGCTCTTCGCCGTCTACCCCCTCGGGCTCGCCCCTGCACTCCTGTACGCCGGACCCGCATCCGACGTGCTCGGCCGCCGACCCGTGATCGTGCCCGGCCTGGTGCTCTCGGCGCTCGCATCGATGGTGATGATCGCCGGCGCCGACTCCCTGACACTGCTGTTCGTCGGCCGCTTCCTGCTCGGTGCCGTGTCGGGCCTGGTGTTCGTGGTGGCGAGCGCCTGGATGCAGGAGCTCGGCTCGGCGGACCCGATGTGGGCGGCGCGGCTCACGGGGCTCGTGATGTACGCCGGGTTCGGCGGCGGTCCGCTGATCAGTGGTGCGCTCGGTGAGTGGGGGCCGTCGCCCCTGGTCACCCCGTATCTCGTCCACCTGGCGTTGATCGGTGCGGCCCTGGCCGTCGTGTGGAGGGTGCCCGAGTCGGTGCGGCGCGTGCCCGGCCGACGTATCCGACCGAACCTCGGGATCCCCGCGGAGTCGCGGAGCGTGTTCGTGAAGGTCGTGGCACCCACGGCCATCGGCGTGTTCGGCTTCCCGTCGCTCGCGTTCGGCCTCTTCCCGGTGTTGTTGCGACCGGCGATGGAGTCGATCGCCATCTTCGTGACGGGCATCATCGGGCTGCTCGCGATGGGGGCCATCGTGCCCGCCCAGGCATGGGTCGGGCGCGTCGGGCCGTACCGGGCCGCACCCACCGGGATGGCGCTGGGAGCGCTGGGCTGCGGGATCGGTCTCGTGGCGTTCGCGACCGGGTACTGGTGGTTGCTGCTCGTGGCGTCGGTACTCATGGGGGTGGCATCGGGGCTGTCGATGACGTCGGGACTCCGCTTCGTCGACCTCATCACCCGACCGGACGACCGCGGCGCACTCACGGGCGCGTTCTACGCCGTGGCGTACGCCGCGATGACCATGCCGCTGCTCGTCTCGACCGCGGCGCGAGCAGTCGGCTTCTCGGCGGTGCTCGCGGTGCTCACCGCACTGGGCGCCGCACTCGCACTCTCGCTGTCGCGTTCATCGCGCCGAGCGGCACGCGCTGTCGGAACCGCCGGGCTCACGTAGGGTCGCGGTCATGCCCCGTGGACGACGACGCGTCCTGCCGATCGCAGCGTGGGTGGTCGTCCTGGCCGCGTGGTCGAGTGGTTGCCTCCCCGAGGTCGAGACCGCTCCCACCTCCACCCTCCCCGCGGTGACACCGTCCACCACCCTCGTTCCCATCGAGTTGGGCGGCGGCGCGACCGACGACGGCTCGGCGGACATCGCCGAGTTCACGGGCCTCACTCTCGACGGCTCGGAGCACACGTTGCGATCCGACGATCCCAGCGTGCCGTTCGTGGGCGACGAACCCGCCGAGATCAGACGGATCAGCGACCTCGCGGTCGAGGGCGACTGCGAGCAACTGCACTCGACGTTGGAGTTCTGGTTGTCGTTCGTCGACGACGATCCCGTCGACGATCCCGGAGACGATCCGGCGGCGGCCGTGGCCGAAGGGGCCGAGGCGTCGGGGGCCGACTCGTCGACCGCGTCGTCGAGCCGACGGGCCTCGCTCTACGGCCGCGCCGCGTTCGACGCGATCGTCTTCATCGAATGCGGCGCGCCACCGACCGCATCGCCGTAGCGTGAACGACCGAATGGACGAGATCGACGAGACCACGAGCACCGACGCGGACAGTGAGCAACAGGCGGAGGGCTTCGCTGCACTGGGCCTCGGTCACGACCTCCTCGCATCGCTGCGTTCGCTGGGCTACGAGGAGCCCACCCCCATCCAGCGCGAGACCATCCCCCTCATGTTGTCGGGACAGGATCTCGTGGGCCAGGCCGCCACCGGTACCGGGAAGACCGCAGCCTTCGCGCTCCCCGTGCTGCAGCGCATCGCCGACGGCATCGGGAGCGACAGCCGCGGTGAGCCGCTCGCGCTCGTGCTCGTGCCGACCCGCGAGCTCGCCATGCAGGTGTCCGAAGCGATCTACAAGTACGGCCACTCCTCGGGGTGCAGCGTCGTGCCGGTGTACGGCGGCCAGCACATCGGTCGGCAGCTCGATGCGCTCCGCCGCGGCGTCCACGTGGTGGTGGCGACACCGGGCCGGGCGATCGACCACGTTCGTCGTGGCTCGCTGCAACTCGGCTCGATCCGCACCGTGGTGCTCGACGAGGCCGACGAGATGCTCGACATGGGGTTCGCCGAGGACATCGAGACGCTGCTGGAAGCGGTACCCGCCGAACGACAGACGGTGCTGTTCTCGGCCACCATGCCGCCTCGCATCGACGCCATCGCCCGGCGACACCTCACGAACCCGGTGCGGGTGAGCATCAAACCGGCGCATGCCGAACCGGGCGGCACGCCGCTCGTCCGCCAGCGGGTGTACGTGGTGCGCCGCAACCACAAGGCGGCCGCACTCGGGCGCATCCTCGACGTGGAGGCGCCCGACGCCACGCTCGTGTTCTGTCGTACCCGCAGCGAGGTCGACCAGCTCGCCGAGACGCTCAACGGACGCGGCTACCGGGCCGAGGCGCTCCACGGTGGCATGGACCAGGAGCAGCGCGACCGTGTCATGGGACGGCTGCGTGCCGGCACCGCCGAGCTGTTGGTGGCCACCGACGTCGCGGCACGCGGTCTCGACGTCGACCTGCTCACCCATGTCGTCAACTACGACGTACCGTCTGCGCCCGAGGCCTACGTGCACCGCATCGGGCGCGTGGGTCGGGCCGGACGCGAGGGCGTGGCCATCACCCTGGCCGAACCGCGCGAGCTCCGGCTGCTGTCGAACATCGAGCGCCTCACCAAGCAGAAGATCGGCACCGAGAAGGTGCCGTCGGTGGCCGAGCTGCGGGCACGCCAGCACGACCAGACGGTCGACGCGGTCACCGCGGCCGTCGAGCTGGGCGAACACGACGCCTTCCGCCCCATCCTCGATCGGCTCCTGGCCGACCACGACGTGGTCGATGTGGCACTCGCCGCCATCCGTCTGGCGCACGAGGCGAGCGGTGTCCTCGACGACGAGCGCGAGATCCCCGACGCCACCCCCCAGGCATCGGGCGGGTCAGCCGGCCAGCGTGGCGCCGGCGGGGATCGCGGCGGGAAGCGCAGTGACCGACCGAAGGAGCGGGGTCCGCGCCGGGAGCTCTCCGAGACCACCACCACCGGCAAGGTCCACATCGGTGCGGGCAAGACCTCGAAGGTACGACCCCAGGATCTCGTGGGTGCGATCGCCAACGAGACCCGGCTCACCGGCCGGCAGATCGGCGCGATCCGGGTGGCCGACCACTATTCGGTGGTCGAGGTTCCCGACGACGCGGTCGACGAGGTGATCGCCGCGATGAGCACCACGATGCTCCGCGGCAAGAAGGTCTCCGCCCGCCGCTACCTGGAGTAGGTCGTCGAACCTCTCGTCAGCGCTGGTGCCGCGCGAGGATCCTGATGACCTCTTCGTGCTGGTAGACCACGTTGAGCACCGTCTTCACGACGTCGACCGACGAGTCGACACTCTTTCGTCACAAAGCGGAGGATTTCCAGAGACTTTCTTGAGTAATTCTTGGTGGCTTACGTTCGTCCGCAACTGATAGACCAATCGTTCAGCACGTGTCTTCTGTGCGGCGGCGAGAAAGGGACGGACGATCGTGGACCGATTGGGCGGGTACGACTACGACATGGGGTCGCTGAAGCTCGAGCCGCGACCTGGCAGAGATGTCGGTGTGCCGACGAGAGGCCGGATCCTCGTGGTCGAGCACCACGAGCTCGTGGCGTTCGGTCTGCAGCTGGCACTGTCGGAGCGTTGTTGGGACGTTGAATCGAACAGCGGCCCGACCGCGCTCGACGCCGTCGCACACGCGCAACGCTTCGAGCCGCAGTGTGTGCTGCTGGACATCCATCTCGGCAGCGGGATCGGCAGCGGAATCGAGCTGATCCGGCCGTTCGTGTCGGCGGGAGCGCAGGTGGTGTTGCTGACCGGGGAGCGGCGTCGTCTGGTGCTGGCGGAGTGTCTCGAGGCGGGCGCCACCGGCTGGATCAGCAAGAACGCCGGGCTCGACGAGGTCGACTCGACCCTCGCTCATGTCATCGCCGGGGGGACGATCATCGGACGAGGCGATCGCGCTGCTCTCCTCCACGACCTGCGCCGCGAGCGAGCGCTCACGCTGCGCTCCCACGCCACCTTCGAACGGCTGACGCAGCGCGAGGCACTCGTGCTCGGTGCGCTGGTGGACGGCCTCACCGCCGAGGAGATCGCCAGTGCGCACTTCGTGGCCTTGACGACCGTGCGCTCGCAGATCCGTGCCGTCCTGCAGAAACTCGGAGTCCGTTCCCAGCTCGCGGCGGTCGCGCTGGCGGGGATGCATCGAGAACTGCTGCCCCACGAGGGGCGCCCCGGGCGGGATCGGCGCCGGACGCGCCCTGCGGGGCTGAGCGGACCCGACCATCGACGGTGACGTACTCGCCGTCGTGTCCGACGCGACGCTGACGACACTCCGTCTCGACACGAGTTCGGACGTCATCAGGCGTTGACGAGCACGACCGCCAGGGCCCCCGCGATCAGCGGAGGGCCGAACGAGTAGCGCATGTGCAACTTGCGTTCGTGGATGCAGGTACCGACCGCGATGACCACCGCGAGGAGATGACCTGCCAGAGCGCCGTACAGCACATACGGCAGCCCGTACCAGCCCAGCAGCAATCCGAGTACCGCTGCCAGCCGGACGTCACCGAATCCGATCACCACCATCCCGGCGAACTTCGTGGTGAAGAACCAGATGAGGAAGAAGGCGTTGGCGAACAACGCTGCACCGGCCACCGCCGTGGCCAGGGGAACCCAGTTCCACTCGACCACCGAGGCGAAGATCAGCCCGGCACCGACGCCGGCGAGCGTGATGTAGACGATCCGGGTCGGGAGACGCTGCACCTTCCAATCGATCACCGCCAACAGCACGCCACCGAAGATGAACGCGAGCACCGCCGGGAGCTCCGGACTCAAGCCGATCCGCCAGAACGCGACGCCGAACAGCATCGCAGTCACGGCGTTGAGACTGTGTTTCTGCACGAAAGTGGACAATGGCATGGTCGCAACTGTACGAAATAGCGAGCTCGACGTTTTCATCAATTTTGGTGATTAAGACGTGCCGGCGTCGACCGTATTGTCGTCCTCGTGCCCTCCTCGATCGGCGGGGATTGGGATCAAACAAGGAGCATCTTCTGACATGTTGAACCTCGTGGACAAGTACACGACCGAGGCCGCGGCGGAGACCGAGGACGGCGTGGTCGCCATCGAGTACGTCATCACCGCGGCTGCGCTGGTCGTTGCCCTCGGCGCTCTGTGGGGCGCCTTCGGAGGCCGGCTGACCGGTGTGCTGAACGGCGTCGTCGACAGCATCGCCGGCTGATCCGACTCGGGGGGAGGGCGACCTCCCCCCGGCCGGGCCCTCTGCTCATGAAGCGCTCACCGCGACTCCACCGTGACGACCGAGGCGTCGTCGCGCTCGAATTCGTCCTGGCTCTCCCGTTCATCCTCATTCTCATCATGAGCGTGGTCGTGCTGGGCAACTTCCTCAGCATCAAGACCCAGACCGTCGGCGAGGCCCGTGACGGAGCGCGCGCCGCGGCGCTGCGTCAGCCACTCCCCGACAACACGTCGATCGTCGGAGCGCCCTGCACCACCCCGACCGACCCCACCCAGTTCGTCGAGGTGGCAGCCACCAAGCCCGTCTCGCTGCGCAGCATTCCGTTCACCCCGATCTTCCTCCCCGAAGAGATCACAGAAACCGTGACCATGCGATGCGGCGGATGACCACTCCCGAACGTGACGATCGCGGCGTCGCGACGATCTTCTTCATCCTCGCCATGACGGCGCTGCTGATCGCCGCCGCGCTCGCCATCGACGTCGGCCGGTACGTCGCCGAGGCCCGCTCGGCCCAGAACAGCGCCGATGCCACCGTGCTCGCCGTCGCCACCGACTGCGCCCTGACCGGGAGCCCGATCGCCGACTACACCCCGTACCGCAAGCCCGGCCAGACGATCTCCACGCCGGCCTGCGGGCCCGGCGAGGCCACGATCGCGGCCACCAAGGCGGTGAACGACGGGCTCTTCCTCCGTCGCAACGCCGGCACCGTCACCCGAGAGGCCACGGCGAAATGGGGAACGCTCGGCGCGGCCACGACGCTGCCGATCACCATCTCCGACTGCGAGTTCTCCCAGGCGCTGCTCGAGGGGGACACCGACATCCTGCTGTACCTCGACGATCCGAAACCGCAGAGCGGCTGCTCGTCGCTCCCGGGCGGTTTCAGCCAGCTCGCCAGTGCCAACGACTGCAGCGTCGACGTGTCCGCAGGAGGCACGGTTCCGGGCAAACCCGGTGCCGACCTCCAGAAGCAGGTCCCGTGCATCACCAACCCCAACGGTCCGGCGCTGCCCCACGACGTCCTGATCCCGATGTACGACGCCGCTGCTTGCCAGGCCGCCGGCTGCAACGGCAAGGGCCCCTACCCCATCGTCGGGTTCGCCATGTTCCGGGTGACCGGCTACTCGTTCAACGGCAACTTCTTCGCCGGGACGTTGGGCAGGCACTGCCCCGACCGCAACGACCGTGGCAGGTACTGCATCCAGGGCGACTTCATCAAGTACACGACGTCGCAGGGAACGCCGGGCCCGAGCACGGACTTCGGCACCTACCAGATCTACCTCTTCAGCTGACACCGCAGACTCCAACAGAAAGAAGACTCCACGATGAACAACAAACGGCGGATCACCGGGATCGTCACCGCGATGGTCCTGGCCATCATCGGCACGGTCGCCCTGGTGGGCTACGTGCAATCGGCCAAGGACCAGGCCGTGGCCCAAGAGGCACTGGTCGAGGTGTACGTGGTCGACAAGCTCGTGCCCAAGGGCGCCGAGCCCGACACCATCACCTCGTCGGTCTCGCTCGAGCTCGTGCCGGCCCGACTCAAGCAGGAGGGGGCCGTGACCGATCTCGCGGCGGTGGGCGCCAACGTGGCCGCCACCGACCTCCAACCCGGCGATCAGTTGCTCTCCGCTCGCCTGGCGCCCAGGGAGGAGGTGTCCGACGACGTCACCGACAAGGTGCAGGTCTCCATCCTGCTCGCTGCCGAGCGGGCCGTGGGCGGAGCGCTCCAGAAGGGCGATCTCGTGGGCGTCTACCTCTCGTTCGATCCCTTCGATCTCGATGGGGCCTGGCCGAGCACCGAGGCCGTCGATCCGGTGGAGCCGCTGGCGGTCGCCGGCTCGCCGGCGACGACGCTGCCGGCCGACGCGCCGATGGCCGAAGCACCGAGGAAGTCTCCCAACGTGACCCGGATGGAGTTCCAGCACGTGCTGGTCACCAACGTCCAGACCACGAACACCCCGGTGAGCCCTGGTCCCGAGGAGGCGGTCGTCGAGCAGGTCACGGGCTCGCAGTACGTGGTGACGCTCGCCCTGTCCCCCGAGCAGTCGGAGCGCTTCGTGTTCGCCGCCGAATTCGGACATGTCTGGCTGTCGATCGACCCCGCCACCGTCTCCGACGACGGCACGCGGCAGGTCACCCTCGGCAACGTCTACACGGTGGTGAAGTGATGGAGGCCGACATGCCATCGGTGGTCATCGGGCACGACATGTCCCCCGAGCTGTTCGTCGACGTGTCGACCGCCCTCAGGGAAATGGGCGTGGTCGTCAAGTCCAACGGTGTCGCACCCGGTCCGCGACGCACCAAGGTGATCGTCGTGATCTCGCCGAAGGGCGGATCGGGCAAGACCGCAGTGTCCGCCAACCTCGCCGTCGCCCTCGCCCAGCGACATCCGGGCCGGGTGGCCGCCGTCGACCTCGACCTCCAGTTCGGCGACCTGG
>REDU01000131.1 GCA_007693335.1 Ilumatobacter sp. | reverse complement strand
CCGGTGATCGAGGTGTGCCCGGTCGAGTGGGCCCGCATGGATCAGCGCTCGGTGCTGCAGTGGGACAAGGACGACTGTGCCGCCGCCGGTCTCGTGAAGTTCGACCTGCTGGGGCTCGGGATGCTGTCGGCACTGCACGCTGCCGTCGACCTGATCCGTGAGCACCGGGGATACGAGGTCGACCTCGCCACCATTCCCCAGGAGGACGAGGTGTACGCCATGTTGTGTCGGGCCGACACCGTCGGGGTGTTCCAGATCGAGAGCCGGGCGCAGATGGCCACGCTGCCGCGCCTCAAGCCGCGCAAGTTCTACGACCTCGTGGTCGAGGTGGCGCTCATCCGTCCGGGTCCGATCCAGGGCGGGTCGGTGCACCCGTACATCCGTCGCCGCAACGGGCAGGAACCCGTCACCTACCTGCACCCATTGCTCGAGAACTCCCTCGGCAAGACCCTCGGTGTGCCGTTGTTCCAGGAACAGCTCATGCAGATGGCGATCGACGTGGCCGGGTTCACGCCCGCCGAGGCCGACGAGTTGCGTCAGGCGATGGGATCCAAGCGGTCGGCGGCGCGCATGGAGCGGCTGCGCGAGCGCCTGTACGTCGGGATGGCCGAGCGCGGCATCGTCGGCGAGGTGGCCGACGAGTTGTACGTGAAGATGAAGGCGTTCGCGAACTACGGGTTCCCCGAGTCGCACAGCGTGTCGTTCGCGTACCTGGTCTACGCCTCGGCGTGGATCAAGTTCCACGAGCCGGCCGCGTTCTGCGCCGCGTTGCTGAACAGCCAGCCGATGGGGTTCTGGAGCCCGCACACCCTGGTGCGCGACGCCCGCCGCCACGGAGTCGAGGTGCGCACCCCCGATCTGGCCGCCTCGCTGGCCGGCGCCACCCTGGAGGACGGCGGTGGGTCGGTGCGGCTCGGGATCGGCTCGGTGCGGGGGATCGGGTCGGACCTGGCCGACCGGATCGTGGCCGAGCGCCACGCCCACGGCCGCTACCGCGACCCGGAGGACCTCGCGCGGCGCGTCCCCGAACTCACGTTGGCCCACCTCGAGACGCTGGCCACTGCCGGTGCGTTCGGTCAGTGCTTCGGTCTCGCCCGGCGTGAAGCGCTGTGGGCGGTGGGAGCCGTGGCCCAGTCGCGCCCGGGCCGTCTGCCCGGCATCGTGACCGGTGAGGTGGCGCCGCAGCTCCCGGGCATGACCCCGGTCGAGGAGGCCGTGGCCGATCTGTGGGCCACCGGAATCTCGCCCGATGGTCATCCCACCCGGTTCCTGCGCGCCGAGCTGGCACGGCGTGGTGTGGTCACCTCCACCGATCTGTGGCAGCGCGAGCCGGGCACGAAGGTGTCGGTGGCCGGGGTGGTCACCCACCGCCAGCGGCCCATGACCGCCCAGGGCACCACGTTCCTCAATCTCGAGGACGAGACCGGACTGATCAACGTGGTGGTGTCGAAGGGTTGCTGGGCCCGGTTCCGTCCGGTGGCCCGGGGTGCCCCGGCCATGTTGGTGCGTGGTCGGCTCGAACGTGCCGAGGGGGTGATCAACATCGTGGCCGAGCACCTCGCCCCGCTCCCGCTGCCCGCCACCACCGCGAGCCGCGACTTCCGCTGAGCCGAACCCTCGAGTGCGCGAGCTGCACCTGCTCGTGACACGATGCGCACACGATGAACCGAGTCGTGGGGGACCCGAGGCGACGGTCGGGGCGACGTTGGCGCTCGATCGCGGCGGCTCTGGTGGTCGCGGCGGTGGGGATGGCGCTGGTCGCGGCGTGCTCGAACTCCGAGAGCGGGGATCAGGCCGGCGTGACGCCGACCACGATCAGATCCGACGACGATCCGGCCAGCGACGATCCGGCCAGTGGGGATTCGACCAGTGGGGATTCGACCAGCGACGATCCGGCCGAGCCCCCCGACGATGACCGCACCGCGCTCGACGCGACCGTGCCACCGGCCGACGACCCCCCGGTGTGCGAGCTCGCCACGCCGACCACGTCGACCACCGTGACCGTGTGGCACAGCCTGGGCGGCACCCAGACCGTCGAGGCGATCGACGAGATCGTGGATGCGTTCGTGGCCGTCCATCCGGAGATCGACATCGAGATCGTGGCCACCCAGGGGTACGACAACGCGCTGCGCCTGTTCCGCGACACGCCGCCCGACGAGCTCCCCGATCTCTTCATGACCTCGATCGATTCGGCGCGGCTCCTGGCCGAGTCGGGCGGCTTCGTGCCGCCGCAGGTCTGCTCGGGCGAGAGCCCGGCGGTGCTCGACGATCTCCTGCCGGTCATCCGCGGCACCCTCACGATCGACGACGTGCTCTGGGCCTACCCGTTCAACGTCAGTACTCCCGTGCTGGTGTACGACCCCTCGCTCCTCGCCGAGCTGGATCTCGAGCTCGACCCCGACGGGCCGCCCGTCGGTCTCGATGAGCTGCGCGACATCGCGGCCGCGCTCGCCGAGTCGGAGCTGGCTCCAGGGGGGTTGGTGCTGTACGACCGGTCGGCCAGTTGGCTCGTCGAGCAGTGGGCGGTGCACCACGACCATGTGTTGGTCGAGCCCGACAACGGCCGGCGTGGACATCCGGTGGACGGTGTCCGCTTCGCGACCGACGAGGCCGTTGCTGCGCTCGAGTGGGCGCGTGACCTCCACGACGACGAGCTGGTCTCGTGGGTCGGGTTGAACCAGTCGGGTATCGACGACCTGTTGAAGCTCATCGACCTGTCCGATCGGGCCGCGTTCACGATGCACACGTCGGCGTCGATCGGCGAGCTCGTGGAGCTGGTGTACGGCGGTGGTCTCGCCGACCTCGACGGCGCCGAGCTCGGGGTCGCGCCGATCCCGTCGCCGGGGGCCACCGAGGGCTCCCTGGTGGGCGGTGGCGCACTGTGGTTGCGCGACGGCGGGGATCCGGTGGCAGTGGGGGCAGCAGCATTGCTGGCCGAGCACGTGATGGGACCCGCCAGCCAGGCCACGTTCGCCGCGGCCACCGGGTACGTCCCGGCCACGGTGTCAGCGGCCGAGCACCCGGTGACCGTGGCGCGGTGGGAGGAGTTCCCACAGTTCGGGGTGGGCTACCGGCAGTTGGCCGGCCAGGGCGCGTCGCCGAGTGAGACGGGCATGCAGATCGGTCCTCGGGTCGTGGTGCAGCGGGTGCTCGAGGCGGCGGCCGCCGATGTGATCGTGAACGGCGCGGACGCCCGCTCGCGACTCGGAGCGGCCGAGGACGAAGCGCTCGAGCTCATCCGACGGTACGAGCTCGACGGTACCGAGGAGTGAACACCGCCGCTCAGTCGGCGGTCACGCACTGCCACGCGTAGGGCGACGCCGGATCCTCGGAGCGTGCGGTGGCCGAGGCACCGAACTGGCGTCGACAGACATCGTCGAAATCGACCGGGTCGAAGCCCCAGATGTCGTTGCGTCGGCCGACGCACCGCCATCCGTCGGCGTCGTCGGAGCGCAGCGCCGCTTCGAGCTCGAACTCACCGCTGCGGCAGTACTCGAACACGTCGGGGATGCCGATCACATCGGTGGACGACCCGCCGGTGTCACGGCTGAGCTCGGTGGCGACGATGATCGTGAGCGCGGCGACGAAGCCGACGGAGAAGCCGATCAGCCGCCGGAGCAGCGCTCGTGCGTCGCCGGCGATCACGGCATCACCTCACCTGCAGGGCGTCGTCCACGAACGGTCGGAGGAACGCTCGGCAGCGGCGGGCGAAGTCCTGCATCTCGCGTAGCGTCGGATCGCTGAGGCCGTGCAGGTTCAGCTCCGACAGCAGCTGGCTGCGGTAGTTCTTCACGGTGTTCAGCTTGAGCCCGGTTCGTGCGGCCACCGACTTGTAGGTGGCGTCGTCGGGATCGTCGATCAGGGCCGACCACACCTTGGCGTGGCCCTGGTGTTGGATCAGCTTGGCGAAGCGCTCCGGGGTGCGCCACTCCGGCCGGTGCGCCGGCAGGAGCGGCTGCACCGCCGGGTCGGGCGGCGCGCTGCCGGTCTCGACCACCGACTGGATGGCCGCCAGCTGGTAGTCGAGCGGCGCGGTCTTGGAGATCACGGTGGCGATCGGCAGCAACTCCCAGGCGTCGCGCAGTGTCTCGGCCACCCAGTCGTCGCCCTGGGTGAAGAGCGCCAGCTTGGTGTCGGGCGAGTGACGGTGGATCTCGGCCAGGGCGTCGAGGCCGGTGCACCGCTCCTGCGGGAACGACAGGTCGACGATGGCGATCTCGTAGGGGCCGCGTTCGAGTGCTTCGTGCACATCGGCAACGGCCACCACCACCTCGACCCGGTGACCGAGCTCGTGCTCGACCGCTCGGGCGAACAGCTCGGCGAGGGAAGCGGCGTCGTCGACGAGCAAGATGGAGGTGGTCATGAATGGGGTCCTTCGTGGGGGTCGGGTGCTGCGGCGCCGGCTGGCGCCCACACGGGCCTGGCGGCGGTGACGGCGGCGGGTACATGGCCGACGCGGATGTCGGCCATCATGAGCGATCCGCCGGGCAGACCGATGCGCGTGAGGTTGGCGCGGCCCATCTCGTCCGCGAGATGGTCGAGACCGTGACCAGGCGGCATACGTTCGAAGTCGAACCCACCGGCATCGTCGGCCACGCGCAGTTGGATGCCGTGCTCGTCGGCGTCGATGCCGAGCGCCACGCTGCGGGCGCCGGCGTTGATCGAGTTGGAGAGCAGGACCGACACGGCTCGACCGAAGAGACGTCCGGTGTCGGGGTCGACGCGGCGACCGGCGGCGTCGAGTGACGGCATCGCGGTGAAGCTCACGCCGAGTGTCTGGGCGCGACGCACGTGCGGTTGCAAGATGTCGGCCAACCGGATGAGGTCGCCCTGGTAGAGCTCGTCCAGTTGCCGGATGCGGAGCCGGTGGTCGAGTTCCTCGAGGTCCGACACGATCTGGCTGGAAGAACGCACGCCGCTCTGCATGCGCAAGGTGGTGAGGCGGATCTCGGCCAGCACGTCGTCGTGGAGCCAGTGGGCCCGGTGGCGTCGCTCCTGCACGGCAGCCGATCGGCGGGCGGCCTGGAGCTCGACATCGAGCTGCTCCGACACGCTCGCGAGGCCTCGGCTGGTCAGAACGGCCATCACGAGGCCGATGTGGAGCGCGAGGTAGGGGCCGACCAGACTCCAGAAGTGGGGGAGGTAGTTCGGCATCAACGCCACGGCCGCGAGCGCGCCGATCACGCCGAAGTGGAGCGGCGACAGCAGGAAGTGCCGCCACCAGCGCACGGGTCTGGCTTCGATGCCGAGGGCCCAGGCGCTCAGCATGACGTCGGCCCCCACGACGATGCCGACGGCCCAGGCCGCCACGACCGGCCAGCCGGGCATCTGCACGACGATCGCCACCGCGAGGGTGAGGAAGCACAGGCCGCGCCACATGATGCGCGGGACGAACGCCGCGGGCTCGGAGCGTCGACCGAGCACGATCGTCGCGGGTCTGACGGCGAGCGCAGCAGCTGCCACGGTCGCGACGGCGGCCGGCATGGCGGCCGGTGTTCTCTCCCCGCCGATGCCCACGCGGCGCACCACCACCACCCAGAGCAGGCTCACCACGAATGTGAGGGCCACCAGCTCGAGACCTCCGGCCACGCGACGCTTGGCGTCGGGCGGACCGTCGTCGTCGTTCCAGACACGGTCACCGGCGAGCAGTGCCAACCACGGGTCGAGCACGTGGCGCCCGGTGGCGGTGGTGGCGATCACGGTCCCACCTTCATCCGAGTGGGGCCCGGCCGGCAGGCGATCTCGGGCATGTCGCAGACTACATGTCTCGTCACCCCGCCGTTCACCCCGCCGCTCACCCCGTCGTTCGCCCCGTCGTTCGCCCCGTCGTTCTCAGTGCGATGTGTCGACGAGCGCACCATCGACCCCGCGCCGATTCGTCGTCGACGCCGGCAGAGGTCGAAGGACTCTGGCGCCGATCCGACGTCGGTCCGAGGATGGTCCTCACATCACAGTGACGAGTTCGATCAGCGAGTTCGATCAGGAGGGACGACCGATGGGTGCACGCGGCTGGCGTTCGCAGCGATGGGATCAGATGGGCAACGTCGAGCGGGTGCTGATCATGTTGCTCGTGTCGCTGAAGATCGCGACCACGGTGTCGGCGTGGGCCGACCTCGCCGAGCGGCCCGCCGAGCTGGTCAACGGCAGCAAGCGCCGCTGGGCGATGATCATCGCCATCGACGTGATCGGCCCGCTGCTCTACTGGAGGCGGGGCCGCATCCCCGAGTGACCCGTGGCCGTGCGTCGTGCTCTTCCGGATGTCGGGCGTCGGGCGCCCTCGATCCGGACGTGAATCCGGAGGCCGGACGTCAGGCGGCGTCGAGCCGGTCGAGGAAGTCGATCACGGCGTCGCGGAACGCGTCGCGGTGGGCCAGCTCGTCGTGGACGAGGTGACCGGCACCGGTCATCACCTTCACGTCGGCGTCGGGGGTGGCGGCGGCCAGCTCCTCGACGTCGGACGGGCGGGTGACGGCGTCGGGTGACGCGGGGTCGGCGGTGATCAGCAGTGTGGGGACGGGGATCCGGCGGTTCGGGTCGAACGCTGGTTCGGCGGTGCCGTCGAGCACCGGGTCGAGCACCGTGACGTCGAGCGCCAGCATGCCGTCGGCCATCACGGTGAGCGCGTCGGCGTGCAGGAGTTCGCCGAAGGTGGGCCCGCTCGGGCTCGGTGCGGCGGCCAGGAGGTCGACCAGGGTCGGCACGTCCATACCGCTCTCCTGGAACTGGGGGATCGATTCGCGCATCAGGCGGAACCCGTCGAGGAGGCTGTTGTCCTCGAGCTCACGGACGGCGCCGAGCGGCGGGTCCTCCAACACGACCGCACGCACCAGCGCAGGCTGCTGCTGGGCGAGCACCGCCGCGGTACCGCCACCCAGCGAGTGACCCATCACGATGCACGGCTGCCCGGCCACCTGCTGGCAGGCCGACGCTGCGTCGCCCACGTACCCGGGGAACCCGTAGGTGCCGGGTGCCCGACCGGATCGGCCGTGGCCGCGGAAGTCGAGGCGCAGCACGCGGTAGCGCTCGGACAGCTCCGGCACGAACCAGTCCCACGTGCGACCGGTCGAGGTGATGCCGTGCAGCAGCAGGATCGGTGGGGCGTCGTCTGCACCATCGGTGGCGACGTGCAGCGTGAGGTCGCCGAGTTGGATCTCCATCGCACGAGCGTAGGCGGTCGCGGGCGGATGCCGATCCGGGCCGGCCGTCGGCGGCCGGCCCGTCGGTTGCGGCGATCAGGTCAGCAGGACGTCGGCGAGGCGACGGAACTGCTGCTCGGGCAGATCGTGGCCGTCCTGCAACACCTGCACACACACGTGATCGGCGCCGGCGTCGTGGTGCTGGGCGACGCGTTCGGCGATCTGGTCGTCGGTGCCCCATGCGACGATGGCGTCCACCAGTCGGTCGCTCCCGCCGTCGGCGCGGTCATCCTCGGTGAAGCCGAGCCGCACGAGGTTGTTGAAGTAGTTCGGGAGACCGAGGTAGATCTTCATGCCGGCACGGGCGATGCGGCGGGCCTCGACGGGGTCGGTCTCGAGCACCACCATCTGCTCGGGGGCGAGCAGAGCGTCGGCGCCCATCGTCTCGCGGGCGATGGCGGTGTGCTCGGGGGTCGTGAAATAGGGGTGGGCGCCGTTGGCCTTCGTCGCGGCCAACTCGAGCATCTTGGGCCCGAGGGCGGCGAGCACGAGGCCCGGGTCGGACTCGGGGCCGCGGGCCATGAACAGCGCCTTCTCCATGCGCTCGAGGTACTCGATCATGTAGCTGTAGGGCTTGGAGTAGTCGTGCTTGCGCACGCCGGCCACGAGGTGGCCGTGGCTCACCCCCATGCCGAGCAGGAACCGGTTCGGGAACGCCTCCGCCAGCGTCTTCTGGCCGGCCGCCATGGTCATGGGGTCGCGGGCGTAGATGTTGGCGATGCCGGTGGCGAGCGGGAGGGTCTCGGTGGCCGACAGCAGCACGGCGGCCGAGACGAACGGGTCGCGTCCCACGGCCTCGGCGATCCAGAGCGCGCCGAACCCGAGCTCTTCGACGAGTTGGGCGGCGCGCCTGGCGTCGGGGGTGGCGAGTGCGTCGATGCCGCCGTACCAGATCCCGACGCGTCCGATGTCGACCGATGGCTTGCTCATTGGGGGCGTCTCCTCGTTGCTGTGTCGGCGATCGCGACTGCCGGCCCGGAGTGGTCGCGACCGTCGCTGAACGGCGACAGTAGCGACCGTCGTGTGCTGGCCCCGCTCCGGAGCACCGGCCGAACGTCGTGGCGGCTACGTTCGTCGGGATCGGGATCCGCGCTCCGGGTCCTGCGGATCGACGGAAGGGGTACTCATGAGGATGGTGCGACCAGAGGGATGGCCGGCGGCGCGCGGCTACTCGTACGCCGTGGAGCACGGCGGTCGGGTGCAGGTGGCCGGTGTGGTCGGCTGGGACCCGGTCACGATGGAGATCGCGCCAGGAGGGTTCGCCGCGCAGTGGGCGAAGGTGTGGGCGAACATGGCGGTGGTGCTCGATGCCGCTGGCACCACTCCCGACCGGGTGCTGGCGATCCGGGTGTACGTGACCAGCCTCGCGGCGTACCACGAGGCCCGTCGCGAGCTGGGTGTCGGCTGGGGCGCCACGTTCGGCGATCACCTCCCCGCCATCACGCTCGTCGAGGTGAGCGGCCTGGTGCTCCCCGGCGCCCTCCTCGAAGCCGACGCCGACGCCGTCCTCCCCTGACGCCAGGCGCCGCGAGGGTGGGTAGCGTGCAGCGAAGATGCGGATCTCCGAGCGGGTCGACAACGCGGTGCGGGCGATGGGTGAGCTCGCCGCGGTCGGCCACGACGTCACGATGAAGGCCGAGGTGATCGCCACGAACCAGGCCATCTCGCTCAAATACCTGCTCGACATCCTGCGCGATCTCAAGCGAGCCGAGCTCGTGCGCTCGAAGCGGGGACCCGATGGTGGTTTCACGCTGTCACGCCCGGCTGCCGACATCTCGCTGGCCGACGTGTTCCGGGCGGTGGACGGTCCCCTCGCCGATGTCCATGACGAGAGCCTCCGAGGTCTCGAGTACCCCGCCCCGGCCGAGCAACTGCCCCTGGTCTGGATGGCGATCCGGGGGAGTCTCCGTCGCGTGCTCGAGACGGTGACGGTGGCCGATCTGGTCTCCGGTGAGCTGCCCGCCGATGTGGTGGCCCTGGCCGACGAGTACCGACGCACCACCGAGGAACGCCATGGTCGCTGAGCGCGAACTCGCGGCAGCGGTGGAGGCGGTTCGGTCGGCGTCGGCGCTGTGTCGTGGTGCCCAGGGTCGTCTGCTCGCCGGCGAGACGTTGACCAAGGGCGACGACAGCCCGGTCACCGTGGCCGATTTCGCCGCCCAGGCGGTGGTGTGCTCCGTGCTCACCCGTTCGCTGGGCGCCATCGAGATGGTCGGCGAGGAGACAGCGGCTGACCTGGCCGACGGTGTCGACGGCGACCGCTCTGCGCTGCTCGACGGCGTGGTCGAGCTGGCGAGACGGCAGCTCGGCGCGTCGACCTCGGTGGCCGACGTCGTGGCGTCGATCGCCGTCGGTGCGTCCGATGGCAGCAGCGACCGGTTCTGGACGCTCGATCCGATCGACGGCACGAAGGGGTTCCTGCGCGGCGACCAGTACGCCATCGCCCTCGCTCTCGTGGAGCACGGCGAGGTCGTGCTCGGTGTGCTCGGATGCCCGAACCTGCCGAACCCCGACGGATCGTCGGGCGCCACGTTCGTGGCCGTCGACGGCCGCTGCGAGATGGTCACGGAGGCGGGCTCGGCTCCTGCGAGGGTGGCTGCACCGGCCACGATCGCCGAGGCCCGGCTCTGCGAGTCGGTCGAGTCGGGCCACACGAACCAGGACCACTCGGCGCAGGTGGCCGAGCTGCTCGGCATCCGGGCCGACCCGTATCGCATCGACAGCCAGTGCAAGTACGGAGCGGTGGCTCGCGGCGATGCGTCGATCTACCTGCGGCTGCCGACCCGGGCCGGCTATGTCGAGAAGATCTGGGACCACGCGGCCGGCAAGTTCGTGGTCGAGCAGGCAGGAGGTCGGGTGACCGACGTGACCGGGGCCCCGCTCGATTTCTCACATGGTCGGGGCCTCGTCGCCAACCGGGGCGTGATCGCCACCGACGGTCGATTCCACGACGAGGTCGTGGCCGCCGTCACCCAGGTGCTCCCTCCGGCCTGACCCCCGGCACCTGACCCCTCGCCCACCCCGGCAGATCCGACCACTGTGTCGATCTGGGCCGGGTTTCGCGGCATCCCCCGCCTCTGTGTCGATCTGGGCCGGGTCGGGGGTGGCCGGTGGGTGACCAGGGGGGAGAGATTCACGGTAATTACGGTATTGTCCGCGGTGTCGGTGGTGTATTAGGTTGCCGACCATGGATACCACCACAGCGGCCGACGCCACGACCACGAGCGCACACACCGGCGATCCCGTGACCGCCGGCGATCGGCTTCCCGACGCCCGGCTGACCGACGCCCGGCTCACGCATCTGCAGCGGCTCGAGGCCGAGGCGATCCACATCATGCGCGAGGGGGTGGCCGAGAGCGAGCGGCCGGCGATGCTGTACTCGGTGGGCAAGGACTCCACCGTGCTACTGCACCTGGCGCGCAAGGCGTTCTTCCCCTCCAGCCCGCCGTTCCCGCTCGTGCACGTCGACACCACGTGGAAGTTCTCCGAGATGTACGCCTTCCGTGACAACGCCGCCGCCGAGGCGGGCATGGAACTGATCGTGCACCAGAACCCCGAGTGCATCGCCCAGGGGATCAACCCGTTCGACCACGGCTCGGCGCTGCACACCGACATGTGGAAGACCGACGGGCTGAAACAGGTGATCGATCTGCACCGGTTCGACCTGTGCTTCGGCGGCGCCCGTCGCGACGAGGAGAAGTCGCGGGCCAAGGAGCGGGTGTTCTCGGTGCGCAGCCCCCAGCACCAGTGGGACCCGAAGCGGCAGCGACCCGAGTTGTGGAGCGTGTACAACGCCCGCCGCCAGCCGGGCGAGACGCTCCGGTCGTTCCCGATCTCGAACTGGACCGAACTCGACGTGTGGCAGTACATCCACCTCGAGCAGATCCCGATCGTGCCGCTGTACC
>REDU01000053.1 GCA_007693335.1 Ilumatobacter sp. | reverse complement strand
TCGAGTTCCTGAAGCTGATCAACTGGAAGATCGCGTGGGGCATCAAGAAGGGTGTGAGCCCTGCCGACGCGTCGGCCACCAAGGTGTTCGGGACCGAGTTCGCGACCGAGGCCTATCGCCTCTTGATGGAATGCTTCGGTGACGACGCCTTCGTTCGGGTCGGTTCGCCGGGCGCGGTCATCAAGGGTCGCGTCGAGCGCGCCTATCGGGGCGCACTGATCCTGACCTTCGGCGGCGGCACCAACGAGGTGCAGCGCGACATCATCGCCATGGTCGGCCTCGGCATGCCGCGAGCGCCGCGCTGACCGGCCACACCGCGACCACGACCACGACCACGACCACGACGACACGATCACGACGGAGCACGACATGGATTTTTCCTTCACCGAAGAAGAGCAGGAGGTCTCCGACCTCGCTCGCAAGATCCTCGAGGATCAAGTCACCCACGAGAAGCTGACCGAACTCGAGAGCAGCGGCGGACCCAGGTTCGACCGAGAGCTGTGGGCGGAGTTGGCGAAGGCCAACCTGCTCGGCATCGGCCTGCCCGAGGCCGTCGGTGGCAGCGGGCTCAGCCTGCTCGCCCAGTCGCTGGTGATCGAGCAGATCGGGCGCACGCTCGCCCCGGTGCCGTACCTCGCGACCATCGCGATGGGCGCCGACGTGCTGGCCGCCCATGGCACCGATGGTCAGATCGACCGGTGGGTGCGGCCGGCGATCGACGGTGAGTGCGTCCTCACCGCGGCGATCGCCGAACCGGCGAACCGCGAGCCGGCGAGCCCGGCGACCACGGCGACTCGCGTCGACGGCGGCTGGCGCCTCGACGGCGTGAAGACGGCGGTGCCAGCGGCCACGATCGCCGACGCGATCCTCGTCACGGCCACGGTCGACGGGCACGCCGCGCTGTTCATCGTGGAACCCGGCGCCCCGGGTCTCACGGTGATGGCCCAGGACACGACGAACCACGAGCCCTACGGGTACGTCGAGCTCGATGGTGTGGTCGCTGCGGCCGACGCTGTGGTCGGTGGTGACGTCACCACTGGTCACGAGGCGATCGACCGTCTGCTGCTGCGATCGACCATCGGACTCTGTGCGACCCAGCTCGGGGTCACCGAGGAAGGACTACGCGCCACGGCCGAGTACACCAAGGAGCGGGTCCAGTTCCAGCGTCCGATCGCCACGTTCCAGGCGGTCGGTCACCGCTGCGCCGATGCGTACATCGACGTCGAGGGCATCCGTCTGTCGCTCTGGCAGGCGGTCGAGAACATCGAGACCGGCTCCGACGAGGCGACGGTGGCGGTGCAGACCGCCAAGTTCTGGGCGTCGGAGGGCGGACACCGGGTGGCCCACGCGATCGTGCACCTGCACGGCGGCATGGGGATCGCCACGGAGTACTTCGTCCATCGCTACTTCGCATTCGCGAAGCAGATCGAGTTCTCGCTCGGAGGGGCGACGGAACAGGCGCTACGCATCGGTGCTCACCTCGCCTCCGCGCCGGCCTGACCGATCCGCGCCGAGACCTGCCCCACGGGGATCCGCCCGACCGCGGCCTCTCTGACCGGTTTCACCGCGCCGGCAGGCGGGGCTTCGACCATCCTTGGTCATCGACCTCCGCGCCCACCAGGGCGTGACGGAAGCGATCGAGCATCGTCGCGAACGTCGCCCGATCGTGGTCGGTCCAGTCGGCGAGGGCAGCGTCGTAGTCGTGCCGGGCGACCTCCCGGACGCGTTCGAGGAACCGTCGCCCGTCGGCCGAGAGCGAGATCAGGCTGCTCCGGCGGTCACCGGGGTCGGCCGACCGCTCGAGGAGCCCGCTCGTCTCGAGGGCCTGGACCTGGCGGCTGACGGTCGACTGGTCGAGGCCCACTCTCGATGCGAGGTTACCGAGCGTGATCGGCCCATGACGTGACACGGAGCGCAGCAGCGAGCTTCCGGCCTCGGTGACCGGAACCCCCGCCGCACGCGCCATGCGCTCGCGTTGTCGAGGGCTACGCGAGCTGGCGACCACCAGCTCGACGAACTGGTGGATCGTCAGGAGCTGCTGCTCGCGATCGCTGGGGTCGAGATCGCTCATCGTGCGTCGCTCTGTCAGGACCCGTGCTGTGTGACGTCGGCGTGCATCTCCTCGACCGTATCGATCCACTCCGAGACCATGTCGAAGACGACGTCCTTCGCTGGTCGGACCGTGTTCATCTGGCCCACGATCTGGCCGACCGGTGAGCCGCCGAAACGAGGATCACGCACCCGACCGAAGCGCCGGGCCGCCTGGTTGAACACCAGACCCTGGAGCGGCATGGGCAGCGTGCCCGGCGAATCGTCGCGCTCCCACGCCTCGGTCCAGGCCGTGCGGAGCTGACGGGCCGGCTTACCGGTCATCGCGCGCGAACGAACGGTGTCGCGCGATCCCGCGGCGAGGAGGTTGTCGATCACGTGTGGCTCGGTGCTCGACTCGGCCACGGTGAGCCAGATGGAGCCGGTCCACACGCCGTCGGCACCGAGGGCCATCGCAGCTGCCATCTGGCGGCCGGTGCCGATGCCGCCAGCGCCGAGGATCGGCACGTCGGGCCCGACAGCGTCGCGCACCTCGGGGATGAGCACCATCGTGGCGACGTCACCCGTGTGGCCGCCGGCCTCGCCGCCCTGGGCGACGATGATGTCGACCCCGATCTCCAACTGGCGCTCGGCATGGCGCTTCGAGCCGACGAGCGCGGCGACGTGGATGCCGTGGTCGTGGGCCTTCTTGACGACGTCTTCGGGCGGTGGCCCGAGCGCGTTCACGAGGAGGCTCGCCGGATGCTCGAGCGTCACCTCCAGTTGCCCGGGTGCGAAGGCGTCGACGTCGAGGCCGGCAGCGCGAGGGCGTCGAGCCTCGAGATCCTCGGGAACGGGTGGGATGCCCGCCTCGTCGAGGACACGGTCGACGAACGCCCGGTGCTCGGCGGGAATCCGCGAGGTGAGCGACTCGGCGGTGGCCTGCTCGCCGCCACCCTTGCCGATGTAGCTCGCCGGCATCACGAGGTCGACGCCGTACGGCTTGCCATCGCAGTGGTCGTCGATCCAGGACAGCTCCGTCTCGAGTTCCTCGGGGGTGTAGGCGAGGGCGCCCAGCACGCCCATCCCGCCGGCGCGCGTCACCGCCGCGACCACGTCGCGGCAATGGGAGAAGGCGAAGATCGGGAACTCGATCCCGAACATGTCGGTCATGCGATTGGTCATGGGGACGAAGCTATCGAACGTACATGCATGTATGCAAGCAAATGAATGGCGGACGGATTGCCCGGCCAGCTGGAACGTGTTCTACTCTGAGTGGTCCGGGCGCCGACCAAGAGGTGGTCCGGAAGACGTGATGGGGGTGTCCGACCATGGCAACGAACGAACCGCGACCGCTCGCCGGCGTACGCGTCGTCGACACGACCGACGAGCGGGGTCCGCTGTGCACGCGGATCCTCGCCGACCTCGGCGCCGACGTGGTCAAGGTCGAGCCCCCGGGCGGCGTCGCGTCGCGGACGCTGCCGCCGTTGACGCCCGAGGGGCAGAGTCTCTGGTTCGCGCTGCGCAACCTGAACAAGCGCAGCACGACGATCGATCTCACCGCCGACGATGGCCGCGCTCGGTTCGAGGAACTGCTCGGCGGGGCTGACATCTGGGTCGACGGCCACCGTCCGGACGAGCTCGACGCGCTCGGCCTCGATCCGCACGCGGTGGCCGGCCGACACCCCCACCTCGTCGTCACGGCGATCTCCGACTTCGGTCGCACCGGTCCGTATCGCGACTTCGCCGCCACCGACGATGTCATGGTCGCGATGGGTGGCATGTTGGCGCGTTCCGGCGTGGTCGGGCGCCCACCGCTGCTCCCCCCCGGGTCGCTCGCCTACGACGTCACGTCGACCTCGGCGGCGTTCTTCACCCTGGCGGCGCTCTGGCAACGGTCGCGGACCGGCAGTGGTCAGGTGCTCGACGTGTCGGTGATGCAGGCGGTCGCCCAGATCACCGACTGGTCGATGCCGAACTACTCCCAGATCACCGCAGCCGGCGGGCTCTACGGGCAGGTGCGAGCCGGGTCGGGACCGGTGTATCCGCTGTATCCCTGTGCCGATGGCTACGTGCGGCTGATCGTGCTGAGCCCGCGCCAGTGGCACGCCATCCGGGCCTGGCTCGGCGAGCCCGAAGAGTTCCAGGACGAGCACTGGGACTCGCTGTTGTCGCGGATGTCGGTCCAGGCCGACCTCCTCGACCCGCTCTACGTCGACCTGTTCAAGGACTACACCGCGGCGGAGCTCGCCGACGAGGCACAGCGACGCGGTGTGGTGATGACACCGGTGCTCAAGCCCGATGAGGTGCCGAACATCGCGCACTTCGTCGAGCGTGGCACGTTCGGCGATCTCGAGGCTGCCGAAGGTGTGATCGGGCAGCTCGCGACCGGCTTCTTCGAGTTCTCCGGTGAGCGTCTCGGCTACGTCCACCGCAGCCCGTCACCTGGTGAGCACGACGGCGTCGACGTCGGATGGACGGCCGACCCCGGGGCGAGCACCGGGGGAACTGCGTCGGGTCCCTCGCATCCCTTCGAGGGGATGAAGGTGCTCGATCTGGGCCACGGTGGCGTGGGCGTCGAGACGGGCCGTCTGTTCGCCGAGTACGGCGCCGACGTGATCAAGGTCGAGACCATCACCTATCCCGACTTCATCCGGCAGGTCTCCGGTGGGCTGATGAGCCCATCGTTCGCCTCGTCGAGCCGCTCGAAGCGGAGCGTCGGCGTGAACGCCAAGACCGAGGGCGGCCTCGAGGTCCTGAAGCGGCTCGCGGCGTGGGCCGACGTGCTGATCGAGAACACGTCCACGGGAACCATGGACGACATGGGCATCCCGTGGGATGTCCTCCACGAGGTGAATCCCCGCCTGGTGATGGCGAGCAGCCAGCTGATGGGTTCGCGCGGACCGTGGAAGGACTGGCTCGGCTACGGCCCGAGCACGCGCCCGGCAGCTGGGATGACGCATCTGTGGAACTTCGACGACGGCGGCATGCCCCCCGGTTCGGGTGCGATCCACCCCGACCATCTGGTGGGCCGGATGCTCGCCGTCGGTTCGTTGGCCGCGCTGCTCGGCCGTGAGCGCCACGGCCTCGAGGGAGCGCATGTCGAGGTCGCCCAGGTGGAGACGCTGATCAACGTTCTCGGCGACCTCTTCTTGAAGGAGTCGATCGTTGCCGGATCGGTCGGACCGCTCGGCAACCGCAGCGAGCGCGGTGCCCCCTGGGGCGTGTATCAGTGCTCCGGCGAAGAGCGCTGGTGCGTCATCACGATTCGCGACGATCACGACTGGCAGGCGTTCCGAGCGGTGCTCGGCGAACCCGACTGGGCCACAGCGTCCGAACTCGACACGATCGAGGGCCGGCGCGCGGCCCACGATGCACTCGACAGAGGGATCTCGGAGTGGACGGCCCAGCAGACCGACCGCGAGGTGATGCTCGCGCTCCAGTCCGCCGGGGTGCCCGCCGGCATCATGTCGTATCCGTCCGATCTCGCCGAGGACGAGCACTCCGTGGCTCGCGGCTTCCCGGTGCCGCTCGACCAGCCCCCGATCGGCGATCTGCTCCTCGAGGGAGCCCTGTTCGAGTCGAGCGGGATGCCCGAACCGATCATCACTCCGGCCCCGATGCTCGCCGAACACACGCGTGAGGTCTGCCGCGAGATCCTCGGCATGTCCGACGCCGAGATCGACGAGTTGGTCGCGGCCGGCGCGCTCGAGGAGCCTCCGGGCTGATCAGCGCAGCACGCCGGCAGCGTCGAGCCGGGACAGCTCGTCGTCGGCGAGGCCGAGCACGTCGCGCAGCACCTGCGTCGTGTCCGCGCCGAGACAGGGCGAACTCGTCGCCGTGCGCTGGCGGAGCTGCGAGAGCCTGACGGGATTCCCCACGTGCCGCTCGGTCCCGACCTCGGGGTGCTCGAGCGACACGATGAACCCGCGTTCGGCGAGGTGTTCGTCGACATGGTGATCGGCAGGGCCCATCACGTGCATGGCCGAGACACCGGCCTCCTGTAGCAGTGCCGCGGCCATGGTGGGCTCGTGCTCGCGGGTCCACGCGGCCAGTCGCTCGTCGAGGGCGTCGTGTGCTGCGATCCGGCCCTCGACGGTGCGCAGCGCCGGGTCGTCGTCCCAGCCCAGCAGGGCGACGACACGTTGCCATGCATCGTCGTCGTGCACCGCGACCGCGACCCATCGGTCGTCGCCAGCGGCGGGGTAGACCCCGTGCGGTGCCGCGTGCGGATGCCGGTTCCCGATGGCGCCCGGGTCGACGCCGGTGAGTGCGGCGGCCAGGAAGACCTCACCGACGAAGTAGGCGGCGGTCTCCGTCTGGGCCATGTCGATGTGCTGGCCCTCACCCGTTCGCTGGCGGTGGTCGAGTGCGGCCAGCACCGCGACTGCGAGCAGCTTGCCGGCGATGTGGTCGGGGTGGTTCAACGAGGTTCCGCACGGGTAGGGAGCGTCCGGGTGGTTCCAGAGCAGGTGGACGCCGGCGAAGCCGGAGTTGAGCGGACCGTAGGCCGGCATCTCGCCGAGCGGGCCGCCCCGGCCGTACCCCTGCGACGACGCGTAGACGACGTCGGGCTTGACGGCACGGACGTGCTCGTAACCGAGCCCGAGGCGGTCCACCACGCCACCGCGCTGGTTCTCGGCGACGACGTCCGCGCTCGCGCAGAGTCGGAGCGCCAGGTCGCGGCCCTCTCCGGTGGTGAGGTCGAGGGTCACGCTCTTGCTGCCACGGTTCTCGGCATTGAACGCGAACGCCTGGTTGAGTCGTCCGTTGCTCCCGGCGAACCGGAGTCCGTCGGGGTGCGCCGCCGACTCGATGCGGATCACCTCGGCACCGAGCTCCGACAGCACTCCCGCCATCTCCGGGACCACCGCCATGGTTCCGATCTCGACGACGCGCACGCCCTCGAGCAGCAGCTCGCCGGCGAGGGGCACCGGAGGCGGTGTGTCGGGACGCGCGGCGAAGCCGTCTCTGGCGTCGGGCCCGGGTGCCGGGCGCCGGAGCGTCGCCGGCGTCGCGGACAGCTTCATGGGGAAGGTGGCCATCGGCACCCCCTCTGCGTCGGGCAGGTCGACCGGCGTGAAGAAGTTGCGGCTGCGCGTCTGCGGATGTTCGACGAACTCCGACGGGCGGAGGAGCACGCCCACCGTGGTGCCGAGACCGAGAGCCTCGTCGAACAACTCCTGACGGGTCCGGTCGGCGAGGCCGTCCTCGGCCAGCATGCGGATGGCGTCGACGTTCATCAGGCGGTGCGCCGGATCGCTCCACTCCGGCCCCGTCAGCACGTCCTGGTCACGCAGGAGTGCGACGAAGCCGTCCCACTGACGCGGGCTGCCGATCACGGTCCGGATCCATCCGTCCTTGGCGGGGAGCACCCAGTACGAGCCGTCGGCGTTGCGGGTGCCGGCGGCCGGCAGGAACGGGTTGATGCGGGTGTAGTCCTCGAGGCAGATCGACCACACGTTGGTTCCGGCGAGGCCGGCCTCCTGGGCGCTCACGTCGACCACCTGGCCGCGTCCGTGGCGATTCCGGTCGAGGACCGCCGCGAGGGCGCCCACCGCGCCGTAGACCGAGGCACAATCGTGCGCGAGATGTCCGGGTGCGGCGCACGGCGGGAGATCGGGGAAACCCGAAGCGTGCAGGGTGCCGGATGCGGCGAGTGCAGGCAGCGGTTCGAGGTGCCAGTCGGCACGCGGGCCGGTCAGGCCGAAGTCGGTGAGTGCCACGTGCACGAGGTGTGGATGGGCCCGGGCGACGTCGGCCGGATCGAGGCGCGCGGCCGACCGGTCGGCGGGGCGGAAGTTCTCGATGAGCACGTCGGCGTCGGCGAGAAGTGCGTCGAGCTGGTCGCGATCGGCGGTCGGGTCGAGTCGGGTGCCCCCCTTGTTGGCGTTGCGGTAGCGGTGGGCGAGGATCTGTGGATCCGGTGGCCCCGTGCCGGATCGCTGCACCTGGAGGACGTCGGCCCCGAGATCGGCGAGGATGCGCCCGCAGAGCGCGCCACGCAGATCGGTGAGGTCGACCACGCGCATCCACGCGAGCGGTCCGTTCGTTGCGCTCACGTGAGGCTCTCTCCGGCTGCGGTCGTCGCGTCGATCGCTGCGAAGTCGGGTTCCCGCTTCTCGGCGAACGCGGTGAGGGCCTCCATGTTGGCCGGTGCGCCCATCAGGCGCTGGAACGCGGCGTTCTCGCGCTCGCGCGCCGCGCGGACGGCCGCTCGACCGGGTTCGACGATGGTGCGCTTGATCTCGATCAGTGACGAGATCGGCTTCGAGGCGAGGACGCGAGCGTGCTCGAGCGTGGTCGTCATCAGCTCGTCGGGTGGGCACACCTTCCACACCAGTCCGGAGCGCAGGCACTCGTCGGCGGTGAGCCACTCCGAGCTCATGAGCGCCCACGTGGCGGCCTGCCGGCCGAGGAGCGCCGAGAAGGTGTGGCTGCTGCCCGCTTCCGGCGCGACGGCGAGGCTCGAGAACGGGCACTTGAGGCGGGCCTCGCTCGACATGAACACGAGGTCTGCGAGCCCGAGGATGGTGGCGCCGATCCCGAGACCGAGTCCGTTGACCGCGCAGATCAGTGGTTTCGGGAACTCGGTCAGTTCGTCGATGAGCCCGGTGAACCCGTGTCGTCCTGGAACCGTGGTGCCGGTCGCGAGACCGGCCATCTCGAGCAGGTCGGTGCCCGCCGAGAAGGCGCGTCCGGCGCCGGTGATGACGACGACCGCCACCCCGGGATCGTCGCGGGCCTCGATGAGGGCATCGGTCAACGCGTCGTAGAGTTCCTCGTCGAAGGCGTTCAGCGCCTCCGTGCGGTCGAGTGTCAGGATCCTGATCCGGTCCTGGTCGTCGGTGATCACCACGTTCGCTTCCCCCTCGAGGCTCGTCGGATCGGATGTCGATCCGTCCGTTTCAGGAAGAATCTAGAACATCGTTCTGATCTCGACGCAGGCCGGCTGCGAGCAATCGCTCGCGGCGGAGCCCGTCGGCGAGCGGGAGGTCGACCGCCACGCGCAGCGCCCGTCGGGCGGCGCGCACCGCCGCCGGGTCTGCGCGTGCGATGCGCTCGGCGAGGTCGCGGGCCGCGCTGTCGGCATCCGCGACCACCTGGTCGACGAGGCCGATCGCGCCTGCCTCCTCCGCGTCGTACCGTTGGCCGAGCATCACCACCGGCATCGCCGGTCCCGGACCGATCACCCGGGCCAGGCTCTGGGTGCCGCCTGCGGAGGGGAGCATCCCGAGCGTGGTCTCGGGCAGGCCGACGGTGGTGTCGTCGGCCGCGATGCGGATGTCACACAGCAGCGCCATCTCCAGACCGGCGCCGAGCGCGTACCCGTGGAACGCCACGATGGTCGGTTGGGGCAGCTCCCAGAGCGGTGTCCAGGGGTCGCGCTCCCAGCGGATCGATCGGGCGTCCATCACGCCGTCAGCCGTGCCGAACTCCTTCAGGTCGGCGCCGGCCGAGAAGTGTCTGCCGTCGGCCGCGAGGACGACCACCCGTACGTCGGGGTGATCGCGGACGGCGGCGAAGGCCTCGATGAGCTCGTCGCGCATCTGCAGGTCGTAGATGTTGAGCGGTGGATGGGCCAGCGTGATGGTGGCCACCCCCGATCCGGCGATCTCGAGTCGTGTCCGGTCGTCGGGCGTGGTCATCGGGTCGCCCCCGCTCCGATCGCAGGTGCGGGGGTGGGCGGGACCGGTGCCCAGGCCCCGCGGAACGGTTGCCGTGGGTAGCGGTGCCGGCCGGCGCCGTCGCAGACGAGCTCCCAGACGGCTGCGAGTGCAGGGTCGTCGAGCATGCGTCGGCCGAGCTCGGGATCGCGGGACCGCAGGATCGGATCGGGTGGCGCGATGCGAGCGAGTGGAGCGGTGACATCGAACAGTGTGACCTCGGCGTGCTCGGTCGGGACGCCACGCCGTGCCCCGGCGGCCAGTGCCGTGGCGACGGCAAAGGCGGTGAGGCCGGCGAGCGGATCCGGGTAGGCCACCACCGGAGCTGCGACGCGTCCGCCCCCGAGGTCTCCGAGCCCGGTTGCGGCGTGCACGCCTGGTCCGAGCGCCACCTGCCACGGATGATCCTCGGGGAACGCCGGGAGCGACAGGGTGATGATGCCGGGATGCTCGGCGCGCAGTGCCGCCGGTGACAGATCGAAGTTGGGCATGACCCGACGGGAGAAGCTGTCGACCACCAGATCACTCGCCCGGACGAGATCGACGAACGCAGCGCGGTCGGCAGGGTCGCGCAGATCGAGGTCGTGGCACGACTTCTGACGGTTCAGGGCGTTGAACATGCCCGACGCTGTCCCGGTGGTGGGATCGATGCCCTCGGGATGGATGCCACCGCCGTCGAGCCCGCGCATGCCGTCGAGCCGCACCCCGGACTCGATCTTGTCGATCGTGGCCCCGGCGCCAGCGAGGAGCCAGGTGCTGAGCGGGCCCGCCCACATCGCGGTGAGGTCGCAGACGGTCAACCCCTCGAGTGGGGGGCGCCGCATCGTCTCGGTGGGTGGGTCCGGCCATGCCGCCGAGTGTCGTCGGGGCGCGCCGGCACGGCCGGGGCGATCGTGGCCCGGCGCCGTCGCGCCGGGGCGCCGGGCGTACTCGCAGACCGGGAGCCGCCACGCCTGGGCCTCGTCGGCGATCGCTCGGGCGGTGGCGTCTCGACCGACCACCCCGAGCAGGCGGGCGAACGTGGCCTCGTCGTCGGCCGTGGCGAGGTCGCACGCGAGCGCGCCGCCACCGATCCGTCGGGGTGGTGCCGGCTCACGGTGGCGGGTCCCGTATTCGGCGGCCACCACGGCAGGCAGCAGTATCACGACCGCTACCTCACGTGCGTCGACCTCGACGTCGGCGTCGGAGAGGAGGGCGAGGATCGCGGCCGCCGCGGTGGCGAGACCACATGCGTACGGCACCGTGCCGAGTGGGAGACCGGCGATCTCGTCGGGCACGTCACCGAGCAGGCGGGCGACCGGGACCCCGGCGCCCTCGACACCGATCGTGACGTCGCAGTCTGCAGACACGTCGCGCCCGTCGCGTGTTGCGATCACGGTGGCCCCGAGGTGCTCGAGGAGCTCGGACGCGACCCGGGACGGCACATCGTGGCCCTCGCACATCACCGTGATGCCCGCGAGCGGACGACCGCCCCCGCGCACCGTCGGCGCCAGCGATCCGGCGCCCACGTTCACGAACCCTCGAAGTGCGGTGGCCGCTTGTCGAAGAATGCTGTCAGTCCCTCGGCGCGATCGCGAGTGGTCTGGAGGAGATGGTTCAGATCTCCCTCGAACTCGAGCGCGTGCCGCATCGGGAGCTCGGGCCCGCGGATGAGGGCCTCCTTGGCGGCTGCCAAGGCGTAGGGCGCCAGTTCCGCGAGTCGGGCCGACACCTCGTCGGCGAGCGCGTCGGCGTCGTCGCCCACGAACTGGAGCAACCCGCAGCGCGACGCTGCCTCGTGATCGAGCTCGGCGCCCGCCAGCAGCATCGACGACGCAACCGATCGGCCTGCCAGGCGTGGCAGCCGCTGGGTTCCACCCCAGCACGGCAGTCGCCCGGACGCGATGTCGGTGAGCGACAGACGGGTGTCCGGGCGTCCGATGCGGAGATCGGCGGCGAGCGCGATCTCGAGTCCGACCGAGCCGACACGCCCGCCGAGCGCCACCACGACCGGGAACGGGATCGCGGCGATGGCGGCGGGCGGATCGACGCCCGCGGTCAGCGGGTCGAGATCGTGGTCGGGCCCCGGACAGAAGTCGGTGCCGCGGGAGGAGATCGTGAGCACGCGGACGGCGCCGCGCTCCTCGGCGAGGTCCGAAGCGACCGCCGCCAGTTCGCGAGCGGCGGCGAGGGTCAGCGGGCCGCCGGCGAGCACCACCCGCCGACGCGCGCCTTCGGCCTCGAGCGACAGGTGCTGGAGTTCCGTCATCCGAATTCCGCTAGCAGAGGTATCGGTACCCGATGCGTCGGCGTGCGGCCGGCGAGACCATTCAGTCTGCCGACGCGGTCTGCTTCGGCTGGACCAGGGTCATCTCGACGGGCGTGTCGCCCGAGTCGGCGGGCAGGCAGTAGAGATCACCCTCGCCCCCCTTGGTCACGAGCACCTCGATACCGCTCGTCTCACACTTGTAGCGCTTCCCCACCTGGGCCATGTGATTCCTCCTGGATCTCGTCCGGATCGGTTCCCCCGGACCGTCGTCTCGTGTGCCGAGATCGACCCCGACTTGTCCGCGGGCCCGTTGCAACGGCTAGACAGGCAGTGTAGCAAGAACGCGTTACAGTTTTCCATCGAGGGTCGGGCGCTGCCCGACCCTGGATCAGAGGGGGGAATCCATGAACCTTGCATCGCTCGTCGACATCCCGGCGCTGATCGCGCCCGACGCACCGGCGCTCATCGGCACACGAGCCGTCGACTATGCCACGCTCCGATCCGCCGTCGGTCGCGGCGCCGGCCTGCTCTCGGAGTTGGGAGTCGGTCACGGCGACCGAGTCGGGATCTTCGCGACGAACAGCGTCGAGGTGATCGAGGTGATGTTCGCGGCGGCGTCGCTCGGTGCGGTGGTCGTGCCGATGAACTACAAGGCGAAGCAGCGCGAAGTCGCGCACCTGCTGTCGGACTCGGGTGTCAAGGTGCTCGTCACCGAGACCCGGTATGTGGGGCTCATCGACGACGCCCGCCCCGAGAACGTCGAGCACGTCCTCATGCTCGACACCGACGACGCCGACGGATGGCGTCGACGCGCCGCCGAGGCCGATGAGCTGTTCGAGATCGCCGAAGTCGACGATCGGCAACTGTGTGTGCTGCTGTACACGAGCGGGACCACCTCCTTGCCGAAGGGGGTGATGCTCACCCACGGGGCACTCACCGACTACGTGATGGGGCGTGCCGAGCCCGCCGACGGCGACGACCACGGCCGGATGCTCCTGGCGGCGCCGCTCTACCACATCGCCGGGGTCACGTCGATGCTCGGCGCGCTGTACAGCGGCCGCACCGTGGTGATCATGTCGCAGTTCGATGCCGACGAGTGGTTCGACCTCGTCGAACGCGAACGGGCCACCCATGCCTTCTTGGTGCCCACCATGCTCGCTCGGCTGATCGACCATCCCGACCTCGGCTCGCGCGACCTGTCGAGCCTCGAGGTCATCACCTACGGAGCGGCGCCGATGCCGCCGGCGGTGATCCGTCGCGCGCTCGAGCTGCTGCCCTCTTCGGTCGGGTTCAGCCAGGCCTACGGGCAGACGGAGACGACGTCGACGGTCACGGTCCTGACGCCCGAGGATCACCGCATCGAGGGCGCCGAGGAGGAGATCGCGGTCAAGCTGCGCCGGCTCGGATCGGTGGGCCGGCCCGTCGACGACGTCGAACTCCGTGTGGTCGGCGACGATGGCGAGGAGCTCGGCTCGTTCGAGATCGGTCAGGTGCAACTGCGCACCCCACGCCAGATGACCGGGTACTGGGGGTCGGGGAGCTCGCGCACGGCCGAGACGATCGACGACGAGGGATGGATCCACACCGGCGATCTCGGCCACGTCGACGACGGCGGGTACCTCTTCCTCGGGGGCCGGTCAGGGGAGATGATCATCCGCGGCGGCGAGAACGTCTCACCCGAGGAGATCGAGTCGGTGCTGTACGACCATCCTGACGTACTCGAGGCCGGAGTGGTGGGTGTTCCCGACGAGGAGTGGGGCGAGCGCATCCTCGCCGTGGTGGTGCTGCGGCCGAACTCGGAACTCGATCTCGAGACGATGCGCGAGTACTGCCGAGAACAGCTGGCGGGCTTCAAGCGCCCCGATGTCATCCACATCGTCGAGCAGCTCCCGCGCACGTCGACCGGCAAGTTGCTGCGTCGTGACCTGGCGGCATTGATCGCCGGCTGAGCCGCCCCGCCGAGACGACGAGAGAGCAGGACGAGACATGACCGCGACCACCGAACCGCACGCCCTGGTCGAACGTGACGGCCACACCCTGATCGTCACGATGAACC
Source organism: Ilumatobacter sp. (assembly GCA_007693335.1). GTDB lineage: Bacteria > Actinomycetota > Acidimicrobiia > Acidimicrobiales > Ilumatobacteraceae > SKSP01. Next base: position 26,187 of record REDU01000053.1, on the reverse strand, counting down.
GGCCCGAGGCACGCAACGCCCTCTCGGGCGAGATGCTCGGGATCATGTCCGAGGCGTGGGACGAAGTGAACTCGAACCCCGACATCCGGGTCGCCATCCTGACGGGGGCCGGTGGGGCGTTCTGCGCGGGTGCCGACCTGAAAGCGATGACCCGCCAGCATCCCGGCGACAGCTTCGAGCGCGGCGAGCGCGGCGAGCGCGGCGAGGGTGACGCCGGTGCGAGCGACATGTCGGTGATCAAGCCGCTGCTCAAGGGTTTCTTGCTCGACAAGCCGCTCATCGCCGCGGTCGAGGGCGCAGCAGTGGCCGGTGGCACCGAGATCCTGCAGGGCACCGACATCCGGGTGGCGGGCGAGAGCGCCCGATTCGGCGTCTCCGAGGTGCGGTGGGGATTGTTCCCGCTGGGTGGCTCCGCGGTTCGATTGCGCCGGCAGATCCCGTACACGGTCGCGGCCGACATCCTCCTCACCGGCCGGCACGTCTTCGCGCCGGAGGCCAAGGAGCTCGGCCTGATCGGTCACGTGGTTCCCGATGGTCGAGCGCTCGAGCGGGCCGCGGAGCTCGCCGCCACGATCGCGGCGAACGGGCCGATCGCCGTGCAGGCCGTGCTCCGGACGTTGCGTGAGACCGAGTGCCTGCGCGAGGAGGACGCATTCAGGATCGATGGCCGGATCGGGATGGACGTCTTCAGGTCTGACGACGCCAAGGAGGGCCCGCTCGCGTTCATGGAGAAGCGCACCCCGAGGTTCACGGGCCGATGAGCCACACCGAGTCGCTGAACCCGGAGTCGATCGACGAGGCCTATCGCTCGCACCTGCGCCTGACCGACGCTCTCCGCCGGGTGGTCGAGGCCAACGCCGGTGTCAGGCTGCCGGCCGCCGGCGCCGAAGATCTGGTCGCCATGGCCGACGCGCTGGCCGAGCGGCTCGAGGCCCTGGCCGGCGATGGCCGCTACCACGTGGCTGACGGACCAGACGCGTTCCTCGACGAGCCCGGTCGGGCGATGGCGATCAACCCGATCATCGGACACTGCAGCCCGATCGCACCTCCGGTCGAGATGTCGCTGCGTGGTGGTCAGGTGCGGGGAACGACGCGCCTCGGGCAGGCGTACGTCGGTCCGCCGGGTCGGGTCCACGGCGGATGGGTGTGCGCGCTGCTCGACCAGGTGCTCGGGTTCGCGTGTGTGGCCGACGGAAATCCGAGTTTCACGGCGTCGATCACGGTGCACCTCCGCAAGGCGACGCCGCTGAACACCGATCTGGAGCTGACCGGTCGTGTCACCGATGTGTCGGGCCGCCGCGTGACGGCGTGGGGAGCGATCCACGCCGACGGCGAGTTGACCGCCGAGGCCGAGGGTCTCTTCGTCCGGATCCCGTCCGACTTCGGTGTGGGGAACGCCTCGTGACCAGCGCCTCGTCCCGCCGATCACCTGTCATCGTCGGGACGGGGCTGAGCGATCATCCGGTCGCGCCCGATCTCGACGCCGTGCAGCACCATGTGCTCGCCATGCAACGTGCACTGGCCGACTGCGGCATCGACAAGCGCGAGATCGACGGGTACATGTGTGCGGGCGGCGGCCCCAGCGGCGTCGACAGTGCGGTGAACATGGCCGAGTACCTGCAGATCGACCACCGCTGGATCGACAGCACGATGACCGGTGGCTCGGCCTTCGAGTTCTACGTCCAGCACGCCAGTGCCGCCATTCGCGACGGTCATTGCGACACCGTGCTCATCACCTACGGCTCCGATCTGCTCTCGAAGCAGGGCCGTATGCTCGGTACGAGGGGGTTCCAGGGTTCGGGCGAGCGGATACCGGGTCCGCTCCAGTACGAGTCGCCGTACGGCAACGTGCTCGTGGGGGCGTACGCCATGGCGGCCCGCCGGCACATGCACGAGTTCGGCACCACGTCCGAACAGCTGGCCGAGATCGCCGTTGCGGTGCGATCGCACGCCCAGTTGAACCCTGGCGCGCGATACCGCAGCCCACTCAGCGTGGACGATGTGGTCAACTCACGGATGATCGCCGATCCGCTGCACATGTACGACTGTTGTGCGATCACCGACGGCGGCGGGGCCATCATCCTCACCACCGCCGAAAGGGCTCGGGACCTCCGCAAGCCCCCGGTTCACGTGCTCGGTTCGGCGGGTGCGCAGACGCACTGGAACATCAGCCAGATGGGCGACTACACCCGCTCGGCCGCCGCGACGTCGGGTCCGGCGGCGCTCGCCCAGGCCGGAGTGAAACCCGCCGACATCGACACGGTCCAGATCTACGACAGCTTCACCATCACGGTCCTGATGATCCTCGAGGATCTCGGGTTCTGCCTCAAGGGCGAGGGGGGATCGTTCGTCGAGGACGGCCGGCTCCGCCTCGGTGGAGACCTCCCACTCAACACCGACGGTGGTGGATTGAGCGCCGTGCACCCGGGCATGCGCGGGATCTTCCTCCTCATCGAAGCGACGCGGCAGCTGCGCGGTGAGGCCGGCGAGGCGCAGGTCCCGAACTGCGAGATCGCTGCGGCGGTGGGGTCGGGTGGATGGCTGTCGTGCATCGGCGCCGTCGTGCTCGGGAAGGAGTCGCCATGATCGAGGTCATCGGTCGAGATGATCCGGGCGCTCCGCCACTCGAGGGTCGTCCGCTTCCCGATGTCGACAACGTGTCGGCCGTCTACTGGGCGGCAGCGGCGTCGGGCGAACTGCTCTTCCAGGAGTGCCCGTCGTGCGGCCACCGCCAGTTCTACCCGCGTGCCATGTGCGCGGCCTGCGGCGGCACCACCGACTGGCGACAGGCGTCGGGTCGCGGCACGGTCCACACGTACACGGTCATCCGCCAGAACTGGGCGATGCCGTTCCGTGAACTCCAGCCGTACGTCGTCGCCATGATCGAGCTCGAGGAGGGCCCCCGGATGATGACGAACGTGACCGACGTCGAGATCGACCACGTCCACATCGGCATGCCGGTCGAGTGCTACGTGGTCGAGGTCGAGCCGGGGCTCGGCCTGCCCTTCTGGCGTCCGGCGGGTCGTGAGCGGGAGCCCGGAGGTATGTGATGGCGACGATGACCTCCAAGCAGCAGGCACGCCGTGAGCGTGTGATCGAGGTGACGATGGAACTGGCCGTCGAAGGCGGGTACGACGCCGTGCAGATGCGCGACGTCGCGATGCGTGCCGACGTCGCGCTGGGAACCGTCTACCGGTACTTCACGTGCAAGGACCAGTTGCTCGTCTGCGTGATGGCCGAGTGGACCGGCCAACTGCGTGATCGGCTCGCCCAGCGTCCCGCTCGCGGCGACATCGCCTCGGCGCAGGTGGCCGACGTGCTCCAGCGTGCCTGTCGGTCGCTCGAGCGTGAGCCGCTGCTCGCAGCGGCGTTGGTCCGGGCGATGTCGTCGAGCGACACCGGCGTCAGCCAGGCCAACCGCGAGGTCGGAGCCCACATCCGGGCGATGATCGAACCGTTGCTCCACGAACTCGATCCTGAGACGCGCGAGGCGGTGATCGTGGTGCTCAACCATGTGTGGCTGGCGACGCTGATCAGCTGGTCGAACGGTCGTATCGTCTTCAGTCAGGTGGCCGAGGAGTTGCGGTCGGCCGCCCGTCTGCTGCTCGATCCCGATCCTCGGCTGCCGGGTCGCGGCGGTGTCTGAATGCTCGGCGTGGTGGTCGCTCCGGCGCCGATCGACTTGCCCGCCCCGACACGGCGGGCTACGATGAAACACGTTCTAATATAGATCTTGGTTGCAGTATTCAGAGTGCGGTTGCAAGGTCGTGCTGCGGAGGCAGGGGGAAGCGTTTCGTCCGCCGCAGTCGACGTCATCGAGATGAGGGGGAATCCGGATTGCGTTCTTTCAGGTCGAAGCTCTATCGACTCATACCGGTCCTGTTCATCGTGACGTTCGCGACGTTCTCGATGGTCCGGCTGCTCCCGGGAGATCCGGCGCGATCCTTTCTCGGACCCGAGGCCCCGCAGGAGCAGGTCGATCGGCTCAGCCAGGACATGGGCCTCGACAAGAACGTCGTGGTGGGGTACGTCGAATGGCTCGGTGGAGTGGTCACTGGCGACATGGGCTCGTCGTACCGCACCGGTCAGCCCGTGACCGAGGCGCTGCAGCAGCGGATCCCGGTGTCGTTCCAGCTGATGCTGATGGCTCAGGTGCTCGCACTGCTGGTCGCGATCCCGATCGGGGTGCTCACGGCGTATCGAGCGGGGGGTCTCTTCGACCGGATCTGGTCGGGGATGGCGTTCGCGACGATCGCCGTTCCAGGGTTCGTCCTGGGGCTGCTCCTGATCTACCTGTTCCCCGTCCAACTCGGACTGTTCCGAATATCCGGCTTCACCAGATTCACGGATGATCCGCTCGGGAACCTGAACTCGCTGGTGCTGCCATCGGTCACGCTCGCCATGTTGCAAGTGGCCATCTATTCGAGGCTCCTGCGCAGTGACATGATCGCGACGCTGCAGGAGGACTTCGTGAGCATCGCGAGGGCGAAGGGTCTCAGCACCCGTCGGGTCCTGCTCGGGCACGCTCTGCGGCCATCGTCGTTCTCCCTGCTCACACTCGCCGGCCTGAACGTCGGACAGCTCATCTCCGGTGCGGTGCTGATCGAATTCCTGTTCGGGCTGCCGGGCATCGGGTTGCTGATGATCAACTCGATCCTCGGTCGCGACCTGCTGATGTTGCAGGGAGCGATCCTGTTCATCGTGGTCGTCTACGTCGTGTTGAACCTCCTGGTCGATGCGCTCTACTCCGTGCTCGATCCCCGAATCCGCACTGCGGGGGGTGCCTGAGATGTCCACCCATCCGAACGACCGCGACACTCCCAGCCGACTCGACGAGGCCGTGGGGACCGGGGACCTCATCGTCGGGGAGGAGACCATGTCGACCGCAGCCGTGCTCGCACCGGGTCACGCCGATGTCGAGGCGTCGACGGTGCCTCCGAGGCAGTCTCCGTTGTGGCGCCGACTGGGCGTTCAGTTCTGGGTCTGCGCCGTGTGGGTCGTCCTCGTGGGTCTCGCCGGTGTGATGGCCGGCATCCTCCCGATCAAGGACCCGTCGACATCCGACTTCACGGCACTCGCCGAAGGTCCATCGTGGCGGTACTGGATGGGCACCGACGCGCTCGGGCGCGACATCTTCTCGCGGGTGGTCCACGGCACGAGGGTGTCGATCATCGTCGGACTGTTCGCCGTGCTGATCGGGCTGGTCGTCGGCGGCATGCTCGGGCTGATCGCCGGGTACTACCGGCGCCGCATCGAGTCGGTCATCATGACGTTCGCCGACGCACTCGTGGCATTCCCCGCCCTGGTGTTGTTGCTCACGCTCACCACGTTCCTCGGCCAGACACTCGAGAACATCGTCCTCGCCATCGGCATCGTGACGGTGCCGGTCTTCATCCGGCTCGCCCGGGCGAACACGCTCACGTTCGCGCAGCGCGAGTTCGTGCTCGCTGCCAAGGCCACCGGATCCCGGAACTTCCGGATCATCACCCGTGAGGTGCTCCCCAACGTGGCGATGCCGCTGATGGCGTTCTCGCTGGTGGTGGTGGCCGTGGCGATCGTGGCCGAGGGGTCGCTCAGCTTCCTCGGCCTGAGCGTGCCACCCACCACGCCGACGTGGGGCAACATCATCGCCGCGGGGCGTCAGAACCTGCAGGATGCGCCGCACATCGTGTTCTTCCCGTCGCTCGTGATGTTCCTCACGGTGATGGCGTTCAACCTCGCAGGCGACCGGCTCCGAGAGGTGCTCGAGGTGAAAGAAGGTGCGCTGTGACCGTTGATGCTCCGGTGACGAACGACGCGACGAGCGGTACCGACCACCTGCTCGTGGTCGACGACGTCCGGACCCATTTCCGAACCTCGCGCGGACTCGTCCGTGCGGTCGACGGGGTGAGCTTCACCCTCGACGGCGGGCGCACCCTCGGCATCGTCGGTGAGTCCGGGTCGGGCAAGACCGTGCTGTCGCGCTCGATCATGGGCTTGCTCCCCAAGCGCCACACCGAGACGCCCACCGGGCAGGTGTTGTTCAAGGGCAACGACCTCCGGGCGGCGCCCCGCAAGGAACTCCAGCGGATCTGGGGATGCGACGTGGCAGTGGTCTTCCAGGATCCGATGACCTCGCTCAACCCGGTCATGAAGATCGGCAAGCAGATGACCGAGTCGATGCGCCATCACCTGCACATCTCGCAGTCCGAGGCCAATGTTCGTGCCGTCGAGCTGCTGCGTTCGGTCGACATCAACGAGCCCGATCGCCGGCTCGAGCAGTATCCGCACCAGCTGTCCGGCGGGATGCGACAGCGCGTCACCATCGCGATGGCGCTCGGTTGCAGTCCCGAACTGCTCATCGCCGACGAGCCCACCACAGCCCTCGACGTCACGGTGCAGGCCCAGATCCTCGATCTCCTGCAGGCCCAGCAACGACAGCGGAACATGGCGATGATCATCGTGACCCACGACCTCGGCGTCGTGGCGGGCCGCACCGACGAGATCATGGTGATGTACGCGGGTCAGGTGGTCGAGAAGGCCCCGACACGCGAGCTGTTCACTCGCGTCCGCATGCCCTACACCGAGGCGTTGTTGCAGTCGATCCCCCGGATCGAGGACAACGTCGACACCCGCCTCAAGGTGATCCCCGGCCGGCCGCCCGACCTCACGTCGCCCCCGAAGGGCTGCAGGTTCGCGCCACGCTGCAGCTACACCCAGACCAAGTGCCTCGAAGAGCCTCCGCCGCTCGTGAGCGAGGGCGACCACCAGTACCGGTGCTGGTTCCCGATCGGAACCTCGCTCGAGGTCGATCCGCCGACTCGACGCGACGGGGCACTCGCACCGGGCGTGGTCGCCACTGCTGGCACCGTGACGACTGGGGGAGCCGACTGATGGCTGGTACCGGTGATGCGCACCTCCGCAACGGTGACGCCGACGTCTTGTTGAAGGTCTCGGACCTGGTGATGGAGTTCCCCGTCGGCGAGGGCCGCAAGGTGCACGCGGTGTCGGGCATCAGCTTCGACCTGATCCGTGGTGAGACACTCGGTCTGGTGGGGGAGTCCGGCTCGGGGAAGTCCACGACGGGACGCGCCGTGATGCAACTCCCGAGCCCCACGTCGGGCAGCGTGATGTTCGAGGGTCGTGAGCTCACCGAGCTCTCGAACGACGAGATGCGCCGGATGCGGCCCCGCGTGCAGATGATCTTCCAGGACCCGGTGTCATCGCTCAACCCGCGGCGCCGTGTGTCCGACATCGTGGCGGAACCGCTGCGCGTGTTGAAGGGACGCAAGGGCGTCAGCGCCGACAAGGTGGCCGAGGTCCTCGACGCCGTGGGTCTCGACGTCAACAAGGTCGGCGAACGGCGGCCGCACGAGTTCTCCGGTGGCCAGTGCCAGCGAATCTCGATCGCACGGTCGCTCGTGCTCGATCCCGAGCTCTTGATCTGCGACGAGCCGGTCTCGGCGCTCGACGTCTCCGTGCAGGCGCAGATCCTGAACCTCCTGAAAGACGCCAAGGAACGGTACGGGCTCACCATGGTGTTCATCGCCCACGATCTCGGGGTCGTGAAGAACATCAGCAACCGCGTGGCGGTCATGTACCTCGGCAAGCTGTGCGAGGTCGGTGAGGCCGGTGCGCTCTACAACAGCCCGGCCCACCCGTACACCGCGGCACTGCTCGAATCGGTACCGGTGCCCGATCCCGACATCCGGCCTGCCGAGCGCGAGGTGCTCACCACCGAGATCCCGTCACCGATGAGCCCGCCGAGCGGTTGTCGATTCCGCACCCGCTGCCCGCATGCCGCCGAGATCTGCGCGACCGAGGAGCCACAACTCCGCGCCGTCGGGCCCGACCAGTTCGTGGCGTGCCACTTCCCGCTGCAACCGGTTCCCGTCAGCGTCAGCTGATCCGAACCCGAATCCAGAACCATTCCGATCCCGGAGGCCACCATGTACCACCGTTCCCATCCATCGGACACCGGACGCCGGCGGCTCCGCTCACGGCTGGTCGGTGTCGCGCTCGCGTTCACCCTGGTCGCTGCAGCGTGTGGCGGCGACGACGACGCCGAGACGGCGCCCGACGACCCGGTCGTCACCACGGTCGCGGACGACCCGGACGCTCCCGACACCACCGAAGCCCCCGACCCGGATCCCGACGCCGACGCGCCGGAGACCACGACCGCGCCGGAGCCCGAGCCCGAGCCCGAGCCCGCGGACGAGCCGACCGCCGGCGGCGATCTCATCGTCGGCACGGTGTTCGATGCGTTCGGGCTCGAGCCCGCCACGTTCGTCGGTGGGGTGACCGATGCCCACATCGCCCTCGCCATCTACGACGCGATCGCGATGATCCAACCGGACGGCTCGGTCGAGCCATGGCTCGCCGAGACGATCGAGACCGACGATTTCCAGACCTACGACATCACGTTGCACGAGGGGGTCACGTTCCACGACGGCACCACGCTCGACGCCGAGGCCGTCAAGTTCAACCTCGAGCGTCACCAGGACGTCGACACCAACTCGCGGGCACTCCCGAACGCTCGCCACATCGAGTCGGTCACGGTGACCGGCGATCTGTCGCTCGAGATCGTCCTCGCCTTCCCGTGGGCGGCGTTCCCCGAGTTGCTGGCCGGAAGCCTCGGCGTCATCGCCAGCCCCACCGCCATCGAGGCCGGCGAGATCAACAGCACGCCCGTGGGGAGTGGACCGTTCGTGTTCGAGTCGCGCATCCCCCAGGACAACACGGTGGTGGTCCGCAACGACGACTACTGGCGCGACGATCAGCCGTACCTCGACTCGATCACGTTCCGCGTGATGCTCGACGACAACGTCCGACAGACGAGCGTCGAGAACGGTGAGATCCATGCGGCCCAGTCGATCAGGGCCGACACGCTGGTCGCGGCCGACGGCATCGATGGCGTCTTCGCGACCCGGACCCCCGGACGCGTCAACACCATCCAGATCAACTCCCGTACCGCCCCGTTCGACGATGTTCGCGTCCGTCAGGCGTTGGCCTATTCGCTCGACTACGACGCGTTGAACCAGGTGATCTTCTCGAACGCGGCGAACCCGATCCACCACTGGATCTCGAGCGACTCGCCGTTCTTCGACCCCGAGGTCGAGTGGTACGACTACGACCCGGAACGGGCGAGCCAGCTGCTCGCCGAGTACGAGGCCGACGGCGGCTCGGCCGCCTTCACGTTCCGCTGCTACACGGAGCCGTCGCGGGTCCAGCTGACCGAGCTGGCGTCGCAGATGTGGCGTGCCGCCGGTTTCGACGTGACGACCGACATGAGCGACCAGATGTCGCTCGTGATCGATCTGTTCACCTTCAACTACACCGTCGGGTGCTTCTCCGGCGGGGCCGAGACGCAGGACCCCGACCAGCTCTTCTATGCCTCGCTGCACTCCGAGAGCGGCACCAACTACGGCGGGTACGAGAACGCCGAGATGGACGCGGCCCTCGATGCCGGCCGCACCAGCGCCGACGAGGACGTTCGCGTCGACGCCTACAGCACGGTCCAGCAACTGCTCGCCGACGAGGTCCCGATCATCCAGTACATGTCGTCACCGTGGGGCTGGGTGGTCCGCGACGAGATCGGCGGATTCGAGACGTTGCCCGGCGCCGAGTTCGTCGGCGCCAAGGTCTACTTCAGAGACTGACATCGGTCCCGTCCGGTCGTCCGGCCGTCCGGCAATTCCGGGGGTCCCCGCTCGTACTGGGCGGGGACCCCCGTGGTTTTCCACCCGAGCCGCTCTCGACACTGAACAGCAACAGAGGAGAACACTCACCATGAGCACCGACCTGGTCCTGATCGACGAGCCCGCCGAGGGCGTTCGTCGTCTCACCATGAACCGACCCGAGAAGCGCAATGCGCTCAACCACGAACTGCGGGGAGGAGTGGTCGACGCGCTCGTGTCCGGCGACCGGGACCCGTCGGTGCGGGTGATGATCGTGCGCGCCAACGGCCCGAGCTTCTCGGCGGGATACGACCTCGGCGGCGGCAACGAGGGCCAGGAGCTGCCGTGGCACACCGCAGGAGGCGACGGCCACTGGCCACGGCACGTGACGCAGGGATGGATGGGGATCTGGGACCTCGCCAAGCCCGTCATCGCCCAGGTCCACGGCTACTGCCTGGCCGGCGGTTCGGAACTGGCCACCGGTTGCGACCTGGTGTACGTGGCCGAGGACGCCAAGATCGGATACCCGGCCGTGCGCTTCGGGGTTCCCGACATGCACTTCCACCCGTGGACGCTCGGGATGCGGACCGCCATGGAGATGATGCTGACCGGCGACTCGATCTCGGGGATCGAGGCTGCCGAGGGTGGCTGGGCGAACCGTGCCTATCCCGCCGACGAGCTCGACGAGCGCACCCTCGACTGGGCGACGCGCGTCGCCATGATCCCACCGGAGGTGGCGCAGCTGAACAAGCGGGTGGTCCACCGTCAGATGGAGGTCATGGGTATCCGGACCGGCATCCGGATCGGCACGGAGCTGTGTGCCCTCGGCACCCACACCCAGGCGATGGCCGACTTCATCGCCGCTTCCGAGGGGGGCAAGCTCACCCAGGCGCTCTCACAGCGCGACGCCGGCTTCGGCGACTACCGCACGAGCCACGACGGGAGCTGATCGCTCGCCACGCGACACGGCCCGGATCCCGCACCGTCTCGGTGCGCGGACCCGGGCCGTTGTCGTGGTCGTGGTCAGGTCAGTTGCTGCGCAGGAACAGTTGTGCCGCGTCGAACGTCGAGTCGCGTAGTCCCACCATGCCACCGATCTGTGGGTTGCCGAACCAGCCCCAGGGCGACGTCACGACCTGGAAGAACGGGACGTCGTCGGCGAGCGCCTGCTGGACCACGAGGTACGCCTCGTAGCGTTCGTCGAAGTCGGCGGTGCGACGGCCGGCGTCGAGTGCCTCATCCACAGCAGGGTTGGCGTACAGGGCGTAGTTGGTGGCGCTGTCGGAGTGCAGCTGCCCGTAGAACGCGAGATCGGGGTCCTCCTGGCCGGTGGCCCCGAAGCAGCTGATCGAGTAGTTGCCGGTGAGGACGTCGAGGATCACCGAGAGCTGGTCCTTGATCTCGATCTCCACGTCGATGCCGGCAGCGGCCCACATCTGCTGAGCGATCTGGGCCAGGTTGACGAGGTCGGACTGGCCGTAGCACGAGTACGTGAACGACACCGGGCCGTTCTCCGCCTCGTACTCGGCGATCAGGGCGGCCGCCGCCGCAGGGTCGTACTCCGGATAGTCGATCTCGTCGCGCGCCGAGAACTCCGAATCGTTGGAGACGATGAACTGGTTCGGCGGGTACTGGCCGGCACCTCCGTAGACCACGTCGAAGATCGTCCGCTTGTCGAGCGCCATGAGCGCCGCCCGTCGCACCCGTACGTCGTCGAACGGCGGCGCGGAGTTGTTCATCCAGATCGTGATGCCGGGACCCTCGCCGGGGTATCCGGCGAGGCCGCGATCCGGGGCCTCTGCGATCTCGGCACCGTTGACGCTCTGGGCGATGTCGATCTCACCGATCTCGGCGCTCACGATGCGGGTCTGGGTGTCGGGCACCGCCCGGACGACGATGCGGTCGAGGTAGGGCTGGCCGTCGACCCAGTAGTTGGGGTTCCGATCGAGCACGATGCGCTCGCCGGTGGCCCACTCGTCGAGGACGAACGCTCCGGCGCCGACCGGGTTGCGGTTGAACCCGTCGGGATCGGCCTGGATCGCGGTGGGTGAGCCGACCTTGCCGAGGTTGCCGGCGAGGGTTTCGGGGAACGCCGCCCACGGGAAGTCGAGCACGATCTCGAGGGTGGTGTCGTCGATGACCGTCACCTCGGAGATGTTGCGGGCGTTCTGGTAGGCGCGCGAGTTCTCCTCGAGGTCGGCGTGACGGTCGAGGTTGAACTTCACGGCGTCGGCGTCGAACGGCGTGCCGTCGGAGAACTCGATGCCCGGGTGCAGGGTGAGCGTCCAGACCTGCTGGTCGTCGGACTCGAGCGACTGAGCCAGCTGCGGCACCACCTCGCGGTTCGCGTCGTACACCATGAGCGAGCTGTAGATGGCGTTCGAGACGGTGCCGTCGAAGACGTTGCCCACCAGTGTCTTCACGTCGAGGCCGAACGGCTCGAACAGGGTCGCGACGACGATCTCGCCGCCCTGCTCCGGCTGCTCCTCTGGTTCGGGGGCCGCGGTGGTGGCGGTGGCCTCCGCGTCACCGGTGTCACCGGTGTCACCGGCATCGAGTTCGTCATCGGGGTCGCCGGTGTCGGTGTCGGTGTCGGTGTCGGTGTCCGGTGCCGCCGTGGTCGCAGGTGTGGCGTCGCTGCCGCTGTCGTCGTCGCCGCCACAGGCAGCGGTCACCAGCGCCAGGACAGCGAGTACCGCTGCGGCCCGTGTGGTCCCGGACGCACGGCGACCAGAACGTAGAACTCGTCGCATGAACTCCCCCTCGGGTTCGTGAGCTTCCCGCGGACGTCCCGCAGAAAAGTAGATCCTGTTCTACTTCAATCCACCGGGCGATGCCAGTCAGGGGGCGTCATCGGTCCCGCCATTCAGTTCCTCAGGTACACCTCCGAGGTGTCGAAGATGCCGTTGCGGAGGGTGAACATGCCCCCCACCTCGTCGCGGCCGAACCAGCCCCACGGCGATGTCGCGGCCTTGAAGAGCGGGACGTCGTCGGCGAGCGCCTGCTGGACCACGAGATACGCGTCGTAGCGCTCGTCGGCATCGGCGCTCTGTCGGCCGATGTCGAGGGCCTCGTCGACTGCGGGGTTGCTGTAGCCGACGGTGTTCGTCGGGCTCGCCGAGTGCAGCGTGCCGTAGAACGCGAGGTCGGGGTCCTCCTGGCCGACCGCCCCGAAGCAGGCGATCTGGTAGTTGCGCTGGAAGATGTTCCCCACCAGCGTCTGCTGGTCGACGATCTCGATGGTGACGTCCATACCGGCCTGCGACCACATCTGTTGCACGACCTGTGACATGTTGACGAGGTCGGGCTGGGTGTGGCACTGCCAGGTGAACGAGACGGGCCCGTTCTCCGCCTCGTACTCAGCCACCAGGGCCGCGGCGGTGTCGGGATCGTGCGCGGGATAGTCGATCTCTTCGTGCGCCGAGAACTCCGAGTCGTTGTCGAGCAGGAAGTTGTTCGGCGGGTACTGGCCGGCCCCTTCGAAGACGACTGTGAAGATCGCCTCCCGGTCGAGTGCCTGCAGGGCTGCCCGACGGATCCGTACGTCGTCGAACGGAGGGACCTCGGTGTTCATCTCGATCGTGATGCCCGGCCCGTCCACGGGGAATCCCACCATGCCGCGCTCGTCGGCGAAGACGACCTCGGCGCCGTTCGTGCTCTGCGCGAGGTGCAGTTCGCCCGACTGCACGCTGGCCTGGCGGGTCTGGGTGTCGAGCACGAGCCGCAGGTTGATGCGGTCGAGATACGGTCGGCCCTCATCTGCGCCGTAGTAGTCGGGGTTCCGGTCGAGCGTGATGTGGTCACCCGGGATCCACTCGGTGACCAGGTACGGACCGGCGCCGACGGGGTTGCGGTTGAAGGCCTCCGGGTCGGCCTCGAGCGCGGTCGGCGAGCCGACGACGCCGAGCGGTCCGACGAGCGTCTCGGGGAACGCGGGCCACGGGAACCGCAAGCGGACCTCGAGCGTGGTCTCGTCGACCACGGTGATCTCCTCCATGTTCAGCGCGTTGAGGATCCCTCGTGAGAGCAGCGAGATGTCCTGGTGGCGCTCGAGGTTGTACTTCACGGCCTCGGCATCGAGCGGCGTGCCGTCGCTGAAGACCACCCCGGGTCGGAGCCCGAACGTCCATGTCTGGAAGTCGTCGGTGTCGAGCGATGCTGCCAACCACGGGACGATGTTCGCGTCCTCGTCGTAGGTCATCAACGACTCGAACACCGCTCCGGACAGTGTGCCGTCGGCGATGCCGCCGACGATCTTCACCGGATCGAATCCGAACGAGTCGAAGAGCGTTCCGACCACCAACTCGCCGCCCTGTTGCGGTCCCTCGTCGGCCACCGGCTCGTCGGACACGTCGGTGTCCGTCGGCGTGTCGGTGTCCGTCGGCGTGTCGGTGTCGGTGTCGTCGATCGTGTCGTCGACCGTGTCCGTGTCGTCGGTGGCGGGTGCCTCCGTGACGGCCGGTGTGACGTCGGCGGTGTCGTCGTCGCCACCGCAGGCCGCCACCACCAGTGCGGCTGCAGCCAGCACGGCTGCGGCACGGGTGCCCCCGGATGTACGGCGGTCGGAACGCAGAACTCGTCGCATGAATCCCCCTCGGGTTCGTGAGCTCCCGCAGACCCCCTCCGCGAGAACTGGATCTTGTTCTACTCCAGTCCGGCGGACATTTCCAGTCGCTGTTGATCGGCGACCGGTTGACCAGGGTGAGATCACGTTCTAGTTTCACGGCCACTGACTACAGCCATCGAACTACAGGGGGTCACGATGTCGCTGTCACCGCTGGACGACTATCCCGTCCATCAGGTTCCCGAACCGATTCGTCGCGTCCGTACGAGCGACAAGAACTTCTACGATCGCTACTACTTCAACCTGCACGGACTCGACGAGGAGATCTGTCTCATCGCCGGGTTCGGCGCCTACCCGAACCTCGGCACGTTCGATGGATTCGTCGTCATCGTCCACGAGGGCAGACACACGGTCGTGCGAGCGTCGCGTGAACTCGGCACCGACCGACTCGACACCACGGTCGGCCCGTTCCGGGTCGAGGTGATCGAGGGGCTCGAGCGGTTGCGGGTGGTGCTCGAGCCGAACGAGTGGGGCATCCACTTCGACCTCACCTTCCAGGGCTCCATCGCGGCCCAGGAGGAGCCACGGCACTTCTGGCGACAGAACGAACGGACGATCTTCGACACGTGCCGGCTGGCCCAGACCGGCCGCTGGAGCGGCAGCCTCGACGTCCACGGTGTGCATTTCGACGTCGAGCCCGAGCGGTGGTGGGGATGCCGTGACCGGTCGTGGGGCATCCGAACGGTGGGCGAGCCGGAGGCCCCCGGCATCCAAGCGGTCTCCCCGCCTTCGATGTTCTGGAACTACGGCCAGATCCAGTTCGACGACCACTCGCTCGTGTACATGGCCCAGGAGAACCGCGACGGCAGCCGGGTGATCGAGGAGGCGAGACGGATCTGGAACGACCGGTCGAAGCCGGTCGAGCATCTCGGCTCGCCGAGCCACGATCTCGTGTTCACGCCCGGTACGCGCACGATCGAGCGTGGCACGCTGCGCCTCGGCCACGGCGCCGATGGTGAACCCGTCGTGATCGATGTCGTGCCGGGGCTGCCCGTGTACCTCGGGATCGGCACCGGCTATGGACGAGAGACCGATTGGCGCCACGGCATGTACCAGGGCCCGCTCGAGGTCCAGGGGATGGTGGTCGACCTCGATGCGCCCGACACCGCCGCCCGCAAGGTCGGAGTGGTCGACACGGTGGGCAGGTTCGAATACGGGGGCAAGGTCGGCTACGGGCTGTGGGAGTACGCCATCGGGGGGCCTCACGATCGCTACGGCTTCCGGAGCTGGACCGACGGCTTCGGCGAGGCGGGGAACTGACATGCCGATCCCCACCGAACGCGACGAAGCGGCCACCACGACCGCACTGGCCCACTGGCTCGGCCGGGTGATCGAGGGTGCACGCGAGATCACGGTGACCGATCTGGCGGTGCCCGACGGGTCCGGATTCTCGAACGAGACCATGCTCTGCACGGCCTCGTGGACGAGTGCCGAGGGGAGTCCGGTTCGCGAGGAACTCGTCGTGCGGGTCAAGCCGACCGGCTATCAGGTCTTCCTCGAATCGGACTTCGAGCTGCAGTACCAGCTCCTCGAGGTGCTCGATCAGGACACCGACGTGCCGGTGCCACCGATCCTGTGGTTCGAGGACGACGAGAACGTGCTCGGCGCACCATTCTTCGTGATGCGGCGGGTGCCGGGCCGTGCAGCCCCCGACGCGCCGCCGTACAACCAGGAGGGGTGGCTCCACGACACGCCGGCCGAGGTCCGGCGGCGCCTGTGGGAAGGTGCCGTCGATGCGCTGATCGCGGTGCACCGGGTGCCCACCGACAAGGTGGCGTTCATCGCCAAACCAGAGCTCGGCGCGACCGGTCTGGATCAGATCTTCGAGTACTGGCGTCGCTCGTTCGAGTGGGCAGCGCGCGGCGAGGAGTACCGCATCGCGGCGAGCACGCTCGACTGGCTCGAGTCGAACATGCCCGTCGAGCGGCCGACGGCGCTGTCGTGGGGCGACGCACGAATCGGGAACATCCTCTTCCACGACGGCGAGGTGCAGGCGGTGCTCGACTGGGAGATGCTCTCGCTCGGCGGCCACGAGATGGACCTCGGATGGTGGCTGTTCCTCGACTCGTTCCACAGCTTCGACGTGCCGCGGCTCGATGGTCTCGGGACGCGAGACGAGACCATCGAACGCTGGGAGGCCGGCACGGGGGAGCGGGCGTGTGATCTCGCCTGGTACGAGGCGTTCTCGGGGTTCCGCTTCGCAATCGTGCTGATGCGGATCGGGCAGATGTACGAGTCGTTCGGCGTCTCCCGGGAGGACCGGGGCGACATGGAGCGCAACAACCCGGTGCTCCACCTTCTCGCCCGCCAACTCGACCTCGAGCCACCGACGCCGTTCGAGACGCCCTGAGCGACACAAGCAGAACAGGATTCTAGGAACCGGGTGGATCGCTCCTAGGCTCCCACGGCATGACCACGGATCTCGGCGACTTCCCCCCCGCCGCCCCGACCTGGCTCACCACCGGACGCGGACGTCCGTTCCGCGCCCTGGCCCACCAGGAGTTCCGGGTCGTCTGGAGCACCTTCGTGATCGGCCAGCTCGGGTTCTGGATCGCGTTCTTGACGCTCCAGACCCTGATGGTCGACCTGACCGACGCGAACGGCCGCTGGATGGGCTTGTTGTTCTTCTGCAACCTGATCCCGATGCTGTTGCTCACGCCGCTCGCCGGGCTGCTGGCCGATCGGTACGAACGGCGCCTCATCTTGGTGGTGGCGTTCGCGGTGATGACGGTGATCGCCTCGCTCCTCGCCGTGTTCACCTTCGCCGATCTCGCCACGCCGGCCACCCTGCTGCCGTTCGCGTTCGCCATCGGCACGGTCTTCGCGTTCAAGGGCCCGACCAGCCAGGGGCTCATCGCGAACACCGTGCCGGTCGCCGACCTCCCGAGCGCGATCTCGCTGCAGTCGGTCGGGGGCAACCTCGCGCGGGTGATCGGGCCGACGATGGCCGCACCGGTCCTCGTGCTCAGCAACCAGTCCGTCGCGTTCGTGCTGTTCGCCGCAGCGTCGCTCATTGCGTTCGTGGTGCTCCTGCGGGCTCAGATCCGGGCCAACATCCCTGCCCAGGAGTCGGGGGGCTTCTTCGCCGGACTGAAGGGTGGATGGGAATGCGCTCGGGAACGCCCGCCGGCGTTCGCCGCGCTGCTGATGCTCGCCGTCTCGTCGCTCACCGCCGGGGCCTACTTCGCGATCTTTCCGCTCGTGGCATCGGAGGTCTTCGACCGCGGGGCGAACGGGCTCACCACCCTCGCCGCGATCTCGGGAATCGGCTCCGTGGCCGGCGCCATCGCGACGGGCTCGCGGGAGTCGGTGCCCACCATCACGTCGGTCACGACCCTGGTCGTGCTCTTCGGTGCGAGCTTCGTGGTGTTCGGGCTGATGCCGAACTGGCCGCTCACCCTGCTCGCATCGGTGGCGGTCGGTGGCTTCTACTTCTGGTCGATGACGAGCATCAACGCCCTGTTGCAGAGCCTCGTCGACGATGCCCGTCGCGGCCGTCTGATGGCGCTGTTCGTGGTGGGCTGGGCTGGTCTCGTCCCGGTGGGAGCGCTCTGGCAGGGAGCGTTCGCCGAGGCGTTCGGCGCGCGGGCGACCATCGTCGTGGGTGGCCTGATCGTCATGGTCTACGCGGCGGCGACCCTCGTCGTGGCACGGCGTCGGACATCGCTCGCCACGATGTCGACCTCGATCGCCGACTGATCGGTCTCAGCCCTCGATCGAGATCGCCGTCATCGGGCACGAACGGACGGCCTCCTCGAGTCGTCCGCGAAGCTCCTCGGGGACATCCTCCATCAAGAGCTCGAGTTCGTCGTCGTCGTTCACCTCGAACACCTCGGGCAGGATCCCCATGCAGAGGGCGTTGGCCTCACACTTGCCGAAGTCGACGTTGACCTTCATGTTGTTCCTCCGTTCCGCGGCCTGTCGCGGTGGTCGTTCCGAGCTCTCTCGGATGATTCTCTTGGACGCATCAGTGAGAACACGTTACAATAGAATCGGTTACAGAAACGCCACGGCACTTCCGCCATGGCGTGTGCAGCATCTCCCGGGGGGAACAATGCAGCTGTCCGACGTCAATCTGTTGAGCCGTGACATCTTCGCGGAGCGGATCCCACATGAGTGGTTCAAGCATCTGCGTGACAACGCACCGATCTACCATCACCCTGAGCCCGACGGGCCCGGCTTCTGGGTGTTCAGCCTCCACGAGGATGTCTCGGTGCTCAACCGCGACTGGGAGAAGCTGTCGTCTGATCAGGCGCGTGGTGGTGTCGTGGGCCTCGAGGAGCCCACCCCCGAGCAGCGCGCCACGCAGGAGCAGATGAACGCCGGCGGCAAGATGATGCTGACGATGGATCCGCCCGAGCACACCCGCTATCGCAAGCTGGTGAACCGGGGCTTCACCCCCAAGGTGATCAGGTCCCTCGAGGACCACCTCCGCGAGAGCAGCGGCCGTATCATCGATCGGGCGATGGCGGCCAATGACGGCCAGGTCGACTTCGTGACCGACATCGCAGCCGAGCTGCCCCTCGAGGCGATCGCCGAGTTCCTGGGGGTTCCCTACGACGATCGCCACAAGCTCTTCGACTGGTCGAACCGCATGATCGGCAGCGAAGACCCCGAGTACGCCATCAGCGACGAGGCGGTCAACCATGCCCGCTTCGAGATGTACATCTACGCCAACCAGCTGGGCGCCGACCGACGCGAGAACCCCCGCGACGACATCGTGAGCAAGCTGATCCACGGTGAGGTCGACGGTGAGAAGCTGTCGGAGCAGGACTTCGACCTGTTCTTCCTGCTGCTCGCGGTGGCCGGTAACGAGACGACGCGCAACGTGCTCTCGCACGGCCTCGCGGCGTTCCTCGAGAACCCGCAGGCGTACCACGACATCGTCGACGACCCGTCGCTCATCGAAGCGACGGCGATCGACGAGGTGCTCCGGTTCGGCACGCCGGTGATGTACTTCCGCCGCAACGCCACCCAGGATTTCGAGTACAAGGGTCACCAGATCTCCGAGGGCGACAAGGTGGCGCTGTACTACATCTCGGCCAACTACGACGAGAAGGTGTTCGCCGATCCGCTCGCCTTCGACATCCATCGTGACCCGAACGCACACGTCGCCTTCGGCGGTGGTGGCCCGCACCACTGCCTCGGTGCTCACCTGGCCCGCATGGAGATGAAGGTGTTGTTCGAGGAGCTCGTCGCACGGGTTCCGAACATCGAGAAGCTGGGTGAGCCGGTGCGCCTGCGGTCGAACTTCATCAACGGGATCAAGCATCTGCCGATCAGGCTCGAGCCGTCGCAACGCCCGGTCAGCACGCGCTGAACGGGCTGCCCGCCGGCTCGGGCGAAGTATTTGAAACCTGTTACATTCTTGTTCGACGTATGGCGCGGAACGACATGGTGTCCGCACCGAGGGGGTAGTTGTGAAGAGCAGAGCAGCCATGATCCACGGCCTGAACCAGCAGTGGGCAGTCGAGGAGATCGAAGTCGATCCGCCCAAGGCCGCCGAGGTGCTCGTGAAGTGGTCGGTCGCAGGCATGTGCCACAGCGACGAACATCTCGTCACCGGCGATCTGGTGCCGCCCGAAGAGGTGTGGCCGTTGATGGGCATCGACGATTTCTTCCCGATCATCGGCGGGCACGAGGGCGCCGGCGAGGTGGTCGAGGTCGGCCCCGGGGTCACCACGCTGAAGGTGGGCGATCATGTCGCCGCCTCGTTCATCCCGGCGTGCGGACGTTGCCGGTACTGCTCATCGGGTCGCCAGAACCTCTGCAACAGCGGTGCTGGAACGTTCCTCCCGGGCATGATCACCGACGGCACCAGCCGCCACCGGCGTTCGTCGAACGGCAAGGATCTCAGTCTCTTCGCGAAACTGGGCACGTTCTCGGAATACAGCTGCGTGGCCGAGACCCAGGTCATCCTGGTCGACAACGACCTCCCGCTCGAGTCGGTCGCCCTGGTGTCGTGCGGCGTCGCCACCGGTTGGGGCTCGGCCGTCAAGCGGGCCGAGGTCCAAGCCGGTGACACCGTGGTCGTGGTGGGCGTGGGCGGCATCGGCATCAACGCGGTGCAGGGCGCGGCGATGGCGGGCGCCAAGCGCGTCATCGCCGTCGACCCGGTCGAGTTCAAGCGCGAGAAGGCGATGGAGATGGGTGCCACGCACACGTTCGCGTCGATGACCGACGCGCTCGCTGCGCTGGGCGAGCTGACCTGGGGCGAGATGGCCGACAAGGTGATCCTGAGCCCGTCGGTGCTGTACGGGGACATGATGGCCGAGGGCACGCAGCTCGCCGGCAAGGGCGGCACGATCGTCATCACCGCCATCGCTCCGATGACGCAGACCGAGAGCTCGGTCAACCTGTTCGAGATCGCCATGTGGAACAAGGAGATCAAGGGCACGATCTTCGGGTCGCTGAACCCTCGCGCCGACATCCCGATGCTCCTCGGCCTGTACCGCGAGGGTCAGCTGAAGCTCGACGAGCTGATCACCAATCGGTACGCACTCGACGACATCAACCTGGGGTACGACGCCATGCGCAATGGCGAGAACCTCCGTGGCGTGATCGTCCACAGCTGACGGTGACGCGCCGGCTCTCCTGACGACGCCCCCGGCCCGGGGCGGTCAGGAGGGACTCATGATCGGCGGGGGCGAGAAGATCAGCTCGATGACGCGTGAGATCCGCCGCCGCGCCTGTGCCATCGAGATCGTCCCCTGTGACCAGCTCCGCAACGACGACCACAGCACCGCCTTCACCACGTCCATCACGTCGCGGGCATCATCGGGGTGGAGCGATTCCAGCGGCTCGAGGAACGTGCCGCCCGTGAGCGCCGAGAACTCGGCGTGCAACTCACGGGCGTACGGGTCAGGAGTGGTCTCGAGCACGATGATCAGACGGAGGAACTGCGGGAAGCGGTCGAACGCGTTCAGCACCCGCCCCATGAGGTCCTCGAGCCGCTCCACCGGCGTCTCGCCCTGGAGCGGTCGTCGCTGCACCCGCTGGTTCAGCGAGGTGCTCCAGACCACGAGTACAGCTGCGAAGAGGTGCTCTTTCGATGTGAAGTAGCGGTACACCGTCCCGAGTGCGACATCGGCTTCCTCTGCGATGTCGCGCATCTGGATCTTGTCGTACTCGCCCGACTTCAACAGTTCGAGCGCCGCCGTCACGATCCGCTCACGCCGCGCTCGCTGGCTGGGAATCAGAGTTTCGGGAGCTGGGGGACCGGTTTCGTCGACCGCGTTCGCCACGAGGAGTTCCTTTCGGTGTCGCGTCCCGTCACCAGGGATCGCCCGAGTGTACCGGCACTGCGGTGCCACGACTGGAACATGGTTCTCGCGCTCCGTGGCGGGTGCCCTCGACACCCGTCACACGCGTGCAGGCGGAACTACCCTGCGACACATGTCCGAGTCGTCCACGACCTCCCAGACCGCCGTCGACATCAAGCCACGTTCACGAGACGTCACCGACGGGATCCAGAAGGCCGCGTCGCGGGCGATGCTGCGGGCCGTCGGCCTCACCGACGACGACTGGGAGAAGCCGCAGGTCGGCATCGCCTCGTCGTGGAACGAGATCACCCCGTGCAACGTGTCGATCCGTCGCCTGACCGCGGCAGCCAAGCTCGGTATCCAACGCGCCGGTGGTGTGGGCCTCGAGTTCGGCACCATCACCGTGTCCGACGGCATCTCGATGGGGCACGAGGGGATGCGGGCCTCGCTCGTGAGTCGCGAGGTGATCGCCGATTCCGTCGAGTGCGTGATCCACGCCGAGCGGCTCGACGGCCTGCTGGCGACCGGCGGCTGCGACAAGAGCATGCCCGGGATGATGATGGCCATCGCCCGGCTGAACCTGCCGGCGGTGTTCGTGTACAACGGCTCCACCCTGCCCGGCTACCTCAACGGCCAGGCGCTCGACATCACGAGCGTCTTCGAGGCCGTGGGCGCCTGCGCGGCCGGCACCATCACCGAGGACGAGCTGCACGCCATCGAGAAGAACGCCTGCCCCGGCGAGGGAGCGTGTGGCGGCATGTTCACCGCCAACACCATGAGCTCGATCGGTGAGGCGCTCGGCCTGTCACTGCCCGGATCAGCCTCGCCTCCGGCCGTCGATCGCCGCCGCGAAGACGATGCGATGGCTGCGGGCGAGGCGGTGCTGAACATGCTCCGAACCGGCCTCCGCCCCAGTGACATCCTCACCAAGGAGGCGTTCGAGAACGCGATCGCTCTCGCCAACGCGCTCGGTGGCTCCACCAACGCCGTGCTCCACCTCCTCGCCATCGCGAACGAGGCCGGGGTCGCGCTCGACCTCGCCGACTTCAACCGCATCGCGGCCAAGGTGCCCCACATCGCCGACATGAAGCCCGGCGGCAAGTTCCACATGACCGACCTCGACCGCATCGGCGGCGTGCCGGTGGTGCTCAAGCACCTCCTCGACGCCGGGCTGCTGCACGGCGATGTCATGACCGTGACCGGTAAGACGATGGCCGAGAACCTCGCCGAGATCGATCCGCCAGCGCCCGACGGTGTGGTCGTGCACCCGCTCGACGCCCCGATCAACCGCGAGGGTGGTCTCAACATCCTGACCGGTTCGCTGGCTCCGAACGGGTCGGTCGTGAAGGTGGCCGGGCTGTCGCAGGAGCAGCGCACGTTCGAGGGTGTGGCGCGGGTGTTCGACGGCGAGGACGACGCCATGGCCGAGGTGCTGGCCGGCCGCATCGAGCCGGGCACGGTGCTGGTCATCCGCTACGAGGGCCCGAAGGGTGGTCCCGGTATGCGCGAGATGCTGGCGATCACGGGTGCGATGAAGGGTGCCGGCCGGGGTGCCGACTGCGCCCTCATCACCGACGGCCGGTTCTCCGGTGGCACCTGGGGGTTCTGCATCGGACACGTGGCCCCCGAAGCCACCGACGGTGGCCCGATCGCGTTCGTGCGCGACGGCGACCGCATCCGCATCGACGTGCCGTCGCTCTCGCTCGACCTGCTGGTCGACGACGCCGAGCTCGCGACTCGCCGCGACGGCTGGTCACCCAACCCGCCCCGCTACACCAGCGGTGTGCTCGGCAAGTACGCCCGCCTCGCCCAGGGTGCCGAGAAGGGCGCCATCACCAACCTCGTCTGAGCCCGGACCCGACCGGCGGACGCGTCACCAGGCGGGGCGGAAGAGCTTCGACACGAGGCGCCAGCCGAGGAGGCAGGCGGCGGTGAAGAGCGTGGCGACCACCACGAACGACATGGCGGTGCCGTCGCCGAACACGAGGTTGCGCAGCAGCATGCCGCCCACGATCGTGACCGCCCACACCACGAACCCGGTGCGCAGCGACATCGGCGAGTACCACGCCCGGGCCACCAGCCACCCGATCGCGAGCGCGATCAGGAACGGAGCAGCGGTGGCGAACACGCCGGCCAGGCCGGGATCCTGCTCGTGGGTGCGGCGGCCCACGGCGACGAAGACCACCACCGATGCGACGTCGAGGGCGGCGGCGATCCCGAGCCGGGCCGGAGGGGCAGGGGAGTCGGTGGCACGCTGCAGGAGTTTCACTTCCGGCTCCGATGTGTGGGGTTCGGGTCGAGTCGACGCTCGACGGTGACGACGGCGTTGTAGTCGGGGATACGGCTGAGCGGCTCACGTTCGGCGGGGCCGGCCGAGAGCAGGACGTTGCCCTCGGGCCAGTGCACCTGCGCCGAGCGGTGGGGGAGGCGGACGAGCTTGGCGTGTCCGTCCATCGTTCCGTTGGCGTTGCGGAGTCGGACCGGTTCGCCGTCGGTGATGCCGAGCGCGGCGGCGTCGTGCTCGTCGAGGTACACCGCGTCGCGTCCGGCACCGGTGAGCGGATCGGTCTCGGCGTAGACCATGGTGTTGAACTGCTTGCCGCGACGGGTCGAGCAGAAGAACTCACCCTCGCCCAGTGGGGTGGGTCGCACGTCGACCAACGAGAACGACGCTCGGCCCGTCGGCGTCGGGAACGCACCGCCCGCGCACAGGTGCCGTCCGCCGTACTGCACCTGATCGCCCGTGGTGCGCAGTGTCTCGATGCCGGCGTACATCTCGACGTTGCGCGCGATCTCGGTGCGCAGCGCGAGGTTGTCGTGCCAGTCGAAGTGCTCGGCCAGGTCGGGACGGACCCGGCTCGCGAGGTCGGCGAAGGTGCGCCATTCGCTGCGCGCCTCGCCCGGCGGGTCGAGCACCTGCGGGCTGAACGCGATGCGGCGCTCGGTGGTGGTGCTGGTGCCCCCGCCCTCCTGTTCGTAGCGCGTGGCCGCGGGGAGGAGGATGACGTCGTCGCCCTCCACGAACATCTGCGAGGTGAGGATCACGTCCTGGTGCACGCGCGTCCCGACGCGCCCGAGGGCGGCTTCGACCCGATCGGAGTCCGGGAGGATCTCGAGCAGGTTCGAACCGTCGAGGAACATCACGTCGAGCTCACCCCGCTCGGCGGCCTCGACCATCTCGGGTGCGGTGAGGCCCTGCCGTCCCGACACCTCGAAGCCCCAACGCTCCGACCAGATCGCCGCGTGTTCGGCGTCGACGGGGTCTCCGCCCGGGAAGGCGGTGGCGTACGCGCCCATCTCGGCCCCGCCCTGCACGCCGGAGTGACCGCGGATCGGCATCAGCCCGGCGCCGTCGCGGCCGACGTTGCCCCGGGCCAGACCGACGTTCACGATCGATCGCACACCGTCGACGCCCTCGCGATGCTGGGTGATGCCCATGCTCCAGATCAGGATCGCGGCGGGCGAGGTGGCGTAGAGCTCGACGAACGCATCGAGCGTGGCCCGATCGACGCCGGCTGCATCGAGCAGATCGTCGAGGTCGAGCGTGTCGAGGTGGTCGACGAGGTCCTCCCAGTTCTCGGTGTGCGCCCGGACGAACGCGAGGTCGACGGCGTGGAGTGCCACCAGCCGTTTCAGCACGGCGTTGGCGAGCGCGACGTCGCCGCCGGGACGGACGGGCACGTGCAGATCGCAGAGCTTGGTGCCGAACAGTGCCGACTCGATGTTCGACGGCACCCAGTAACGCTCGAGACCGGGTTCGAGGTACGGGTTGACCACGACCACCCTCGCGCCGCGCTTCTTCGCGAGGTACAGGTACTTGGTGAAGACCGGCTGGTTGTTCGCGACGTTGGTGCCCCAGAGCACGATGAGGTCGCTCTCGAGCACGTCCTGCATCGAGTTGGTGCTGGCCGCCACGCCGATCGTCTGTTTCAGACCCACGGTGGACGGGGCGTGGCAGGTGCGGGCCGCCGAGTCGATGTTGGCGATGCCCATCGCCCGCGCCGCCTTCCCCGCCGTGTAGTACACCTCGTTGGTGATGCCGCGGCTCGTGAGATAGATGGCCGAGCGGTCGGGACCGGCGGTGCGGATCGCGGTGGCGGCCGCGTCGAGCGCTTCGTCCCACGTGATGCGGGTGAAGCCGACCTCGCCCCGGCGCCTCCGCATCGGGTACGCCAACCGTCCCATCTCGCGCAGATCGGTCGACGGCAGGTTCTGCAGCCACCCCACGTCGCCCAGCACGCCGTGGTCGAACGGCTCGGCCACGTTCATCGGCAGCAGGTTGAGCCGGGTGGTGCACAGGTGCACTCCGTCGAGCGTCCAGTCGTGGAAGCCGGCCACGCCGAGAGCGCAGCCATCGCACACGCCTTCACGGAGGATCTTCAGCGCATCACGGGTGCGGCCCCGCACCTTGAGCGCCACCTTCACCATGTCGCCGTAGTGGTTCGGCTTCTGGTGGCCCAGGCCGTTGGGCGACAGGCTCACCCACGAGCGTGGCAGCGGCATGGGGTCAGTCTGCCGGTACGAACCGCCCGAGCATCCCCTTGAAGAAGATCAGCGGGAATCCCTCGTCGTCGGTCGCCGGCGGATCGGCGTCGAGCGCGTTCACCCGGCCGAGCACGAAGTAGTGGTCGCCCATCTCGTAGAC
>REDU01000158.1 GCA_007693335.1 Ilumatobacter sp. | reverse complement strand
AGGTCCGCTTCTATCTCGACATCGCGCCCACGGTCGACATCCGGGTGCCGCACTGTCACCACGGCGAATGGGACGAGGGGTCGGGCGACTTCGTCCTCGTGCTCGAGGACATGAGCCCGGCCGAGCAGGGCAACCAGATCACCGGGTGCAGCATCGAGCACGCCGCCGTGGCGGTGGCCGAGTTGGCCAAGCTGCACGGGCCGCGCTGGGACGACCCCACGCTCCACCAGGTCGACTGGCTCACCCGCCGGACCGGTCCCGACGACATCACCCAGCTGGTCGGTCTGTGGTCGATGGTCCTCCCGGGGTTCACGGCGGTCTACTCGAAGCACCTCGACGCCGAGCAGCAGGATCTGGTCGACCGCTTCGGCGCGGTGCTCGGCGACTGGATCGACGGCCGCTCCGGTCCGCTCACCGTCACCCACGGCGACTACCGCCTCGACAACCTGCTCTTCGCGACACCGGCGGGTGGCCCGCCGGTCACCGCGGTCGATTGGCAGACACCGGGCCACGGGCCGCCCGTGGCCGACCTCGCCTACTTCCTCGGTGCCGGACCGGTGAGCACTGACCGGTCGGCGCACGAGCGTGAGCTGGTCGACTCGTACGCGTCGGCGCTCGAGGTCTACGACGTGCAGGTCGACCCTGGCTGGCTGTGGGAGCAGTACCGGCGTGAAGCCTTCGCCGGTGTCGTCATGGCGGTGATCGCATCGCAGATCGTGGGCGGCAGCGAGCGCAGCGAGGCGATGTTCGCGGCGATGGCCACCCGTCACCTGCGTCACGCCCTCGACCTGGACAGCCTCTCACTGGTGTAACCGCAGGTCAGCGGACTCCGACCGGCCCACATCGTCGGGAACGTGGGGCTCGACGCCGTCGATCTGTTCGACGCGGATCTCGTTCCAGCGCGTCAACCATCCCCGGAGGTCGGGGAACGCCATCGGGCGGGCGATGCCGAACCCCTGGGCGATGTCGCACCCCATGGCGTGCAGGACGTCCCAGGTGTCGGTCGACTCGACCCCCTCGGCGATCACGTCCAGCCCGAGTCGGTGACCGAGGTCGATCACCGTCTCGACGATCACGCGGTCACGGTGGTTCGTGAGGAGACCACCGACGAACACGCCGTCGATCTTCACCCGGTCCACGGGGAGCTGGCGGAGCGTCTCGAACGACGAGTACCCGGTCCCGAAGTCGTCGATCGCGACGGAGACGCCGGCGCTGCGCAGGCGTTCGATCGTGTAGGACGACTGCTCGGGTTGCGTGGCGAGGGCCCGCTCGGTCACCTCGATCTCGAGCCGCTCGGCGGGGAACCCGGACTCGGAGAGCACGGTGAACACCAGCGACGAGAAGTAGCGGTCCTGCAGGCTGCGCGCCGAGACGTTCACCGCGAGGCGTACGTCGTGGGCGTTCGTGATCTGCATCCCGTGGATCGACATCCGCAGGACCATTTCGGTGACCGGGCCGATGAGATCGGTCTGTTCGATGAGACCGATGAAGTCCGCTGGTTGGATCTCGCCGTGCACGGGGTGTTGCCATCGGATCAGGGCTTCCAGCGTGTCGACCCCGAGGTCGTCCATCCGGAGCTGTGGCTGGAAGTGGATGCGGAACTGATGGTCGGTGAGTGCCTCGCCGATGTCGCTCAGGAGCTCGATGCTGCCGCGGCGGGGGATCTTGATGCAGTCGTCGTAGCGCTCGACCGAGGTCCCCAGGCGTTTGGCCCGGTACATCGCCACGTCCGCGGCGCGGAGCAGGTCGGAGGCTGATCGGCCGTGGCGGGGCGCGAAGGCCACCCCGATGCTGGCGTCCACGCTGACGGGGAACCCGGACACGGTCAGGGGTTCGGCGAGCTGGGCCCGGAGCGACTCGAGCTGGTGGTCGTGGACGGTGCTGCCGTCGGAACGGACGTGGAGCGGGAGGAGCACGGCGAACTCGTCGCCGCCGAGACGGGCCGAGACCGCGCTGCGGGGCAGGTTGTGGAGGAGTCGATCGGCGAAGGCGACGAGCAGTGCGTCGCCGACCTCGTGGCCGAGTTCGTCGTTGATCTCCTTGAACCGGTCGAGGTCGATCAGGAGCACGGCCCCGGTGGCCGCCCCACCGATCCCACCGAAGGCGTCCTCCACCTGCTCGTGGAAGGCGCGGCGGTTTCCGAGTCCGGTGAGCGGGTCGTGGCGGGCCTCGTGGGAGCGTTCGACGGCGTGTTTGGTCGACCGGAACACCAGCACGGTCGTCACGGCCAGGAGCGGCAGCAAGGTGATGCTGAAGTTGAGCCCCACGATCCAGATCGGTGCGAGCGAGAGCAGAGCTCCCTCGGCGGTGATGTGGGCGCCCACACCGCGCCGGAGAGCGGTCACCAGCGGGGTGCGTGATCCGACGGCGTCGTGGATCGACGTGACGACGCCGTTCACGAGCAGGATCGTTCCCCCGGCCACGGTCGCCAACGCCACCCACTGCCACGAGATGGTGCCGGCCACGCCGGGCGCCGATGTCGGACCGAACGAGATGAGGACGAGGGCTGCCGAGCCGAGGGTGATACCGATCGTGGCAGCGCGGAGCAGCGCTGCGAGCGGGGTCGACCGCCGTACCCGGCTGTGGGCCAGCGAACCCGCCAGAGCCACCCCGAGCGCCCCGCTCGGTGAGCCCAACAGGAGCAGCCCGAACGCCGACAGTCGCAGTGGGGTGATCGGCGCTCGACCGCTCACCTGGATCCAACACCGCCGGCTCGACTCGCCGAGCAGGAGCGCCGACGCAGCGAGCCCGAACAGCCCCCAGTTGATCCTCGATGGCAACTGGGTGCCTTCCCACCAGGCGAGGGAGGCCACGATCACGGCGAACGCGAGCATCGTGCCCGCCGAGGTGACGATCATCGTGACCCGGTGGGACGTCTGGCGGGTGATGAGCTGCGCGGGCCACCGTCGACGGTGGATCAGCACGCTCCCATCCTGTATCCCGCTGCCCGTCACGTGTCGGCTCCGTCTCCTGCGGTCTGTCCTTCGATGCCGACGGCCGCCCGACGACGCTGTTCCATCGGTGGGCATTCGCATGATCTTGAACTCCCGTACGCATCCGTCCACGTCGGAGCCCCGAACCCGGCCCGGATCGACACAGTGTTCGCTGGTGCCGCGGGAGGATGGCTCGGTGGGTCGGGCGCAGCCCGGGATCGGGTAGACCGGTGGGATGGAGATGCCGGACTTCCACATCGACCACGCCGAGAAGATCGAGTGGATGATCGAGACGAAGGGGTTCGCGGTCGAGCCGGTCGCGGCCGACCCGTCCACCGACCCGCCGAGCCCGGCGTACACGTACACGATCGGTGTGCCGGCCGCAGTCGGGTATCCCGAGATCGCCGTGTTCGGACTCACACCCGTCGCGAGCACCGGCTTGCTGGAACTCGTGGTGGACGCATGTCGTGGCGGCACCGAGATCCCAGTGGGCATCGAACTGGTCGGCCTGCTGGACAACGACCTCCGCTGCCTCTTCGCGCCCATCGACCTGGAGCAGTGGGGTGGGCACTTCGCCACCGCCACCGCCTGGTACCGCGGTGAGCCGTTCGACCTCGTGCAGATGCTCTATCCCGACCGCAACGGCTTCATGCCGTACGAGGCCGGCTTCGACCAGCGGATGCGCTACGCCCAACCCGTGATCGGTGCCGTCGGCGGATGACCGACCTCCCTGTCCGAGCTGCGGGGGAGGGCCGAGCGAGCGGGTGACGGCGTCTCGTCCGCCCGGGGTCAGGATTCAGGCGGGCAAGGATTCAGGCGGGCAAGGATTCAGGCGGGCAAGATGGACACCGTGGGGGTACGTCCGTTGCTCGTGGGTGCCGACGACCGCACTGGAGCACTCGAGTCGGCAGGGGCGGCGGCCCACGCCGGGGTGGGAGCGGTACCGGTGATGACGATCGAGACCGTGGCCGACGCGTCCATCGCGTCGCTGGCCGGGAACGCGGTGGTCATCGATCTCGGGAGTCGCCACCTCGCTCCGGCCGGGGCGGCCGCACGGGCGGTGGAACTCGACAGCTGGCCGGCCGAGCGGCAACTGCACAAGATCGACTCGACCCTCCGTGGGAACTGGGCGCACGAGCTGGTGGCTCGTTTCCACAGCGCCGGGCGAGCAGTCCTGGTCGTGCCGGCACTCCCGGCCCTCGGCCGGGTGTGCGTGGGTGGGATGGTGCTCGTCGATGGCCGTCCGGTCACCGAGGGTCCTGTCGGACGCGATGCCGTGGCGCCGCCAGCATCGTCGCGTCCCGCCGAGCTCTTGAGCGATGCCGGGGCGCCGATGATCGCCCACCTGTCGGATGGTCGCGAGTTGGGACGATGGCTCGATGATCCGCTCGGGCTGGCCGTGGCCGACGCGTCCACCGGATCGGAGATCGACCGGATCGTCGATGGGTGGTGGTCGCGCCCCGACATCCTGCTCGCCGGAACCTCCGCGGTCGTCGGTGCCGCTGCCGCACACTGGTCGATCGGGCGTACCGAGGCGGTACCACCGAGTCCGCGGGTGCGTCGCGGGGTGATCGTGGTGTGCGGCAGCCTCCACCCCACGGCGCTCGAGCAGGTGCGCCGGGCCGAGGCACGCGGTGCGACGGTGGTGGCGACCGGGTCTCCGATCGATGATCTCACACCGCTCGACGTCGACCGACCGGTGATCGTGGTGCCGCCGAAGTCGGCTGCGGGGCGGGTCGATGGCATGACGGCCGCCGACGTTGCGGCTCGGCTCGCCGAGCGGGCATCGGTGCTGGAGCGCACGTCGGGCGCCGATGTCGTGGTTGCGATCGGTGGCGACACGGCCGCTGCCGTGTTCGGACCAGGACCGGTGATCGTGGGTGGCACGCTCGCGCCCGGTACACCATGGGGTCACCGGCACGCCGACGGCCGCCTGGTGATCGGTCGAGCGGGAGGGTTCGGCGGTCCGGACGCACTCGTCGAGCTGCTGTGGGGCACACTGGCGCCATGACGACCGGTGCTGCGCCGATGGCGGTCACGATGGGTGATCCGTCCGGTGTCGGGCCCGAGATCATCCTGCGTCGTGCATCAGCCGGCGCGCTGCTCGATCCCTCGGTGGTCGTCTACGGCGACGCATCGATCCTGCGTCGCGGTGCCGACCTGCTCGGGTTGGAGGTGCCGATCGAGCCGATGCGGTCACCCGACGGCGCGGCCGGCGGCGTGCTCAGCGTGGTCGACCTCGGGCTGCTGGGCGCTTGCGATCATCGTCCCGGTGAGCTCGACGTCGCGTCCGGTGCGGCGGCGCGTGCGTACGTCGAACGGGCCACGCACGACGCGATCGCCGGACGGGTGGCGGGGCTCGTCACCATGCCGATGAACAAGGAGGCGACGCAGCGATCCGACCCCACGTTCGTCGGGCACACCGAGCTGATCGCCCAGTTGTGCGGTGCGGAGCGGGTGACGATGATGCTCACCAACGGCACGCTCGCGGTCACCCACGTGAGCACGCACTGCTCGCTCCGCGAGGCCATCGACCGAGTACGTGTCGATCGCGTGCTCGACGTGATCGAGCTCACCGATGCCACGTTGCGTCGGTTCCTCGACCGACCGCGGGTGGCCGTGTGCGGGCTCAATCCCCACGCGGGTGAACACGGACTGTTCGGCACCGAGGACATCGAGCACATCGCTCCGGCCATCGCAGCGGCGCAGCGGCGAGGGATCGACGTCTCCGGACCGCATCCTGCCGACACGGTCTTCTTCCAGGCGGTGCACCGACAGCGCTACGACGCGATCGTCTGCATGTACCACGACCAGGGACACGGTCCGATGAAGCTGCTCGCGTTCGAGACCGGTGTGAACGTGACGCTCGGGCTCCCGATCATCAGGACGTCGGTCGATCACGGGACGGCGTTCGACATCGCCTGGACGGGAACGGCGTTCGTGGAGTCCCTCGACCACGCCCTCGACTTCGCGGAACGGCTCTACGCGGGACGACGTTCGGGTGGTGCCGCCGGCGCCGGTGCCCGGTCGACGTAGTCCTCCCATTCCCACTCGACCCCGTGCTGGTCGAGCAGCTCGAGGAACGGATCGGCGGGCAACGCCTCGGGTCCGACGATGCCGATCCCCGTCCACACCCCGGTGGCCATGAGTTCTATCGCCACCGCTGGCATGACGGCGGTCTGCCAGACCACGGCCTGGTGACCGAACTCGCGCATCGACCAGGCGTTGTCGACCACGTGGTACACGTACACCTCTCGGGGATTCCCGTCGGTGCCCGTGCCCTTGACCCAGGTGCCCGCGCAGGTGCGTCCGGTCATCTGGCCGCCCAGTTCGGCCGGGTCGGGCAGCGTGGCCGCCACGACGTCGCGCGGCGACACCTTCATGCCCCGGACCTCCACGGGCTCGGTCGAGTGGAGTTCGAGCTTCTGGAGGGTCTTGAGAACGTCGATGAACTCCTCGCCGAGGCCGTACTTGAACGTGACCCGGTCGACGTCGATCCACCGGGGTATGAGGATGACCTCCTCGTGCTCGACGTTCACGCACTGCAGCGCACCGATGCCCTCGGGGAACGTGAAGATCTCGGGCTCACTGAACGGCTCGGTGGTGAACCACCCCCGCTCACGCTCGTAGATCACCGGCGGGTTGAGGCACTCCTCGATCGTGGTCCAGATCGAGAACGTGGGCGCGAAGTCATACCCCTCCACCACGAGGTCGGCGCCGTCGCGCACCCCGATCTCGTCGATGTGCGAGAAGAGGTGGTCGGCGGCGTACCGGGCGGCCACGTCGGAGAAGCCGGGCTCGACGCCCATCCCGACCAGTGCCATCAACCCTCGGTTCTTCCAGACGGGGTGCTGTGCGAACTGACCGTCGCCGAGGCGTATGCCGCACTTCTCGTAGGGCTTGTCGGGATGGGGTTGTGACATGTGCATGGCCATGTCGACGTAGTGGCAGCCGGCGAGGAACGCCCCCTCGAAGATCGGCGGGTTGAAGCGTGGGTCGCAGGCGTTGAGGATCACGTCGGCGCGCATCGAGCGGGCGAGCTCGGCCACGGCGTCCTCCGACGAGGCGTCGATGGTCGCAGCCACGATCCGATCGCCGGTGTCGTTGTCGACCGCGGTCGCCACGGCTGCCTCGGCCTTGGCCAGGTCGATGTCGGCCACGGTGATGTGCTGGTACACCTCCCGGTGCGAGGCGATCGCCACGAACGCCGAACCGACACCACCGGAACCCACCACGAGCACACGCATCGGGTCAACGTACTCCAGAGGTCGTGGTCGCGAGAGCACGTGTGGGGTCGTGCCCGGGCGTCGCTGGTACAGTCAGCGGCGGCATTTCGAGTGGCCCGGCAACCCCGGGCCCGGCAACCTGGGTGAACGCCCCAAGGTGCCTCCGCCGCCGGCTCCGGTCGGGGTGGGATGTGGTCGGATCCGTCCGGCAATCAGGCGTTCGGGGTCACTCGTCGTGCCAGCGAGCGCAAGAGCGCTGCCAGACCAGGAAGAAACCCCATGCGACCACACCACCACCACTGCAGCGACGGGTCACGATGACCGACGGAGACGTGCTCCCGGTCACGGGCGCCTGGCAGCCGGGTGATCCAGCCGGTCGACGGAAGTTCTTCACGTTCGCGTCCGATCGACGGTTCGCGGTGGAAGGTGGACGCACGTTGAGCGACGTGACGATCGCCTACGAGACCTGGGGCGAGCTCGACCCCGACGGTTCGAACGCCGTGCTGCTGTGCCATGCGTGGACCGGCGACAGCCACGCGGCCGGGCGGGCCGAGCGGGGCCACGAGGCGCCCGGATGGTGGCACGACATGATCGGACCGGGCAGACCGATCGACACCGATCGTTTCTTCGTGGTGTGCGCGAACGTGTTGGGCGGTTGCCAGGGTTCGACCGGTCCGGCGTCACCGCACCCCGCCGACGGGCGTCAGTACGGCTCCCGGTTCCCCGTCGTCACCATCCGCGACATGGTGCGCGCCCAGGCCCGGCTGATGCCGCATCTGGGTGTCGAGCGGTGGCACGCCGTCGTGGGTGGCTCCATGGGCGGGATGCAGGTGCTCGAGTGGGCCATCACGTACCCGCGACGGGTGCGGTCGATCGTGCCGATCGCCACCTGCATGCAGGCGACAGCTCAACAGATCGCCTGGGGGGCGATCGGCCGGCGGGCGATCCGGCTCGATCCACGGTGGCGCGGCGGCGACTACTACGACGCCGATCCCGGAGACGGTCCGTGGGAGGGGCTCGAGATCGCCCGTCAGGTCGCGCAGGTGACATTCCGCAGCGACAACGTCTTCACCGACCGGTTCGGCCGGGAGTTGGCCGATCGGAGCGCCTACGGTGACACGTTCGACCTCTGGCAGCGCTTCGAGGTCGAGCGCTATCTGGAGTACCACGGCATCAAGCTGGTGCGACGTTTCGACGCCAACAGCTATTTGCTGATCGGCAAGGCCATGGACCTCCACGACGTGGCCCGCAACCGCGGGTCGCTCCTCGCGGCGATGCGACGCGTCTCGGCGCCCACCTTGTCGATCGGGATCTCGAGCGACATGCTGTACCCGCCGTACCAGCAACGTCAGATCGTCGACGTGCTCGACTCGGTCGGTACGCCCAGCCGCTACGTGGAGGTCGACTCACCGCACGGTCACGATGCGTTCCTGATCAATCTCGACCAGCTGGCCGACCCGATCTCGACGTTCCTCGAGCGTGCGTTCACGAGTTGAGCAGGTCGTCCAGCACGTCCACCGCCCTGCTGGTGCGCGGAAGTCGGATGGCGATCATGTTGCGCGATTCGACCGGGTCCTGGAGCAGGTAGACCGCCTTGCGCGGCGGGGCGTCCTCGGAGCGCGCCACCACCGCCCAGCCGTCGCCGCCGCCGTGGGAGAACATCGAACGACGCGCGCCCGCCACGAGACCGTCGGGTGTCACGCGGAACCGGTACTCGTTCCATCTTCCGTGCACGTTGCCGCGATCGTCGATGAGCTGCGCCCGGCAGATGAACCGTCGGCCGTCCTTGGACACCCAGTGGGGCTCGATGCGGAACGCGAGCCAGATGATCAACCCGCCGATGGCGATCGTCAGGAGCAAGCCGAGCAGTTCCATGCCCTGTCGAGTGTGCCCCGTGCGGGTCGCGTCGGCCACACTCGAACGGTGCCGGAGGGACTCGAGGTCGAGATCTACCGTCGTGCGGCCGAGCCGTTGATCGGTCGTGAGATCGCTCGGATCGAGGTGGACGAACGTGTTGCCGCACCCGGTGTGCTCGATCGCATCGACGACGAGCTGAGAGGGGGCACGGTGCTGTCGGCCCGCCGTCTCGGCAAACAGCTCCTGCTCGACACCGACGGCCCCACGCTCGGCGTCCACTTCGGGATGACCGGCCGGATCGTGGTGGACGACGTTGCCGCGATCGACCAACTCGAGTACGGCAGTGGTCGGGACGAACCCCGGTGGGACCGTTTCCGGATCACGCTGGCCGATGGCGGCTCGATGCGCGTGAACGATCCGCGGCGATGGTCGCGCGTCACGCTCGACCCCGACATCTCGGGACTGGGACCCGACCTTCTCGAGGTCACGTACGACCAGCTCCGGATCGCCGTCAGCGGCCGTTCGCGTCCGATCAAGGCGCTGCTGCTGGACCAACACGTGGTCGCCGGTCTCGGGAACCTGTGCGTGGACGAGGTGTTGTGGCACGCGCGGATCGCACCCGCGCATCCGGCAGGCGAGCTCACTGGCGGCGAGGTCGCTGCGCTCCATCGGTGCATGCGCCAGCACCTGCCCGTCATGCTCGACCGGGGTGGGAGCCATCGCGGTGAGGTCTCGCCGGCGTTCCGAGCAGCGTTGCCGTCGTGCCCGCAGGACGGGGCCGCGCTCGTGCGCGAAACGGTGGGTGGACGAACCACGGTGTGGTGCCCCGTGCACCAGGTGTGATCCGATACGGACAGACGTGATCTGGGGTCGGCCGACCTGGCACACTTCCGGAGTCGTGCTCGCGTCGATCTCCGCTCCCATCGTGCTCACCTGGACACCCGCATTCCTGGCGGTGGGTGATCCCGGCCGCACCCGCACGGTGCTGGCGGCGGTTCTGTTCCTCATCGCCATCGGGGTCGGCCTCGTCGTGCTCGCCGGGTGGCTCGTGCGCTCGACCCGGGTCGATCCCGAGGTGCTCGCTCCGCTCGAGGTGATGGGGGAGCGTTCGTGGCGCCGGGCCGACCCCGTGTGGCAGCGCCGCCGGCTCGACGAGGTTCGTCCCACCGGGGCCGAACCGCTCGACCCGATGGCACCGCCACCGCTCGCCGATGCCGAGTTCGATCTCGGTCCGCGACTCGGCGGATTCGACGACTTCGACGATCTGCTCCGTGAGCTCGGTATCCATCTCGAGGACACATCGCCCGACGATGTGGCCGAGCCGATGGACCAGCTCGTCCCACCGGTCGGTGAACCGGTGACGGTCGACGTGGTGACCGAGGCCCGGGAGAACGGCGAGACGCGAACCGACGAGGTGGCCCGACTCAGCGACCAGGCGGTCGACGATGAAGCGTCCGGTGACGAGGCGGTCGCCGACGAAGCGCCTGGCGACGACGCGGTCGACGGCGGCGCCCTCGACGACGGGGCACTCGACGACGCCGGCGACCGACGCTGGGCCTGACGGTCGAGGTTGTCCGGTCGACCCGCACGGCTGGTATTCTCTGTGTCCCACGCGGACGTGGCTCAGTTGGTAGAGCATCACCTTGCCAAGGTGAGGGTCGCGGGTTCGAATCCCGTCGTCCGCTCCACGCGAAACCCCTGCGGTGCAGGGGTTTCGTCGCGTCTCGACCCGGGTTCCCACGCCAGCTCCGATCCGCTGCGGTCCGAAGCGCGCCGTGACTGCCCGGCTGCTGCTCCTCGAGTCGCCCTGGTCAGAAAATCGACGCCACGTCCGGTCGATTCTCTGACCAAGACGTGGTGACGCGACGCGTGCGAGCATCGAAAACCCGTACTTCATGTAGCGCGTGGAAGCTGACGACACGGTTGCGCGGGGAGCGGCTCCGGCCGACGGGCCGACCCGACCCGGCGCGCCCCGACACGCTGACCGTGGTGCGGTCGAGTTCCCAGCTGGCAGTCACCGCGCCGAGCGCCTCCTCCGAGGTGGCCGTCGCCGCCGTGGTAGATTGTCGCCGGGACAAGCGGTGAGCCACACCCGCGAGTCCACCCCTCTCCAGCACCCCCGAACGATCCTGGATGCGGGAACATCACGGAGCGATGAGCGCCAGCGACCAGGACCCCGGTGAGAGCACTGGGCAGGTCCCGGC
>REDU01000113.1 GCA_007693335.1 Ilumatobacter sp. | reverse complement strand
CGCGGGATCATCTCGGGCTCGAGGTCGTACCCGAGGTGTTCGAACAGCTCGCGCAACTCGTCGGCGGAGAGCAGGTAGAACAGCATGAGCACGTCGGCCTGCTTGGAGACCTGGTAGCGGTTCGGAGAATCACCCTCGGCTTCGAGGATCCGGTCGAGCCGATGGATGTCGTCGTACTCGTCGCGATAGCGATCCCAGTCGAGTTCGTCGAGCTGTTCGTACCCCTCGAACTGGCTGATGATGCCGTCGTCGTGGAATGGCACGTACATCTTCTGGCTGATGTCCCGCCAGCGTTCGATGTCGTCGGGTCCGAGAACGAGTACGTCCATCAATTCCCGACGTGTCCGGTCACACAGCAGTTCCAGGGCGTCGATGGCGCGGAGCAACACCCAGGCGGCCATCACGTTGGTGTAGGCGTTGTTGTCGACACCGTTCTCCTCGGCGTCGGGGTAGGCCGTGTGGAACTCGTCGGGCCCGACCACACCACGGATCACGTAACGGTCGCGGTCACCGTCGTACTCGGCCGCGCTCGACCAGAACTGTGCGATCTCGAGGAGGAGTTCCGCCCCGTAGCGTTCGAGGAAGTCGCGGTCGTCGGTGGTCTGCTGGTACTGCCAGACGTTGTAGGCGATCGCGATGTTGATGTGGCGCTGGAGGTGCGTGGCATCGGGTTTCCATCGCCCCGACTCCGGGTTGAGGTGGAGGACCTGGCTCTCCTCGCGGCCGTCGCTCCCGGATTGCCAGGGGAACATCGCCCCTCGGTAGCCGGCTTCGCGAGCGGCGTGACGTGCCTCGGGAAGTCGTCGGTACCGGTAGCCGAGCATCGCCCGCGAGAGCGCCGGGATCCTGAGGTTGAGGATCGGGAGGACGAACAGCTCGTCCCAGAAGATGTGACCACGGTAGGCCTCACCGTGCAGGCCTCGGGCGGGGACACCCACATCGAGGCCCTCGCAGTTCGGCGACACCGTCTGCAGCAGGTGCAGCAGGTGGAGCCGCAGGGTTCGCATGGAGTCGTCGCTGCCGTGGGCCTCGATGTGGAACCGGCCCCACAGATGCCCCCACGCGAGCTCGTGCTCCTCCAACAACGCCTGGAAATCATCCAGTCGCTGTACCCAACGGGCCGCCTGATCCGCCGGGTCCGAGATCGCGGGATCTCGACTCGTGTAGACCGTGACGATCTTCTCGACGGTGACGATGTCGCCGACCGAGGTGTCGAGCGACAGTTCGTGACCGATCGATCCGGCGTTTCGCACTTCCCGGCGCTCGGCGCGCTCGGCGGCGGCGAGCTGATGCAGCCGCGTCCTCGCTGCCGTCGCGATTCGGACGTGGGACTGGTTCGTCTCGACCTCGACCAGGGCGGTGTCCTCCGTCGGGTGGAGCAACGACACCACGTCGAGATGATCGCTGGGCAGGTCGCGATAGCGCTCGACCAGCGTGTTCTCGACATCACCGTCGATCATCGACCTGATCCGGAGACGCCCCGACCAGTTCTCCGCGACGATCGTCGACTGCAATGCGGCGACATGCCGCGAGGCCATGCTCACGAAGCGACATTGCGTGAGCTCGGTCGTGCGGCCCTCGTCGTCGCTGAAACGGACACGACGAGTGAGGGTGGCACGGCGCAGGTCGAACTCGACGACGTGATCGAGCACCTCGACCCGGTCGATGTGGAACCACGGTCCATCGTCGATCCGGAACGAGAACACGAGCCAGTTCGGGAGGTTCACCATGCTCTCGTTCGCCACGATCCTGCCCTCGATCTCACTCTCGAGGCGGTTGAACACTCCGGCGGCGTACGTTCCCGGATAGTGGATGTCATCGGCGCTCGACTCCGGGGCGGCGCCTCTCGTCGCCATGTACCCGTTGCCGACGGTGCACAGCGCCTCTTCGAGTCCCTGGCGATCGGGCTCGTAGCCTTCGTACCGGAGGGTCCACGCACTCATGCCGGGCTCAGCTCTCCCGATTCGAACAACTCGAGCAGCTGACCGAGCAGTTCGCAGAGACGATCAGGTCCGTCGACCGAGACATGGGCGAACGTCGGCACGTCGCTCCGCTCGTCGCTGCGGACGACGATCCCGAGTCCGATGTCACGAACAGCCTTCAGGGCATCTTCGTCGGTGACGTCGTCACCCGCATAGATCGGGAAGGCGCTGCCCGACGGTTCGATGCGTTCGAGCAGCCACCCCAGCGCTGCGCCCTTGTCCCACTCGAGATCCGGCCCGAGCTCGCGGAGCCGACGACCTTCGGTGATCCGGAGATCGCGGTGCTCGGACCCGACATCGTCGACCGTGTCGGTCACCATCGCGACATCGTCGGGGTCCACCGAGCGGAAGTGGACGCTCAGGGAGAAGCGCTTGCGCTCGACCTTCACCCCCGCGATCTCGTCGAGCCGTTCGCGTATCGCAGCCTCGGCTGCGTCGAGCGACGGCACGACATCGAGCGCGTCTTCGTACTCGTGGTGCTCACCGTCGGGCCCGGCGATGTCGAAACCGTGGCTGCCGGCGTACCAGAGACGCTCGACGGCGACCCGATCACGGACGTCGGCGAGGTCACGACCGCTGATGACGGCCACCGGACACTTCTCGACGAGCCGTTCCAGCGCGGGTCGTACGCCGTCGGCGGGCTCGGCGTCGGCCGGATCGTCGACGATCGGCGACAGGGTCCCGTCGAAGTCGAGCAACACGATGATCCGCCGGTTCCACAGCATCCCGCGCAGGTCGTCGAACACCTCGTGCGCGTCGGGAACCTGATCGACCGATCGTTCCGTCGTCATCGCTCACACACCTCGACCTGCTCGCGTAGCGTTCGGATGTCGTCCTGATGACCGAGACTCGTGTCGTCGGTCATCACCGTGGCCGCCGCCACCGCCACGCCGAGACGACACGCGTCGATGATCGACTCACCGCGTGACAGCTCGAGCGTGACGGCGGCGAGGAGTCCGTCGCCGGCACCGGCATCGCTGCGCACCGGCCCGGGCAGCGGAGGGGTGTGGAACTCGACGTGCCGGTCCGCGACAGAGCAGAGCGCTCCGAGATCTCCGAGGGTGGTGATCACGATCTCGGCTGCACCAGCATTCAGCAGTTGCTCGTTGGCCGTGCGGGCATCGTCGAAGTCATCGACATCGGCGCCCGTCAGTGATGCTGCCTCCCGCCGGTTGAGCTTGACGAGGAAGACCCCCTGGCGCAACGCATCGACGAGGGCGTCACCGGACGTGTCGAGGACCACTCGCCCGTCCCGCGCTGCGACCTCGGCAGCGATCTGGCGGTGCACCCCGACTCCTTCGCCCGTCGGGGCGCTCCCGCTCACGACGACGAGGTCGCCGGGCGCCAGCGCATGGGTGGCGGCAGCCACCAGCTGTTCGCACTCTTCGGTACTGAGGGCCGGACCGGCTGGAACGAGGTGGTAGCTGCGTTCGGACTGCGTCTCGACGAGCACCAACGACCGTCGGGTCTCGTCGGTGACGTCGATGAGTTCGTAGTCGAACGATCCGTTCGCTGACGTCTCCTTCTCCAGCAACTCCCGGAGCAGAGCTCCGGTGCTCCCTCCCGTGCTGGCCACCGCCCTGGCGGGATGCCCGAGGTCGACGATGTCACGCGCCACGTTGATCCCGCCGCCGCCCGCTCGGGCCTTCGACGGGTCCACCCGATTCTTGCCCTCTGGTCGTAGACGCTCGGTCTCCCATCGCTCGTCGATGGTCGGATTCGGCGTGATGGTCAGGATCGGCCCCACGGTTCAGAGCCCCCAGGGCAAGGAGCGCCACACGTCGACGTCCACATGGCCCGGATGAAAGCGCAGCGACATGCCCTCAGCATTACCCAGTGAGCAGCCAGTTCAGACATGCCGCGAGCCCCGGACCGGGCGAGGCGCGCGAGCTGTTTGCCGATGTCGAATCCGGGGTACGGACCGGCTGTCCCGTTTGTTGCGGGTGAGGACGATCTCGGAAGGGGAAGGACATGACTGACGAAGGTGGGACGACGGGACGATCAGCGGGCGCCATCATCAAGTTGGTGCTCTGGGTGGTGGTCCTGGTGGCACTCGTGGTGTTCGCCGTGTCGAACCGGCAGAAGGCGAATGTCGACTGGCTCTTCACCGAGACCGAGACGGCGTTGTGGGTCGTGATCGCCATCTCCACCGTGGCGGGAGCCGTCCTCGGCTACATCACTGCGCGCCGCCGCGCCTGAGGCAGTGTTGACCCGCCCCCGCGATCTCGTGCTGGTCGGCCTCACGGCTTCGGGACGGTCCGCGATCGGTTTCGGCGTCGCGAGGCGACTGGGGTTCTCCTACACCGACACCAACGCCCTGCTGGAAGTGCACGCGGAGCGAACCGCCGACGAGATCGAGCGTTCCTCGGGACATCGGGCGCTCGAGCGAGCGGAACTCCAGGCGGCCCGTGCCGCCATGAGTGCCAGCAGCCCCGTGGTCTACGCGTGCGATCCCGACATTCTCGATCTGGAACCGACCGAACTCGACGAACTGTTCTCGACTGCGTGCGTCGTGTGGCTCGACCCGGGCGTTCCCGACCAGGATCCCGATGATTCGTCAGGGTCGATCGGCCCTGACAGCGGCGCACTCGTGCACGTGAGTCGGCTCGGCTCGTCGCGTCGTCGATCGGCCCACCGGCTCTCCGATGTCGAGATCCGGGTCGATCGATCGTCCACGACGGACCAGCTCATCGACGAGATCCTGATGCGGCGATGACGCGACCACCTCACGATCAGTCCGCGTCACCGGGCCGCGCTCTCACGCCCTCCCGTTCGAACGAGCCGCAGCCCCAGCCCCACGAGCACGAGTCCGGCTACGACCAACGCGGTGTCGAGGGCGCGCCGGGCGTCGGTGGCCACGAGGAGATCGGCGAGTCCGAGTACCCCGGTGACCGTGCCCCAGCCCACGAGCGCCCAGCCGCCGACGGCGCGCCCGGGCAACGGGCGGTCACCGCGATCGCTCCCGTGCCAGAGCAGGCCGATGCCCACCATGGCGAGGATCCAGATACTCACCTGCACCACCGACGCCGCCACCGCGAGACCGTGGACGTCGGTCACCGGGAGACCGTCCTCTCTGGTGCCGTCAGCGAGGGAGCGCCACCGCAGGATCTGGCTCACCGCCATGGCGGTCAGGAATCCTCCCACACCGGCGCCGAACAGGATCCCGCCGAGTCGGACCGTTCGCGTCATGTGTTCGACGGTATCCGGAGACAGGTCGGCCTGTCGTGGTGTCGAGCAGCGACGTCACGCCGGAAGGTTGCGCCGGGCCCAGTGGAGGCGCTGGAGGACGTTGAAGCCCACGAGCGCGGCCATCAACGAGCACCAGAACACCGCATGGTCCGGGAACGCCAGCAGCAACGTGAACAGCACGATCGTCTCCGTGCCCTCGATCAGGCCGGGGGGCATCACGATCGTGGTCGGACCGCTGGACGACCGTCGACCGGTCGCCCGTGCGGTCCGTTTCTCGATCACGGCGGACAGGAACAGCCACGACACCGCGTTCACGTAGAACGTGGCGATCAGCACACCGGTCGCGATCCAGACCGATCGGTCATCGACGCCGAACGCGACGCCGAGTGGGATCGATGCATAGACGACGGTGTCGCCCAGCACGTCGAGATACCCGCCGAGATCGCTCGATCCGTCCCGGGCCCGTGCCACCGCTCCGTCGAGTCCATCGGCGATCCGGCTGAACCACCATGCTCCGAGAGAGAGCATGGTCGACCCGGCGGCGGCCGAGAGGCCCGCACCCACGCCGGCGCCGAGCGACATCCCGGTGAGGGCCAGCGGGGGCAGCCAGGGGTAGAGCACGCCGACCAGCGGTCGGGCGATGCGATCCTTGGTGGAGCGGAGGTGACGGTCGAGCATGTGCCGTCAACGGAACCCGATCGGTCGCGGTTCGATTCCCGAACCCTCCGGGGAATCCGTACGCGGGACCACCGGGTTCCCCCTGTACACCACCGTCGAGAGGACACGATTGACATGGGCCGGACACACGCGGAGGATGCGGCATGAGCGCAGCACCGTCAGGGACGAACGACGTGACCGTGGTGGATGCGGTGGTGCTCGGCCTGGGACCGGGCGGTGAGGACGTGGCCGGCAGCCTCGCCGAGGCGGGATTCTCCGTGGTCGGCATCGAGGCCGGACTCGTCGGGGGTGAGTGCCCGTACTGGGGGTGCATCCCGTCGAAGATGATGATCCGCGCCGCTCATCTGATCGCGGAGTCGCGCCGGATCCCGGGGATGGCGGGATCGTCCACCGTGACTCCCGATTGGGGCCCGGTTGCGGCGCGGATCCGCGAGGAGGCCACCGACAACTGGGACGACACGGTGGCGGTGGAGCGTTTCGTCGGCAAGGGCGGCACGTTCGTACGGGGACGGGGTCGCCTGGTCGCGGCGGACACCGTCGAGGTGGACGGACACCGGTACCGGGCGACTCGCGCGCTGGTGGTGGCCACCGGCACCACGGCGGCGGTGCCACCGATCCCGGGGCTCGCCGACACACCGTTCTGGACGAACCGCCAGGCGGTCGAGGCCGAGGAGCTCCCCGGGTCGATCATCGTGCTCGGTGGCGGTGCGATCGGGGCGGAGCTCGCCCAGGTGTACGCCCGCTTCGGCGTGGAGGTGACCGTGGTCGAAGCCGCCGATCGGCTCCTCCCGCTCGAAGAGCCGGAGGCCGGCGAACTCCTCGCGGAGGTGTTCGCCGGCGAGGGGGTCGACGTGATGGTCGGTGTGGCAGCCGAGCAGGTGTCGCACGACGGCGTGTTCCGTGTGCGCCTGGCCGACGGGAGCGAGGTGGTCGCGGACGAGTTGCTGGTCGCGACGGGTCGGCGTGTCGATCTGGCCGGGCTCGGGGCCGAGGTGCTCGGCGTGGACGTCGAGAGCGCACGGGCACTGCCGGTGGACGAGCACCTGCGCGTGACCGACGGGGTCTGGGCCGTCGGAGACGTGACGGGGAAGGGCGCGTTCACCCAT
Source organism: Ilumatobacter sp. (assembly GCA_007693335.1). Classification (GTDB taxonomy): domain Bacteria; phylum Actinomycetota; class Acidimicrobiia; order Acidimicrobiales; family Ilumatobacteraceae; genus SKSP01. The sequence continues at coordinate 4,310 of REDU01000113.1, read as the reverse complement.
GTGGCGGCGTACCAGTCGAAGATCGCGGCGGCCGACATCCTGGGTGAGCCGCACACGCCCGCCGACTACGCCGCGCTGCCGCGGGTCACGTTCACCGATCCCGAGGTCGGCTCGGTCGGGCTCACGGTCCAGGCCGCTCGAGACGCCGGCCTCGACGTGGCCGTGGGGCGCGCCCAGGTGCCATCGACCGCGCGCGGCTGGTTGCACAAGGCCGGGAACGAGGGGTTCATCCAGCTCGTGGCAGATCAGCAGCGAGGTGTGCTGGTCGGGGCCACGTCGATGGGGCCGAACGGTGGAGAGGTGCTCGGCCTGTTGACCTTGGCGGTGCACGCACGAACCCCGATCGAGGAGCTGAGAACGATGATCTACGCCTACCCGACCTTCCACCGCGGCATCGAAGACGCACTGCGAGACCTGACGTGACGCACGATCGCGCGATCCGAGAGGGCGACGTGCTTCCCGACGTGGCCCTCTCCGATCACGAGGGCAGGCCGTTCCGACTGAGCGATCACCGTGGGCGCCCGCTGGTGCTCATCCTCCACCGCCATCTCGCTTGACTGCCGTGCCAGGAACACGTGATCGCCGTGCGCGATCACCTCGACCGACTGGGTGAGGCCCTTCCGATCGTCATCACGTTCTCGGACGATCCGGCGCGACTCGCCGCCTACCGGGCCCATCTGCAGATCGAGTTCCCCGTGCTGGCCGATGTCGACCGGGTCCTGTACCGGGTGTTCGGGGCGGGTCGGGGATCGTTGCGCCGGGTGTGGTCACCGGGCACGCTCGCGATGTACGCACGTCTCGTGCGTCGAGGTCGACGTCTGCGTGGTCCGACCGAGGACACGCGGCAGTTGGGTGCCGATGCGGTGATCGACCGTGAGGGCCGGCTGTCACGTCTCTGGCTCCCGCCCGGTCCCGATGCGCGACCCTCCGTCGAGGAGATCATCGGGGCGGTGCGCGAGCTCGAACAGGGGTGACCGATGAGTCACGCGGTCACGTCAGCGGTCCGCCGGCGCACGATCCTGGACGCTGCGATGCTGGCCACGATGAGGATCACCGAAGCCAGCAGGGCGCGACGGTCGATGGCGCCGGTGCCGTCGGCGAGGCTCGTCAGCGACGTGCCGAGCAACACGAACGACACGGTTCCCGGTAACGACCCGATGGCGGTCGCGGCGAGGAACGGCCAACGGCGCACGCGGAGGTATCCGGCCGCGTAGTTGACCAGGTCGTAGGGCAGGAAGATCAGCCGCATCAACAGCACCGACTCGAAACCGTTCGTCGCCAGCCGGGTCCGCCAGCGTCCGATACGGCCGTCGCGTTCCACCTCACCGACGAACGCCGCGCCCACCGCATGGCCGACCAACGCCGATGCGTTCGCGCCCGCCGCGGCCACGGCCACTCCGGCGACGGGGCCGAACAGCAGACCTGCAGCCATGGTCAGCAGCGTGGCGGGGACGAGTACGAACGGTCGGAGCATCGAGAGCACCATGAACCCGGCGATCGCCCACCACGAGCCCGACGCCGAATCGACGGCCTCTTGGATCGCCGCGGTGGTGCTCAGCCCCGAACTACGGCGGTACCAGAACCAACCGCCGGCGATGGCGATCCACATCGTGAGGACGAACGCGATCCGGTAACGCCTCATCGCGGTCGTCGGCATCACGCTCGACGTGCTCGACGGACGGGGCGACCTGCTCGTGTCGTGCTGGGCCGGTGACATCTCATCAACGGAACCCCGAGCAGCCGCCGGTGCATTCCACCGAGCGTCGGTCCGGAATGCCCGTCGGTGCGGTCGGGGTTCCACCGGTATGAGGCGTTCGTACGACCTGGTCGTGATCGGTGGGGGAGCGGGTGGCCTGGTGGCTGCCCGTGAGGCGCGCCGGCGCGGCGCGACCGCCGTGATCGTCCAGGACGGCCCGGTGGGTGGCGATTGCACGTTCACCGGATGCGTACCGTCGAAGGCCCTGCTCGCCGCGGCGGCATCGGGTGCGGACTTCGACGACGCGATGTCCCGAGTTCACGAGGCGGTTGCTCGCATCGCCTCGACCGAGGACGACGTCGCGTTGGCCGCCGATGGCATCGACGTCGTGCACGGCTTCGCTCGCTTCACCTCGCCGAAGTCGGTCGAGGTGGAGGGAACCACGATCCGGTCCGAGCGGTTCGTCGTGGCGACGGGCGCCCGCCCGGCGATGCCACCGATCCCCGGTCTCCGCGAGTCGACGCCGCTCACGTCCGAGCACCTCTTCGATCTCTCATCCCGTCCCGAGTCGATGATCGTGCTCGGTGGCGGACCGATCGGGTGTGAGATGGCCCAGGCGTTCGCACGGCTCGGTACCCGCGTCACCCTGGTCGAGGCACTCGACCGGCTGCTCCCACGGGAGGAACCCGAGGCATCGGCCGTCATCGCCGAGGCACTCGCCGGCGACGGCGTCGAGGTCCGTACCGGCTCGACGGTCGAGCGGGTCGAGCGGCTCGACGACGGCCGGGTGTGTGTCCATGTCGACGCCGGAGCGAACAGCGGGCCCGACGGGCAGAGCGCCATCGACGCCGACGACGTGCTCGTGGCGATCGGCCGTTCGCCGTCAGGACGAGGACTCGGGCTCGAAGACGTCGGTGTGGACGTCGACGAGCGGGGAGCCGTGGTGGTCGACGACACCACGGCCACGTCGGTCTCGGGTATCTGGGCGGTCGGCGACGTGACGGGCGGGCTGCAGTTCACCCACGTGGCCGGTCGGATGGGTTGGGTGGCGGCGTCGAACGCGCTGTCGAAGCTCGCGAGGGTCCGCCGCTTCCGGTTCGACACCACCAATGTGCCGTGGGCCACGTTCACCAGCCCCGAGGTCGGGCGGGTCGGGCTCACCGAGGGTCAGGCCGCCGAGGAACATCCGAGGGCCCGGGTCGCGCTGCTCCCGCTCGAACACGTCGATCGTGCCGTGGCCGTGGGGGCCGAGTCGGGGTTCGTCAAGCTGATCGCCGCGCCGAAACGCGGCGTCGGCCACCTCGGTGGCGGGCGGCTCGTCGGCGCGACGGTGGTCGCTCCGGTCGGTGGCGACCTCGTGCACGAGGCAGCACTCGCCATGCAGACGAACATGTTCGTCGGTCGCCTGGCGCAGACCACGCACGCGTATCCGACCTGGGCGATGGCGATCCAACAGGCGGCACTGCAGTTCTTCGGGCCGTCGGCCGGTCTCCGGGCACGCCCGGTCCGCCCTGACCCGGAGCCTCGGTCGACAGCCGCTGCTCGGTAGACGAGTCCAGGGTGGGGGTGTTCAGTCTGGGAGTGTTCAGGCTGGGGGTGTTCAGGGTGTCGAAGGGTCCTCGCCGCGGGCCAGACGTTCGCCGAACGCTCGGAGCCGCTCGACCGACTCGGGGGGCACCTCGGGTCGATGCGCGGCCAGGGTGACCTTGATGCGTTCGTACGTCTCGGCCTCCATCCCACAACGGCGACAGTCATCGAGATGTTCCTCGATGCGGCGAGCACGCTCGGCGTCGATGTGGCCGTCGAGATAGTGCTGCAGGAGCGCACCGACCTCGTGACAGTCCATGGCGTCGGTTGCGGGGGCGCGGCCGAACAGCTTCATGATCCATGCCTTGACGTGGTTTCCGGGCATCACATGTGACTCCTGGGTGCGAGACCGGCTCGGTCGAGTCGGTCACGGATGCGGGATCGAGCGCGATGCAGCCGGCTCATGACGGTGCCGACGGGCACCGCGAGCACCTCAGCGGCCTCGGCATAGCTCAACCCATCGACGTCGACGAGTTCGATCACACGCCGGAACCGGTCGTCGAGTTCATCGAGCGCACGCACGATCTCGACGTCGAGCTCGTGGTCGACCGTCGCATCGGCCTCGTCGTCCGATGGCGCGGCTGCGAGCCGGTCGAACGCTGCGTCCGGGTCACGGAGGAGCTCCGGTCGGCGTCGCCGGTTGCGGTTGATGTGGGTGTTGCGCAGGATCGTCAGCAGCCACGCCCGGGGGTGCCGGCCGTCGAACCCGTCGATGCCCCGGTAGGCCCGGATGAGCGTGTCCTGCACCAGGTCTTCGGCTTCCGCGTGGTTGCGGGTCAGCGAGTTCGCCACCCGCAACAGCACCTCGATCTCGGGCAGCACGAAGCGCTCGAACGCGGTGTCGCCTGTCGCCGGTCGCTGCACTGAACGGGAACCCTACGCGTGGCACTGTCATTCCCGGGAACATCCCACGGGTCGATCGTGTTCCCGCACCATGTCGTCATCTCGGTCGCTCGGTCGCCGGATCGAGCACGTCCGGCTCCGCCGGTACCTGGATGCCCACGTCGACGGTGAGATCGCTGATGAG
>REDU01000157.1 GCA_007693335.1 Ilumatobacter sp. | reverse complement strand
GCTCGGTCGTGGTGGTGGTCGACGTGGTGGTGGTCGACGTGGTCGGCGAGGACGACGTCACAGCGGCCGCCTCGGCGGTGTCGTCGTCGGAACTGCATGCGGCCAGCAGAGGAGCGGCCACCAGGATCGCGATCAGCGCCATCCGGGCGCCGGCGGTGCCTCGTCGGCGCGACCGGGGCGCGTGGGTGTGGGGGCGCTCGGTCATGGGATCCCAATCATCGCGCAGGCGCGTCGGCCTGCATGAGCCTTTCGGCCGATTTCTGCGCACTCGCCACGCACGCCGGGATGCCGATGCCGTGGTGGCTCGCTCCAGCCACGTGCACACCCCCGGGGAGTGCCCGCTCGAGAACGCGCACCCGTTCGGCATGGTGTGGTCGGTACTGGGGGAAGGCGTCGGGCCATCGGCTGATCCGGGTGGCTGACGGCTGCACGTCGATCGCGAGGTGGTCGTTCACCTCGTCGACCACGGTCCTGATGACGGTGTCGTCGTCGAGGTGGCCCACGTCGAGTCCGTCGCGTCCGAGCGAGACGCGGAGTACCTGGCTGCCATCAGCGGGTCGCCAATGGGCCCACTTCTGCGATCCGAACGATGCGGCGGTCACGTACCGCTGGACCGGCTTCGGGACGAGATAGCCGCTGCGTCCGTGGAGTCGCTCGGGCCATGCGCGTGCCGGCACGCTCAGCGTCACCAGGATCACGCCGGCGTGTTGGGAGTCGGCGAGGATCGAGGCCGCGTCGGGAGCCGCGGCGGTGAGGAGGGGCGCGGTGACCCGACCGGGTGACGCGAGCACCACCTGGTCGTAGATCTCGTCGTCGACCCGCCAGGAGCTCCCGTCGGCCTCGATCGTGGTGACCGGGCTCGAGGTGCGCACGTCCACCCCGTGCGCGTCGATGGACCGGGCGAGCGCGGCGACCAGGGCGCCCATCCCGTCGAGAGGCGCCGCGAAGATGGGCCCGGTCGGCGTGGCCGCTGCCGCTCGGCGGGTGCGGCGGGCGCCCAGGAGGAGACTGCGGTGCTGTCGTGCCAGCGTGTCGAGCTGGGGGACGGATCCGAGGCTGAAGCGGTCGGTGTCGGCGGCGTAGATGCTGCCGACGAGGGCGTCCACGAGACGCTCGTGCACCTCGTCGCCGAATCGTGCCCGCACGAGTGGGCCGATGGCGTCGGCCCCGAGCGGCGTGCGGGGCAGCAGCGGCTCGATGGCGGCGCGCAGTTTGCCGCGCACCGAGAGCAGACCGGAGCGTGCCATCGGCACCACCGAGCCGGGCACGCCGAGCAGGAGCCCATCGGGGATGGGGTGCAGGCCGCGGTGCCAGACGGCGGCCGTGGCGTCGGTGGGGGAGGTGAGTCGGTCACCGAGGCCGAGCCGCTCGGCGAGTTGGACGGCCGCGGGCGTACGGGCCAAGAACGCGTCGGCGCCCTCGTCCACCGCTGCGAGACCCGCGAACGCGCTCGTGGCGATCTTGCCGCCGAGCCGCGGTGCGGCCTCCCGCAACGTGACGACGTGGCGTCCGGCCTCGGCCAGCTCGTGCGCGACCGTGAGGCCGGTGATCCCGCCCCCCACCACCAGGACCCGCGGATCGCTCATGACCGGGAACTCACGAGCCGTGGTCGAGATCGATCACCCGGCGGGCGAGCGCGGTCATCACTCCGGGGTGGTCGTTCACGCATGCCGTGCGGTCGAACGCCAAGCCCTGCGACTCGGCCCGCTGTCTGGCCTCGATGTCGAGGTCGTAGAGCACCTCGAGATGATCGGCCACGAACCCACACGCGCTCACCACCACCCCGTCGGCCGCATCGGTGGCGGCGAGGTCGTCGATCACGGCGAGGATGTCCGGTCCGATCCACGGCTCGGGCGTGCGGCCGGCGCTCTGCCAGCCGATCGTCCACTGCGACCACTCGGCCAGTCCGGCAGCTTCGGCCACGGCGGTGGCGGTGGCGCGCAGCTCGTCGGGATACGGATCGCCATCGTCGATGATCCGCTGGGGCAGTGAATGGGCCGTGAACACGACCTTGGTGTTGGTGGGGAGGCGTGCCAGTCGTTCGCGCAGGTCGTCGGCCAGGAACGACACGAACGCCGGCTCGGTGGCCCAGCTCTCGAGTCCGAGCACCTCGATGCCGTGCGGCTCGGCGGCCTGGCGGGCCCGGCCGAGGTACTGGCCGATCGAGTACGACGAGTAGTGCGGGGCGAGCACGAGTCCGACGATGCGCGTGAACCCCTGCTCGGCCAACTCGTCGACGGCCGCTTCGATCATCGGGTGGGCGTGTTTGAGCCCGATGGCCACGTGGTACCTGCCGGGGGCCTCACGCTCGAGGGCCGCCTGCAGACCGTCGCGCTGGGCTTCGGTGAGCCGGGCGAGCGGCGAGATGCCGCCGATGGCGTCGTAGCGGGCGACGAGATCGGCCAACGCCTCCGGAGTGGGGGGTCGACCGCGACGGATGTCGGTGTAGTACGGCTCGATCTCGTCGGGGTGACGGGGCGTGCCGTACGCCATCAGCAGCACGGCGGTGCGGGGGGTGGTCGTCGTGGTGCTCACGTGGGGTCTCCGATACGGATGGTGTCGCGGCTGGTTCGTTCGTGCACGAGCTCGACCACGGCCGCCAACACGTCGGGGTCGGTGTCGGGCTGGACCCCGTGACCGAGGTTGAAGATGTGTCCGGGGTGCCCGGCGTTGTCGGCCAGCACGGCAGCGGTGCCCTCGAGCGCCACATCGGTGCCGGCGAGCACGAGGGCCGGGTCGAGGTTCCCCTGCACCACGGTGTCGGCGCCGAGCCGGCGACGGGCATCGGCGATCCGGGTGCGCCAGTCGAGCCCGATCACGGTCGGCCCGGCGGCCATCATCGATTCGAGGAGGTGGTCGCACCCGATGCCGAAGTGGATGCCGGGCACACCGGGATGGCGGCTGGCGAGCTCGGAGAACACGTGTCGACTGTGGGGGAGCACGAAGCGGTCGTAGTCGCGACGCGACAACGAACCGGCCCACGAATCGAACAGCTGGAACGCGCCGGCGCCGTGCTGCAGCTGCTGATCGATGAAGGTGATGGCCGAGGCGGAGAGTCGCTCCATCAGCTCGTGCCACAGCACCTCGTCGGTGTGCATCAGGGCCTTGGTGTGCTGGTAGGTGCGACTGGGACGACCTTCGACGAGGTAGCTCCCGACGGTGAAGGGCGCACCGGCGAACGCCAGGAGCGGCACCTCCGGGGGGAGTTCGTGCACGAGGAGGTCGACCGTGTCGGTCACGTACGAGATGTCGCCGGGTTCGAGTGGTCGGAGCCGGTCGAGATCCGAGCTCGAGCGGAACGCCCGCTCGGTGACCGGGCCGGTTCCGGGTGCCACGTCGATGCCGAAGCCGACGGCGTGTGGGGGCACCACGATGTCGCTGAACAGCACGGCCGCGTCCACCCCGTATCGACGCACCGGCTGGAGGGTGATCTCGGCGGCCACGGTGGGCCGGGTGATCGCCTCGAGGATCGATCCCTCGCCCCGCACCGCTCGGTACTCGGGCAGGCTGCGACCCGCCTGACGCATGAACCAGACGGGCGTGTGGCTCGCGTGCTGGCCTCGCGCCGCCGCCAGGAACGGCACCGCACCGGTCGACGGCTGCATCACCGGATGACCGGAATGATCGGCCGGATCGGGCGGTTCCAAGCTGGTGACCATGCAGCCGTCGACCCTATCGGTGCCGATAGAGTACATCGACCCGGAACCGGCCCCCGTCGGGTCCGTCACACCCCCGTAGCGCCCATCCGATGACCCAGAACCACCCGGATCTGCCCGCCGAGCAGGCGTACGTCGATCATGCGTACGACTGCCTCGAGCGCAGCCGCGTCTCGGCATGGCGTCTGCGCGATCTCAACGAGGCCGACCTCGGTGGCACGTTCCAGGCACGGTTCGAGCGCAATGCGTTCGACGAGGCCCTCGTGAAGCGGCTCACCGAGCTCGATCTCGGGACGGCGTCACTGGTGTTCGGCCGCATCGACCGCTACGCCGAGTCGCCCGACACGCTCGAGAGCTTCCACATCGGCCGTCTGGCCGTGGCCGACGACGATCGCGAACCGGTGGTGGTCGACTGGCGGGCCCCGGTGGCCGAGCCGTTCTACCGGGCCACCGGCCGCGAGCCGATGGGCCTGGCCCGTCGGCGCCATTTCGTGGTCGACGGCCGCGTCGTGCTGGGTCTCGAGGACGAGTTGTTCGGCGAGGGACACCTCGGGGTCGGCCACGACGAGGGCCTCGACGACACCGCCGATCGCACGGCCGGCGCCGGGCTCCGTGGCTACAGCACGCTGCTCGCCTCGCTCGAGCGGGGCCGCACGGGTGCACTCGGCGACATCGTGGCCACGATCCAGTCGGAGCAGGACGAGATCATCCGCTCACCACAGGCCGGGGTGCTGGTGGTGCAGGGTGGTCCCGGCACCGGCAAGACCGTCGTCGCGTTGCACCGGGCGGCCTATCTGCTCTACACGCACCGGTTCCCGCTCGAAGACCAGGGTGTGCTGGTGATCGGCCCCAACCGGGTCTTCTTGCGCTACATCGAGCGCGTGCTGCCGTCGTTGGGCGAGGCCGGCGTCGAGCAGGTGGTGCTCTCCGATCTCGTACCCGATGTGCGCTTCGCCGGTCCGCAGCACCAGCTCGACTCACCGCTCGCCGCCAGGGTCAAGGGTGACACCCGGATGTCCGAGGTGATCGACGCCGCGGTCACCGACCGCGAGCGGCCGCTGCGCGCCGACCTCGTGGTTCCGTTCCGCTTCGGCTACGTGCGGCTCCGCGCCGACGAGTCCAGGCGCATCGTGAAGGGCGCCCGTCGTCGCTTCCGTTTCCACAACGCCGCGCGTCGTTGGGTCGAGGGCGAGATGTGGGCCGCGATGGCGGCCACGTGGCGCGACGGCGACACCGATCCCGCCGAGGTCCGACAGGCCGTGCGGTCGCTGCCCGAGGTGCGTGAGGCGCTCGAGTGGATGTGGCCGGTGCTCACGCCCGCCGAGCTCCTGCACGACCTGTTCGGCTCGATGGCGCTGTTGCGCTCGGCGGCGTCGAAGGTGCTCTCCGACCACGAGTACGAGTCGCTGCACCGTCCTCGCAGCGAGAGCGTCCACGACGTCCGCTGGTCGACCGCCGACGCCGCACTGCTCGACGACGCACGCGAGGTGCTCGGACCGATGCCGCGCAAGAACGGTCGCGCCGATGGGTCCGACGAGATCCGCACGTTCGGTCACATCGTGATCGACGAGGTGCAGGACCTCACCCCCATGCAGTTGAAGATGGCTGCCCGCCGGTCGCTCAACGGGTCGATGACCGTGGTGGGCGACATCGCCCAGGCCACCGGTGCCCTCGCCCCCGACAGCTGGGACGACGTGCTCCGCCATCTCCCCGATCGTCGGCCGTCGCGTGTGGTCGGGCTCTCGGTCGGCTACCGCATCCCGGCCCAGATCATGGAGCTGGCCGATCGTGTGATGGAGTCCGCCACACCAGGCCTCCGATCGCCGCGCTCGGTGCGGGTGGGCGATGTGCCGCCGCGCATCATCAGGGTCGGCGAGGCCGATGGCAACACGGTCGGTGGCACGATCGACGAGCTGCTCGCCCGGGCCGCCGACGAATTGCGTGCCGTGTCGGCCGAGCTCCCGCTGGGGAGCCATGCGATGGTGGTGCCCGACTCGCTGGCCGAGGCCGCCGGTGAGGCGCTCGGGGCAGCCGGCGTCGAGTACGGCCGTGCCGCTGCCAGTGGCCTCGAACACACCATCACGGTGGTGCCCGTCAGCGTCGTCAAGGGTCTGGAACTCGACGGCGTGGTGGTGGTCGAGCCGGCCCGCATCGTGAGTGACGGTCCGCACGGCCTCCGGGCGCTCTACGTGGCGCTCACCCGGTCGACCCAGCGGCTCGTGGTCGTGCACCGAGACCCGTTGCCGCCGGCGCTGGTCTGATCGTCAGCGCGACAGGATCTCGTCGGTGAGTTCGATCGCCAGTCGGTAGCCCTTGCTGGCATCGGCGGGCCGGCGCCGGTCGACGGCGCTGCGTGCCAGATCGACGGCCTGCTGCATCCCGAACAGCGATGTGGGGTGATCGGCCCTGACGAGCGGCTCGGCCACGGCCCAGGTCGTCTCGATGCGGGCCATCGGCTCGGCGGTGTCGCCGTCGCTCACGCGCTGGTCGAGTCCCCTCAGGCTGGAGAGGAGGGCCGGGAGCAGTTCGTCGAGATCGCCGTCGAGCGGGAGCTCAGCGTCGGCCGCGGCCACGTCGGCACCTGCGGTGCCGGCGTCGTCGGCGTCGTCGGCGTCGTCGGACACGGCGTCGGGATCGGTGTCGCGGAGGTCGATGGTCTCGCCGCACGCGGAGAGCGCGAGCACGGCGGCCAGCACCGACGCCGTCACGGTGGTGGCGAGTCGGGTCACGAGGTGACCAGTATCCGTTCGCTGGCGAACGAGCCGACGCCCACGTGACGGCCGTCGATCTCGATGGTGATCGTGCCGTCGGGCGATGCCGCGGTCACGGTGCCGGCCCGACCGGGCCGGATGGCCGACTCCTCCAGGTACTCCAGCAGGCCCGGGGTGAACTCGAGCTCCTCGGGGATCCGGCTGACGGTGAACGCCATCCCGACGGCGAGTCCGGCGAGCGGCTGCGAGTCGGGATCGATGTAGTCGGAGCCGGGAATGGGGTTCCCGTGCGGACAGGTGGTGGGGCTGCCGAGCAGTTCGTCCATGGCGGTCTCGACCGAGTCGCTCATCACGTGCTCCCAGCGGCCGGCCTCGTGGTGCGCCTCGGCCCACGACAGCTTGAGCACGTCGGTGAGGAAGCGCTCGGCCAGACGGTGACGGCGCACCACCCGCCGGGCCAGCTCGAGGCCGTCGTCGGTCAAGCGGATCGCCCCGTCGTTGGTGATGAGCCCCTCGGCCTCGAGACGTTTCACCATCTCGCTCACGGCCGGTCGGCTCACCTGGAGACGTTCGGCGATACGCGCCTGGATGACGTCGACATCGTCCTCGTCGAGTTCGAAGATGCACTCGCAGTACTCTTCGAAAGCGGGGTGATGCTCTCCGGCAGCGGGCATGGGCCACAGGATACTGCCGGTACGGTGACCTCATGCCGTCGGGCCGTCGCCATCGTGTGGTCGTGGTGGGCGCCGGGTTCGGTGGGCTGGCGATCACCAAGGGCCTGCGTGATGCGCCCGTCGACGTGGTGCTGGTCGACGCCAACAACTTCCACACGTTCCAGCCGCTGCTGTACCAGGTGGCCACCGCCGGCCTCGACGACGAGAACGTCGCGTACGCGGTGCGCGGCATCTTCCGTCGACAGCGCAACGTGGCGGTCCGCATGGCCCGGGTGACCGACATCGATCTCGACCGGCAGTGCCTCTCGCTCGACCGGGGTCAACCGCTCGACTACGACACGCTCGTGCTCGCCGCCGGCGCCGTCTCGAACGACTTCGGCGTGCCCGGCGTGACCGAGCACGGGTTCCCGCTCAAGTCGCTCGACCAGGCGCTCGACCTGCGCACCCACGTGCTCGACCGTTTCGAGCAGGTGGCCGTGCGCCCCGAGCTGCTGGGCGACGGTGCCCTCGACGTGGTCATCTGCGGCGGCGGGCCCACCGGCGTCGAGACCGCTGGAGGTCTGATGGAGCTCTACGAGCGGGTGCTCGAGCCCGACTTCCGCGATCTGCCGGTGCGGCGGGCGCGCATCGTGCTGGTCGAGGCCGGTCCACGTCTCCTCCCCGGGTTCAGCGAGCAGTCGTCCACCCGAGCGGCCGACACCCTGTCCGAGCTGGGTGTCGAGGTGCGGTGCGGGGTGGGGGTGACCCGGGTTGAGCCCACCCGGGTGCATCTCTCCGACGGCACGGTGATGGCCGCCCACACGCTCGTGTGGGCCGCCGGGGTGAAGGCCAGCCCGCTCGCCGAGGCGCTCGGCGTGCCGCTCGACCGCGGTGGCCGGGTGGTCGTGACCGACGACCTGTCGCTGCCCGACCATCCGGAGGTGTTCGCGATCGGCGACATCGCCGCCGCTCGCGACGTGCAGGGCGAGCTCCTGCCCCAGGTCGCCCAACCCGCGATCCAGGGCGGGCGGCACGTGGCCCGCCAGATCACCCGTCGGCTCGCCGCAGCGGCCGGTGCCGTCGGGAACGGCGCGGATGCCACCTCCGAACCGTTCCGGTACGTCGACAAGGGTTCGATGGCCACCATCGGGCGCAACGACGCCGTGGCCGAATTCCCCAGCGGTCGTCGTCTGTCGGGGTTCATCGGCTGGATCGCGTGGCTCGCACTCCACCTCGTGTACCTGATGGGGTTCCGCAACCGGGCCAACGTGTTCGTGAACTGGAGCTGGAACTACCTCACCTACGACCACGGCAGCCGCATCCTGGCCGAGTGGGATCGCAGTCGTGCGAGCGATCAGCGACCGCGCAGGCGGCGGTACCAGCTCTCCGAGTAGCGCAGTCTGCGTTCGAGCTGGTCGGTGGTGGCGGTGGCCACCTTGGCGATGCCGGCCAACCGGTTCATCTCGGCCTGCACCCGGGCATGCGTCCAGCCCGTGAGGTCGACCAGACGTTTGGCGACGTCGGCGTTGCGGGTGCGCAGGTCGTCCTTGCGCTCGGCCACACTCAGCGACGAGGTCGGCACCGCTCCGGCCGGCGTGGGCACCGACGGGAGGTCGATCGCCAGTTGCGGATCGGCTGCGAAGACCGGTTCGGGAACGTCGGGCTCGTCGTCGTAGTCGGGCACCGGCGGCCTCAGCAGTTCGAGCTCGTTCTCCGCCGCGTGGTCGATGCCGGTCTCGGTGATGCCGTGCATGCGCAGACCGGTGGCGGTGGACGACAGCACCGAGAACAACGAGAGCTGCTCGGGCAGGAGGTCGTCGGCGTGCACCGAGACGTCGAGGCCACCGTCGGGGGTGAACTCGTCGCCGTCGGGCTCGACCGGTGGCCGCAGCACATGGCGTCGGGCCTCGGCGATGGCGTACGCGTGGGTCCGCAGCCGTACGTCGTCGGGGAGGTAGACGTACGCCTTCTGGCTCGGTCGCCCGCTCTGCCAGCGCACGAAACGGCCGACGGCCTGGCGGAAGAACAGCTCGGTGGACGTGGTGGTGGCGTACACACCCACGCGCAGCCGGGGGATGTCGACGCCTTCGCTCACCATCCGCACCGCCACCAGCCACGGCCGGTCGTTGGCGGCGAACTCGGCGATCTTCTTCGACGCCGACGGATCGTCGCTGACCACCACGTCGGCGGGTCGTCCCAGCCGGTCACGCAGGAGGCGGGCGATGCCCTGGGCGTGGTCCTGGTCGGTCGCGATCACCAGGCCGCCGGCGTCGGGCTGGCCGTGGTCGGTGTCGGTGCGGATCCGCTGCAGCCGGTCGTCGGCCTGAGCGAGCACGGTGGGTAGCCAGTCGCCGTCGAGGCTGAGCGCGGTGCGCAGCCGCAGCGATGCCTGCTCGCGGGAGAGTTCGTCGGAGAAGCTGGCCCGCAGGATCTGGCCCGAGGGTGTGCTCCACTCCATCTGGCCGTCGAACCGCGGGAAGTACACGGGGCGGACCACGCCGCCGTCGCGCAGCGCCTCGCCGTAGCCGTAGGTGTAGTCGGCGTACGCCAGATCACCCTCGGCGGTCACGTCGTAGCGCACGAACGGGATCTGGGCCGCGTCGCTGCGGAACGGCGTACCCGACAGCGCGAGGCGGCGGGCAGCCAGCTCGAACGCCTGCTTGACGCCGTCGCCCCACGCCCGCTCGTGGCCGGCGTGGTGGATCTCGTCGAGGATCACCACGCCGTCGGCCACGAGACCACGCAACTTCGCGGCGGCGTCGCCGGTGGCGAGCTGCTGATAGGTGGTCACGAGGCCGTGCACGTCGCGGGCGAGGCCCACGGTGGGTGACCAGTCGGGATCGAGCTGGAGGCCCATCCGGTGCGCGGCCAGCGACCACTGCACCTTGAGGTGGCTGGTGGGCGCCACCACCACCAGTGGCTTCGGCACGGCGGGCCGGGGCTCGCTCGTCAGCACCGCTCGGGCACACGTGAGCGCGAACGTGGTCTTGCCGGCTCCCGGCGTGGCCACGGCCAGGAAGTCGGCTGACGCCGAGGCGATGAACCGGTCGAACGCGGTCTTCTGCCACGGCCGCAGCGTGACGGTGCTCATCGGGGGTGGATCGCTGAAGTGGCGGTGCTCATGGGGGACGTCCGAGTGTGTCGCCCCACCCCCTCCGGTGCAACCCGGACCCGTTCCCGGTCCGCCCGTTCCTCAGCCCGTGACGTCCGGGTAACGTGTGACGTGATGTTCGACCCTCCGCAGCCGCAGTCGCAGCTGGAGCCGCCGACCGACCGGGCAACACCGTGGAGAGTCCTCGACGCTCCGCAGCCGCAGCCGCAGCCGCAGCCGCCGACGCAGCAGCCGCCGCCGACCGACCGGGCAACGCTGCGGAGGGTCGTGGGTCGCCTCGTCGCCGCAGCGGTCGTGGTCGTGGGACTCGGCATGTTCGTTGCCTGGGTGATGCTCCGATCGGGATTCGGCGTGTGGACGACCTTTTCGGTCAGCGCCTGGCTGACGGTTTTCGGGGCGCTGATCTACACCATTCTCCGTATGCGCCGTGATCCAGCGATGGTCCCGGCTGTCCGCACGTTCCTGGTCGGGGCATTCGTCACCACCGGCATGGTGGTCGGATCGTCGGTCATCGAATCGGAGTGGGCGGGTCAGCCCGAGCAATGGACGGCCGCCTCACCCGGCACGACGGCGGTCGACAGCCAGAGCGGTGCCGCCATCGACAGCGGCGACGCCGATCCGAGAGTCGTCCACGACGAGCCCTCACGAGAACGCCCGCAGCGCGTCGACCGGCCTGGCGCGGTGGATACGTCGGTCGTGAGCGAACCCGACGAGTCGGGTGCTGCACCAGCCGAGACGACCGCCGATGAGGAGATGAGTGGCCCCGACGACGGGGACGTGTCGTCGCTCCCCGTTGTGGGCAACAATGCCCCGGGGGCGCCCGGTGACGACCGTCGTCGGGTGTCGACCACTGTGCCGGACCCAGCGATCCCGCCCGCTCCCGGTACGTCATCGCCCGTACCTGCACCCACCATCCCGCCCGCCACGACCACAGCGGCAACGTCACCTCCTGCGACCCAGCCGGCGCCGACCCAGCCGGGCACGACCCAGCCGGCGACGACCCAGCCGGGCACGACGCAGCCAGCGACGACGCAGCCAGCGACGACGCAGCCGGGCAAAACGCAGCCGGGCACGACGCAGCCGGCGACGACGCAGCCGGTGACGACGCAGCCGGTGACGACGCAGCCGGCGACGACGCAGCCGGTGACGACGCAGCCGGTGACGACGCAGC
>REDU01000162.1 GCA_007693335.1 Ilumatobacter sp. | reverse complement strand
AGCGGTTCCTCGGTCTCGAGGTCGAAGGTGACGCCGTGCTCGATCCGGGCCTCGGTCTGCCGACCGACTTCGCTCGCCAGATCGTCGAGCAGGTCGGCAACTACGGCGAGATCTTCGAGGAGCATCTCTCCCCGCTCGGCCTCGAGCGCGGCGTGAACTCGCTCTGGACCGAGGGTGGCATCCTCTACGCTCCGCCGTACCGCTGATCAGCGATCACTCACGTCGATGACCGCTGGTCGATGACCACTGAACACCGCGATGGGGGCGGGTGGCCGATGGCCACCCGCCCCCGGCCGTGCGGGACGAACCGAACCCCATGACCGCCGCGCTGTCGGCACGCGTCCCACTGTGGCGCGACGTACGCGTCCTCAAGTGGGTCGTGCAGCTCGTGGTGGTCGCCATCGCGTTCGGCATCGTGGCCTGGCTCTACGGCAACTACATCGAGAACTCACAGCGCCTCAACATCCCGACCAACTTCAACTTCCTCGACAACCCCGCCCAGTTCCAGATCACGGGCAACTCGCTCTCGCAGAACGCCCCCATCCGCCAGGCGCTCTACGAGGGATTCTTGAACACCCTGCGGGTGTCGGTGGCGGGCATCCTGGCCGCCACGGTGCTGGGCACCTTGATCGGCATCGCCCGGCTGAGCAAGAACTGGGTGCTCCGGAGTCTCGCCACCGCCTACGTCGAAGCCGTCCGCAACATCCCGCTCGCCCTGTTCCTGGTCATGGGCCTGCTGGCCATCGTGCTCGGCATCTTCCCCACCATCGCCGAGGCGTGGAACGTGGTCGGGCTGATGATCATCTCCAACCGCGGCATCGCCGTGCCCTGGTACGTCGGCTCGGGCTACGGCCTCCTGCTGCTGGCCGTGGCGGGTCTGGCCGTGGCCTGGGTGATCGCCCGCTGGCGCCGATCGACGTCCGACCGCACCGGCGATCTCCCCCGCTCCGGTCTCTGGGGCGGCGCTGGGTTCGTCGCGACGTTCGCCATCGGCTGGTTCGCGTTCGGGTACGCCATCACCACCCCCGAGGTGGTCGGTCGCGCCACCCAGGGCGGCATCCGCATCGACCCGTCGTTCTTCGCCCTCTTCTTCGCCCTCGTGATCTACACCGCCAGCCACGTGGCCGAGATCGTCCGCGGCTCCATCCAGGCGGTGCCGAGGGGGCAGGGTGAAGCCGCCGACTCCCTCGCCCTGAGCGGCTTCCAGAAGATGTGGTACATCGTGCTGCCGCAGGCGTTCCGCATCGCCATCCCCCCGATCGGCAACCAGTACCTCAACCTGATCAAGAACTCCTCTCTCGGTGCCGCCATCGGCTACTACGACATCACACTCGTCGCGCAGACGTCGGTGGGCAACGGCTCGCCGGCCGTGCCCGTGTTCGCACTGGCGATGGCGATCTACATCTCGATCTCGCTGGTGACGTCGGTGTTCGTGAACATCGCCAACCGTCGGATGATGCTGGTGGAACGATGACGAACGCCGTGACCTGGGCACGCCGCAACCTGTTCCGCAGTCCGTTCGACGCGGTCCTGACGATCGTGTTCGGCATCGTCGGGCTGTTCATCATCCACCGGTCGCTCAACTTCATCTTCGTCACCGGTCGCTGGGACGTCATCCGGGTCAACCTCCGTCTGCTCATGATCGGCCGGTTCCCCGACACCCACGTGCTGCGCATCGCCGTGACCGTGGTGGTCCTGGCCGGCTGGGCCGGGCTGCTCGCCGGCCTCATCCGCGCCCGGCAGGTCCGCGCCGGGCGGGTCGACGTGGGCGCCACTCGGCTGTCGTGGCGACGGGTGAGCGATGTGGCCGATCGCCTCTGGCTGCCGGCGTTCGTGGTGCTGTTGATCCTGATGCTGACGAGCACGTCCGGTCCGTGGGTGATGGCGATCGCCGCGGTGGTGGCCGCGGCGATCGGACGCCTGATCGGACCGTACGTGGGCCGTCTCCCCCTCATCGGGCTCCCCGGCGTCCTGCTGATGGTCGCGCTGGCCGTCGTACCCGTCATCTTGTTCTTCTACGTGGTCTCGGCGGTGGGCTTCGACGAATGGGGCGGGTTCATGCTGAACCTGTTCCTGGCCGTGTGTTCGATCGTGCTGTGCTTCCCGCTCGGTGTGGCGCTGGCACTGGGTCGCCGATCGACGCTGCCCCTGGTGCGCGTCGTGTGCACGCTCTACATCGAGCTGGTCCGAGGCGCCCCCCTGTTCGTCCTGCTCCTGCTCGCGAACGTGGCGCTCGGGTTCTTCATCCCGTCGAACCTCACACCGTCCACGGCCACTCGCGCCATCATCGTGTTCACCCTGTTCACGGCGGCGTACATGGCGGAGATCGTCCGCGGCGGTCTGCAGTCGGTGCCACGTGGCCAGATCGAAGCGGCCAAAGCACTCGGACTCTCCCCCGTTCGCCAGATGGGCCTGATCGTGCTCCCGCAGGCGCTGCGCAACGTGATCCCGGCCCAGATCGGCCAGTTGATCAGCCTGTTCAAGGACACCAGCCTCGCCGCGCTGGCGATGGGGTTGTTCGAGTTGCTCGAGGTGTCGACGATCATCACGAGCCAGGGTGATTTCCGCGGCCAGGGACTCATCGGCGAGACGATCGCGTTCGCCGCCCTGCTGTTCTGGACCGTGTCGTACACGATGAGTCGAGAGAGCCAGCGACTCGAGAGGAAACTGGGAGTGGGCACACGATGAGCGAGCACACGAGCGACGAGACCGCCAGCGATGCGATGGGCGACACCGGATCGGACGCGACGTCCGGCACCGTGAGCGAGGTCTTCGCCGACGCCACCCAGATGGCCGGCACCGGCGAGGTGATGATCGAACTGGAGCACGTCGACAAGCTGTTCGGCGACTTCAAGGCGCTCTCCGACATCAACGTGCGGGTCGGCAAGCAGGAGGTCATGGTCGTGATCGGCCCGTCGGGGTCGGGCAAGTCCACGATGATCCGGTGCATCAACCGGCTCGAGGAGCACGATCGCGGCCGCATCGTGGTCGACGGCACGGAGCTCTCGAACGACCTCCGCAACATCCAGGAGATCCGCCGGGAGACCGGGATGGTGTTCCAGAGCTTCAACCTGTTCCCCCATCTCACCGTGATCGACAACGTCACCCTCGCGCCCCGCAACGTCCGCAAGCTCTCCAAGCGCGACGCCATCGACATGGGGATGGCACTGCTCGAGCACGTCCGCATCCCCGAGCAGGCCAAGAAGTACCCCGGACAGCTGTCGGGCGGGCAGCAACAGCGTGTCGCCATCGCCCGGGCACTCGCGATGAAGCCGAAGGTGATGCTGTTCGACGAGCCCACCTCGGCGCTCGACCCCGAGATGATCAACGAGGTGCTCGACACGATGAAGGATCTCGCTCGCGATGGGATGACGATGATCGTGGTCACCCACGAGATGGGCTTCGCCCGCGAGGTGGCCGACCGCGTGCTGTTCATGGCCGAGGGCGAGATCGTGGAGGTCGGAACCCCCGAGCACTTCTTCACCGATCCGCGCGAGGAGCGCACCAAGCAGTTCCTCGCCCAGATCCTCTGAGTCCCCTCCCCCTCCCCACCCCTCCCCACCCACCTCGCACTGCCCCGGCGCCGACGTTTGGGCTGCAGTCTCGTGAGTTGGTTCACGAAACTGCAGCCCGAAGGTCGCTGACAGGGGGTCGAGGACTTCCGGATCTACCGACGCGACCCGGGCAGGTGGTGAGGTGGGGACATGGACGAACCGTGCTCGGTGGAGGTGCTGTGGATCCCCCTCGGCGCGGGCCAGCAGGTGGTACGGCGGAGTGGACGGATCTTCGAGGCGCTCTCGGCACGTCGGGAGCGACGCCGACCACTCGACCTGTACCACTCTGCCCTGATCGTTCACAGCGGGGGCGCCCGGGTGGTGGTCGAGATGACACCGGTCCCTCGCGCCGCGGGAGTGGAGCGGGGTGTGGTGGCGACCGGTCCGGTCGGGATCACGTTCGTCGGACGGCTGCGGTGGTTCCGTTACGAGATCAGGTGTTGGCCGGGTGGTGAGATCCCCGACGAGGCCGAGGCACTCGAGCCGTTACGGGTGGCGCTGCCGTGCGACGATGCCCGGCGGCTGCTCGATCTCGTCGTGTCGGTCCCCACTCCCGTCTGGGGCCGGGACTCGATGCGTGCCGGCGAGATGTGGAACTCGAACTCGGTGACGTCGTGGGTGCTGGAGCGAGCCGGACTCGACACCGCCGCACTCGGCCCTCCGCCGGGCGGCCGCGCCCCGGGTTGGGACGCCGGGATCGCAGTGGCACGCCGGATCGACGAACGGATCAGTCCGGGGGATCGAGGCGAGGGAGCGGTGGCGAGCTGACATCGACACCGTCGACGGTCATCGAGATCCCGTCGCGATCGACGTCGTGCGGTTCACCCGACGCCTCGATCTCGATCGGCAGCTGGTCCTTGGGCGGACCCTCGTAGATGTCGCGCAGCGCCAGCATCGACCCGGCGAGCGCCGCACCGGCCAACCCGCCCTTCCGGCGACCCGCCTCGATGGAGGATCGACGGATCTGGGCGGCACGTTCCTCGGCCACCCACTGCTCGACCGGCAGATCGGCGTGGTCGGCCCCCGTCACCCCGTGGTCGGGGGGCTCGGGGAACGGGTCGGGGAGACGATCCAGCGGGGAGCGGTCGGCGGCTGCGGCCATGGGGACAGGCTACGACCCGGTGGTTTCCTCCGGCCGTCGTCCGCGATACCATTCCCGACCATATCAGTCGGATTTAGGCGACGTCCCGATCGGAGCCACTCCCATGGCCATTGTCGAACACTCGGATCTCCCACCACTCGCCGACGTCATCGAGCCGCGGTTCTGGTCCGGTGTGTCCGCCACCGATCCCGCCACGTTCACCATCGACGCCCGGATCTTCGCCGACCGGACCGCTCCCACCGATGGTGCGCTCGCCCGGGCGATGCAGCAGACCTTCGACCGGGTCGGTCTGGTGCACGTCGTGAACACCGGACTCACCGAACTGGTCGACATGCGTGCGCTCGCCACGCTGGTGGTCGAGACCGAGATGGTCTACGACGGCGGGTCGAACCCGCGCGACCGGATCGCCCCGAACGTCTACGAAGTCGGTGCCCCGCTCGGTGCATGGCTGCACTACCACCACGAGATGGCCTATGTGGGTACCAGCACGAAGGTCATCGGTTTCCTGTGCAAGGACGCCCTGCCCGACCGAGGCGCCACCTACGTGTCGGACTCGGTGGCCGTGACCGACGCGATCCTCGAGACCGAGCTCGGTCGGAAGCTCAAGGACCTCGGGGTCTGCTATCACCGCAACCTCACCGACCGCGATGCGTACGTGGGCAAGGTCGAGTACGGCGTCTACAACCACTGGCAGAAGTCGTTCGGCACCGACGATCCCGCCGTGGCCGCCCGCAAGGCCCGTCAGCAGCGGCTCGCCGTCGACTGGGACGACGATCGCCTCATGAAGACCCGCTACTACTGCCCGGCGTTCGAGTACTTCGAACCGCTCGGACGCAACCTCCTCTACAGCAGCCTGGCCGACCACGGCATGTGGTTCGATCGGTGGCCGCTGGTCCAGCATCTCCCGTACGACCAGCGCCCCCTCCACATGACGTTCGGCGACGACACCGAGTTCACCGATGCGGAACGTCAGCAGTGGATCGACCTCTACGACCGGTTCGGCACCAAGCTCGACGTGGCGGTGGGCGACGTGGTGATCATCTGCAACTACCGGTTCGCCCACGGTCGCCCCGGGATCCACCTGGCCGACGGCGAGGCCCGCACGCTGGGTGTGGTGCTCGGTCACCAGTACGACCGGGTGGGCGTCCGCCACGACGCCTGGTGACAGCCGTCGGGTCGACGACGACCGAACCACGGATCACACGATCACGTACGACGCCGCCAACGCCAAGCCGGCCACGATCACCCACGATCCGAGACCGAGGACGAGCGGGCGGCCACCAAGCCGACGCAGTCGGGCGAACTCGACCCCGGCACCCAGCCCCAACATCCCGGCAGTGAGGAACGCCTGCTCGCCCGTGCGGGCGATGTCGAGGGCACCGTCGGAGAGCAGATCGGTGGCCCGCAGCGCGATGGCGGCGAGGAACCCCACGACGAACAGCGGCACGATCGGTGGACGCTTCACCCCCTCGACGGGCAGGGCGGCACGCCGACGCCACAGACCCACTCCCGCCACCATCGGGGCGAGCAGGATCACCCGGGTCAGCTTGACCAGGGTGGCCTCGGGCAACGACTCCTCGCTGTAGGCCGACGCGGTGGCCGTCACCTGGCCGACATCGTGCACCCCCGCTCCGGCGAAGGCCCCGAACTGCTCCACCCCCATGTCGAGCGCCTGTCCGACCAGGGGCAGCACGGCGATCGACAGGGTGCCGCACAGGGTCACCAGGCCGATGGCGTAGGCGGTCTCCTCCTCGTCGGCACCGGAGAGCGGCTCCATCGCGGCCACCGCCGAGGCGCCACAGATCGAGAACCCGGTCGCGGTCAAGAGCCCCAGGCCCGGGGAGAGCCCGAGTGCCATCGCGAAGCCCTGCACCGCGATGAAGGTGAGGATCACCACCCCCACGACCGTGAGCGCTCCGAACACCCCGAGCGCGCCGATCTGGTCGAGCGACAGTCGGAGACCCAGGAGCACCACGCCGATGCGCAGGAGTCGCCTCGCCGCGAACGTGAAGCCCGGTCGGTACGACGGGCGGATCGACCCGGTGTTGGCGGCCACCACCCCCAGCACCACCCCCACCACGAGCGGCGAGACATCCACCAGTTCGCTCGCCACGAAGGCCACCGCCACGCACGCGACCACGATCGCCAGCCCTGGTGCCTCCGCACGGGTGATGGGTGAACGCACCGACACCATGTCCGGACCATGGTGGCAGCTCGGCGACCACCGTCCGGTCATCGGTGCCGCTACCGTTCGGAGCCGATGACCAGCGGAGCCGACGTGCCCCTCCAGCCGACCGACCCGGGAACCGGCGTTCCGGCGCCCTCGGCGGTCGGATCGGGCCAGGACGACCCCGACACGGCCATCGTGGTCGAGCAGGTCTTCTTCGAGTTGCGCAAGGTGATCGTCGGCCAGACCCGCCTGCTCGAGCGGCTGCTGGCCGGCATCTTGTCCCGCGGGCACTGCCTGCTCGAGTCCGTGCCCGGGCTCGCCAAGACACTGGCCGCCGAGACCCTGGCCGAGGTGGTGGGGGGCAGCTTCGCCCGCATCCAGTTCACGCCCGACCTGCTCCCCTCCGACATCGTCGGCACCCGCATCTACCGGGCCGGATCCGAGCGGTTCGATGTCGAACTGGGACCGGTGTTCGTCAACTTCCTCCTCACCGACGAGATCAACCGGGCCCCGGCCAAGGTGCAGTCGGCGCTGCTCGAGGTGATGGCCGAGCATCAGGTCACGATCGGCGGCATCACCTACCCGGTGCCCGAGCCGTTCTTCGTGGTGGCCACCCAGAACCCGATCGAGAGCGAGGGGGTCTACCAGCTGCCCGACGCGCAACGCGACCGCTTCATGATGAAGATCGTGCTCGACCATCCCACCGCCGACGAGGAGGCGATGATCCTCGACCGCATGTCGGTCTCGGCGCCGCACGCGACCCAGGTGCTGACGCTCGACGGGCTCCGCGAGCTGCAGGTCACCGCCGACCGCGTGTTCGTCGACCAGTCGGTGTCGAAGTACGCGATCGACCTGGTGCAGGCCACTCGCCATCCGGACCGTTTCGGGCTCGACGACCTGACCTCGTCCATCGCGCTGGGTGTGAGCCCACGCGCCACCTTGAACCTCGTACGCGGTGCCCGGGCGATGTCGGTGCTGCGCGGCCGCACCTACGCCACCCCGCAGGACGTGTTCGACATCGCGCCCGAAGTGCTCCGTCACCGTCTCCTGCTCACGTACGACGCCCTGGCGCGCGACATCACCCCCGACCACGTCGTCAACCGGATCCTGGCGAGCGTGCCCGCCACCTGGGTGTCACCGCGCCCCAACCACGTCGTCCGTCGTGGCTGACGGGGCTGGGGTCGCGGCGCCGGTGGGCGGCGCGTCGCTCGGTACGGTGGCCGATCTCATCCGCACCCTCGAGATCACGATCACCCGGCGGCTCGACGGCGTGCTGCACGGCAACCATCAGGGGCTCACGCCGGGTCACGGGTCGGAGCCCGGCGAGTCGCGCAGTTACCAACCCGGCGACGACGTCCGCCGGATCGACTGGAACGTGACCGCGCGCACGAACGAGACGCACGTCCGCGAGCAGATCGCCGATCACGACCTCGAGGCGTGGTTGGTCGTCGACGCGTCGGCCTCGATGCGCTTCGGCACCGCCGACCACGACAAGGCGTCGATCGCCCTGGCCGCTGCCGCCGCGATCGGGTTCCTCACGGCACGCAGCCAGAACCGGTTGGGTGCGGTGGTGGTGTCGGGACCCGATCTCCGGGTGATCCCGCCACGCACCGGTCAGGTGCAGGTGCGGGCCGTCCTGTCGGCCGTGGCGAACGCGCCCGACGCCGAGCGGCGCGGCGCCTCCGATCTCGCCGGCGCCATCGACCGGGTGGGAGCGATCGCCCGCCGGCGCGGCTTCGTGGCCGTGATCTCCGACTTCGCCGGTGCCGACTGGACCGACGCACTCGCCCGCATCGGGCTGCGGCACGACCTGTTGGCGGTCACGGTGAGCGACCCGCGTGAGCGCGACGTGCCGCCGATCGGATTCGTCGAGCTGGTCGATCCGTCCACGGGCGCCACCCGCGAGATCAGGGTCACCGCCGAGGTGCAACGCCGGTTCGCTGACGCGGCGAGCGTCGACCACGCCGCACGCATCGACGGAGTACACCGGGCTGGCGCCGAGCTGATCGAGCTCTCCACCGACGGCGACTGGCTGGCGAGCATCGTCCGCCATGTGCAGCAGCGACGGGTACAGGTGTCCCGCGGCGGGTTCGCCCGACGATGAGCACCGACTTCCTGGCGCCGGGCCGCCTGTGGTTACTGCTGGTGGTGCTGGCGCTCGGCGGCGCCTACGTGGCGGTGCTGCGCTGGCGCACCACCACCCAGATCCGGTTCACCAGGATCGATCTGCTCGACTCGGTGGCTCCCCGTCGACCGGCGTGGCGGCGCCATGTGGTGGCCGGTCTCCAGTTGCTGGGGCTCGCACTGGCGGTGGTGGCGATCGCACGTCCGGTCGAGCGCACCACGGAGCGCACCGAGACCGACGGCCGGATCCTCGTACTGTTCGACGTGTCGCTCTCGATGATGGCGGCCGATGTCGAACCCGACAGGTTCACCGCGGCCCAGGAAGCCGCCCGTGACTTCGTCGACGAGGTGGACGACAACGTCGAGGTGGGCCTCATCTCGTTCGCCGGCATCGTGAACGTGGAGGTACCGCCGACGCTCGACCGCGACCGGCTGTTCTCGGGGATCGACCGGCTCGAGCTGGCCGAGGCGACCGCGATCGGCGATGCGCTCTCGACCGCCAGCCGGCTGCTCGTGTCGGCCGCCGACGGCTCCGCCGGCGACGGCGCGTCCGACCCCGACGACGACCGTCCACCCGGCGTGATCGTGCTCCTCACCGATGGCGAGACCACCGTCGGCCGACCCACGATGGAGGGCGCCGAGGAGGCCGCCGTCAACGGCATCCCCGTGTACGCGATCTCGTTCGGTACCCCGTTCGGGGCCATCCTCGATCCGGGCGGCAGCGGTCAGCTGATCCCGGTGCCGATCCGTCACGACGAGATGGTGCGGGTGGCCGAGCTCACCGGCGGCCTGGCCTTCGAGGCCGCCACCGGCGACGAGTTGGCGGCCGCCTACGACGACATCCGCGAGTCGCTCGGCGAGACACTCGGCGACGAGATCGAGATCATCACCGAGCAGACCTGGCGCTGGGCACTGGCCGCGTTCGGTCTGCTCGCGCTCGCCTGGGGCCTCAGCCTGTGGTGGCTCCGCGGCATGGTCTGACGCCCCACCGAACTGTCCGCGGAAATCCGGCGGAACCGCCACTCCCGCACAGACAGTTCGAGATGACCCCACCGAACTGTCCGCGGAAATCCGGCGGAACCGCCACTCCCGCACAGACAGTTCGAGATGACCCCACCGAACTGTCCGCGGAAATCCGGCGGAACCGCCACTCCCGCACAGACAGTTCAGCCGATCATGGTGCGGACCTGCTCGACGGTCTTCACCGGGTCCTTGCCGACCGGGGTGATCGACAGGTGGGTGACGCCGGCCTCCTTGTAGGCGGCGATGCGGTCCTTCACATAGCCCTCGGAGCCCACCAGGTTGGTGTTCTCGAGCATCTGGGCGGGCACCTTGGCGGCCGCCTCGTCCTTCTGGCCCGACAGGTAGAGGTCCTGGATCTCGATGGCCTCGTCGACGTAGCCGTACTTCTGGCAGATCGTGTTGTAGAAGTTCTTGTCGCGAGCGCCCATGCCGCCCACGTAGAGCGCCACGTTCGGGCGGGCCATGTCGAGCACCCGGGCCCGGGCGTCACCCTCGAACTCGTCGCCGATGGCCACCATGCCACCGGCCGAGATCTGCAGCTGACCCAGCGACGGGTCACGCTGCGCGACACCCTTCTCGAGCTCCTCGCCCCACACGTCGTGGAACTTCTCGGGGTCGAAGAAGATCGGCAGCCACCCGTCGGCGTGCTGGGCGGTGGCCGTCACGCTGAGGCCCATCAGGCTGGCCCAGAAGATCGGGATGTCGGCGCGCACCGGGTGGTTGATGAGCTTGAGCGCCTTGCCGAGGCCGGTCCCCTGTCCTTCCGGCAGCGGGATCTTCACGGCGGGGCCGTCGTATTCCACCCGCTCGCGGCGCCACACCATCCGGCACACCTCGATGTAGTCGCGGATGCGCGGCATCGGCTTCTCGTACGGCACACCGTGGAAGCCCTCGATCACCTGTGGTCCCGACGCGCCCAGACCCAGGATGAAGCGGCCGTCGCTCACGTAGTCGAGGCCGGCTGCGGTCTGCGCCATGCAGGTGGCCGTACGGGAGAACACGTTGAGGATGCCGGAGCCGATCTCGATCGTGTTCGTCTTGGCGGCGAGATAGCCCATCTGGCTGACGGCGTCGAAGCTGTACGCCTCGGGCACCCAGACCACGTCGAGCCCGGCGGCCTCGAGCTCCTGCACGCGCTTCACATCAGCGTGGAAGTCACCCGAGTAGTTGATCATCATCGACAGCTTCATGTCGCTGACGTTACGCCCACGACGGCGATCACCCCGAGTCGGTCGATCGCCGCCCCGACGGCGATGGGGCGATCCGGGGGGATCTCCCCACTGGCGCCCGGCGATCTGTGAAACTCAGCCCTCGATGGATCTGTTCGCGGTGGTGGATGCCGCCCGACGCGGACCGCGCTGGTTCGCCGACGCCGGTGACGCACCGCGCTCTCGCCGCGCCACCGATCTGATCGGCCTCATCGCCGCCATCGGCGCGCTCGCGCTACTGACCGCGCTCGAGTCGCCACAACCGGGCTTCAGCCGAGCGCTCGCCGATCTCCTCCGGAGCCTGCCATCGC